>JASHSU010000151.1 GCA_030038605.1 Thermoplasmata archaeon | reverse complement strand
GTCGAACCGAGGGTCACGTTGCTGTTGGAGCTCGCCCAGTTCGACCAGGTGTAGTACGACCCGTTGTAGGCCGAGATCGGGTTGACGGAGCCCACCGGGTACCAGGCCGAGCCGAGCGTGGCGCCGCCGCTGGGCACCGAGCTCGGGTTCGTGACGACGGACACGTAAGCGTACTTCTCGTAGACGACCTCGATCGTGGTCTCATACCCGAGGTAGTAGTACCCCGACGAGTACCCGTAGGGACTCGGCGAGTACTCGACGCCCCACTGGCCCGTCGAGACGGGGTTGAAGGCATTCCAGTACGCCGAGATCGTGACCCCGGTCAGCTTGATGGACGACGTCGTCGTGCCGTAGTTCTGACTGTTGAAGGTGACGCCCCAGGCCGTCCCGGTTGGCAACCCGACCTCGCTGAAGGTGAGCGTGCAGCTCGTGCACAGCTTGCCGGTCTTGAAGACGGCGGTCACGGTGGTCGCGCCCTTCACGGTCGCGTTGGTACCGGCATCCGCGGTGCTGCCAAGGTAGACCTTGCTCTTCGTCGTCGTCCACTTGGAGAACAGCTCGGAGCTGGAGCTCGCCTGCAGGGAGATGTTCGCCCCCGCCGGGTAGTAGCCCGAGCTCGGGTAGACCGAACCGGTACCGGTGGTCGCGAACGTGATCGCCCACTCCTTCGTGAACACGACCTCGACGCTGCGCTGGGACGGCAGTGTGACGCTACCGGAGCTGGGCGTCGGGACGTACTCTTCCGTGCTCGTCACGGTGACGATCGGGACGCTGTAGGAGTAGCTGCCCGTCAGGGTGCTGGCCGTCGTGAGCGACGTCGACGTGGAGGTCTTGGTGACGCTGTTGAAGTCCACCGACCACTTGGTCGACGCGGCCAGACCGGTTTCGTAGAAGTTCTCCGTGTAACTTCCCTGGGTAAAGTCCGCGGTGACCGTCACTCCGGACGCGCTGACGGTCAGCTCGGTCGACCCGGTGGTGGGCGAGGCGATGGCGATCCCCGCTCCCGCCGACCACGTGCTGAACGTGTAGCCCGGGTTGGTGTACTCGCTGACGGTCAAGTTCGACCCGGCCGCGAGCCACTGGCTCCCGACGTTGAGCGAGCCGCCGGTGGACGGGGACTCGGTGAAGTACGTGTAGTAGTACGTCTGGAAGACCTCCGTCATGTGCTGCACGTTGGGGACCGTGATGCAGAAGTTCGTCGTGGGCACGTACTCGGTCGTCGAGACCGAGCCCGTGATCGTGCTCGGATAGTAGCAGTAGCTACCGGCCGAGTTGGCCGTGAACGTCAAGGTCGTCCCGGTTCCGGTGTTGGTCACGCCGTTGAAGGTCGCGCTCCAGGAGGTTCCCGAAGGCAGACCCTTCTCGGTGATCCACACCGTATAGGTGCTGGCGGGGGGTGGCGGACTCGTGACGGCGCCCAAGGCTCCGCCCGCGAGAAGGCCCACAACCAGCACGGCAGTAATCGCCGCTCCGATGCTCCATTTCCCGATGCTCATTGTTCCTCTTTCGCTCCGACAGTCATGTCGGATAACCGCGGTTACAGGCGAGCCTACATGAAGTGTCGCCGTTTTCCTCCGTATGGATACGTATCCGGGGCGATGGGGGAAGTCGCCATATCACTCGTAATCTCGGTATTCCTTTCGTAGTAAGACAACGGGAGATGGCCCAGGGTCGCCGTCGTACGTCGGCTCGGTCACCGGCCGTGACCGCTAGGTCGGCGGTTGGTGGGGCAATTACCTCGAACGGAACGTGCTTTACCGTCTAGCGTGTGGTTCTCGGTCGTTGACCGAGTCTTTGGATCCCGGACCGCCCGCCCGCCGGTGGCCCCTGCGTTGGAGCCCTCCTGTCGTGGTCCTGGTCGCGATGATCGCCGCATATGTCGGGGTCTCGTTTTGGATGTCCACGCTCCGCTACGAGGAGTTCTCGACGTCCAACTGGGACCTGGGCATCTTCCAGCAAGCGTTGTGGTCGTCGGCCCACGGGCACCCCATGTACGAAGCCGGCGACTGGGAGAGTTTCGGCAGTGTCTCCCTGTTGCAAGTGCATCCGGGGTTCATCCTGTATCTCGTCGCTCCGCTGTACGCGCTCGCTCCAAGCCCGTACACCCTCTTCGCTCTCCAGTCGGTCGTGGTAGCTCTTGCGGCCGCACCGCTCTACCTGATCGGTCGCCGTGTGATCGGCCGGCCCTGGCCGGCCGTCGTCCTCGCCGGCTTCTACTTGGTGGCGGCACCCACCCTCGTGGCCAATCTGTATGACTACCACCTCGAGTCGTTCTTCCCTCTCGAAATCGCCCTTCTGTTCCTCTTCTGGCTGACCGCACGATATGCCCTCGGCCTGATCGTGGCGATCATCACCCTGGTCACGTTGGAAGTTGCCCCATTCCTCGTCGTGGCCGTCGCTCTGTACTTCCTGTGGCCGGCGGTCCGCGACCTGCTGCGCGCCCTGTGGGTTCGGCTCGCTTGGTCGGTTCGGGCCGGCCATGGGTCGGAACGACCTCCCCCCGGCCCCCGGGCGTGGCGTGACCCGGCGGCCCAGTGGGCCACGCTGCTGATGCTCGTGGCGGTCCTTTCCTACCCACTCTTGCGGTTGGTTGAGTGGATCGTCTTGCCCGGGGTCCTACCTCCCGCCCCGAACCCATCCTACGCCACCGCTCTCATTCCGGGGCGAGCGACCGAGTTGGGCCTCGCCTTCACGTGGTCATTCACCACGGGCCTGTCCCACAAGCTCGGATTCTGGTTCGTGATGGTCGCCTCGTTCGGTTTCCTTTCCCTTCTCGCTCCACGGGCCCTCCTCCTGCAGGTGCCCTGGTTCCTCTTCACCCTCCAGGCGAACACCCTCGCGTACTCGACGATCGGGTTTCAGTACACGTTCATCGCAGTGACCCCCATGGCCATCGCCGCCATCCTGGGCTATCCTCGAGCGGAGCGATGGCTTACTGTACTGTACTCGAAACTGATCGAACGGTGGCAACGGCGGTCGCGAGGTTCATCGCCCTCCGACGTGGTGGGGACGACGCGCCCGCGCATCGCCTCCGTACGTCAACGGCAGGTCCTGCTGGCGGTCTTGGTCGTCTTCGTCGTCCTCCTGACCTATCAGATCGGGCCGTTGAACCCGCACAATCAGGTGACCAGCGGGGCGCTGCCCGGGTACGTGGTTCAGTATCGGCCCGCCCCCGGTTTCGCCAACGTCGTGACGGAGGCCGCGCTGATCCCGTCCGGGGCCCCGGTCCTCGCTTCGTCGAACCTGTTCCCCTTGGTGGCGAATGACCTCAACGCATACGCTCTGCTCTGGGTCCCTTCGCAACCCAACCAGCTTCCCTTTGGCCTCGACCACCCCCCGACGTACGGGTTCTTTGCGACGAATCAGATGTTCGCCGTCCCGGGCTGGTTCCTCACGCTCGAACACCACGGCCAGTACGGACTTCGGGCTGTCGTCTGGGTGGCCCCGACCGGGGCCGTCTTTCTCTACGAATTGGGGTACACCGGGGCGACCGACGTGATCGGACCGACCTGACGGGTCGGACGGGGAGGGTAGCGATGGTCGACCCAGGCTCGCCCGGGCGGTCAACCGGTCCGGGTACCGCTCCGTTCGTCTCGGTCGTTCTGATGGCCTCCCGTCATCGTGACTTCGTCGACGAGGCCATCGCCTCGATCCGCGCCCAATCGCTCCCCCGAGAGGAGTTCGAACTCATCGCCGTCTGCGATTTCGACGACGCAGGGTTCGAGGAACGACTCGCGCGCTCGGGTGGGCGCTCCGTCCACGTCCCCCCGGGGGACATCGGGCCCGCGATCCGGGCGGGACTGGAGGCGGCCCGGGGGACGGTCCTGACGTTCTTGGACGACGACGACCGGATGCGACCCGACCGCTTGGCTTCGGTCGCCGCGGCCTTCCGAAGCGACCCCGACCTCGGTTACCTGCGCAACGGCTACGTGATCATCGACCGCGAGGGAGGTAGCGTACCCGACCCTCGGTTCCGATCCGAGGAACGGCGCAACGGCGTCCGAGTGGGCGCGGTCACCTCAACCTCGGACGGCTGGTCCCACGACCGGCTCCGGTGGCCGCCCCTGGGGCTCGATTTCAACAGCAGCAGTATCGCCGTGCGGCGCGCGGCGCTGGACGAATTTTGCCGCGGTCGGGACCTCACCGGATTCATCCTCCTCGACTCCCTCATGTTCGTCGCGGTCCTGGCCGGAGCCGGGTCGATCCGGTTCGACCCGGCCCCGTGGACCGAGTACCGGATCCATGGCCAAAATCGCTCGTGGAATCCTCAGGCTCGGACCGACCCGGTCGCGGGACGGGCCGATTTCTCGCGCCGGTCCGCCGAGAGCTACGCGCGGTTGGCCCGATGGGCGGCCGAGTCCGGTTCGGAGCGGTCCCGGGTGGAGGCGGAAGGTTTGCTCACCGCCCAGCAATGCTTCCGAGCGCTGCGCGACCCGACGGTGCGCCGATCGGAGTTCCGTCGGCTGCGACGAGCCATCCGCAGCCAACCGACCTCGTACCTGCTCCGCTCGGAACGCCTGCTACCGCTGGCCCTGCGGGTCTACTCGATCTCACCGAGGTGGGGACGATGGCTCTATACGCGCCGCGCCCGCGCCGAGAGTCTCTAGGACGGGGCCGCGACCCCGTGCCGTTCCGAGAACGCGATCACGACAGCGCCGAGCGGTAGATCTGGTCCAGCGCACCGGCGTACCGAACGGGGCTATACTGGTCGGCCCGCTCGAGCGCCGCGCGCGATGCGAGTCGATACTGACTCAGGTCCGCGAGCCGGAGCACGGCGGACGCCCATCGGTCGGCGTCCCCCAGCGGCAGACAGACGCCCCCGCCGGCCACCACCTCCGGGAGAACGGTCACGTCGGACGCGATGACGGGCAGTCCGCACCCCATCGCTTCGAGCACGGGAATGCCGAACCCCTCGAACAGGGACGGGAAGAGCAGCAGGTCCGAGGAGGTGTAGACCGGACGCATGTCCGGGAGGTCCGCGAGGAACTCGACCCGACCCTCCAACCCCCGTCGCCGCACGTGGTGCTGTGTCTCCGAAGTCGGGTGCGTGACGATCCGGCCACGGAATCGCCGGTCCAGTTTCGCCAGGACGTCCAGAAAGAATCGCACGTTCTTGTGGGGACGGTCGACGGCGACGTACAGCATCGTCCAGGGGGCGGACTCGGTCGGCGGTTCGGCCGGCACGGGGTGCTGTGGGTAGGGCCGGGGCCAGTCCAGCGCCGGGGGCGCGACGTGGACTCGTTCGGGCGAGATCCCCAGCGCCCGAATCACGTCCTGTCGGGTCCATTCCGCATAGACCACGACGGCCCGAGCCTGCTTGACGAAGGGAAGGACACGGTTGTGAAGGTAGGAGGGGATGGGGCCGTAGTACCGCGTCGTCCACTTTGCGATATCCGGAATCGTGACGACGACGTCGGAACGATAGCGGGCGACACGGGCCAACGCTGCCGTCCAGATGTGCAGCAGATCTCCGGGAACGGTGGCCAGCTTACGCTCAAACACCGAAGACCAGCGGTTGATGCCGCGTTCAAGGTTTCCACCGGGCGGTACGCGGTAGCCGCGGACCTCCGTGCCGAGCGTGGGAAACTGGTCGGCCAGCGAGGGGTCCACGCACCGGTAGACGGGCAGGTCGTAGCGGCTTCCGGCCAGGGCCTCCCGGGCGGCGACGAGCAACCGGTAGCTCCCATCCCACTTACGGCAGTCGTGGGCGAACGGGACGGTGGGCCGCTGGGTATCCACGTGAGTCGCTCCCAACAGCATCGCGACAAGGTCCCGGCGGTAAAGAGACGGCGTACCCGCTCGTTCCTCGGCTCGCCGGCCCGGAGATGGTGAACGCGCAGGTATGACGGGAGCGTCCGACGAAACGACCCGCCCGTAGCCCCCGGGGCGCGTCCGGTTTCGCGGGATTCGACTATTCGAATATTTCCTTCGGTACGCAGGGTCTTCCGTCCTCCCAAAGAGTATTTGTGGCGTGGGGTCCCCCTCAGAGTGGGCCCACACCGAGAGGATAATCCTCCTGCCGGCCCTTAGGGGGGCGGACGATGGAATCGCTGGTCTTCATCACCGAACCGCTCCTGTCCAAGGAGTTCGTCCAGTACCGCTTCGCTGTCCCGTTGGCGGCGGAGCTGTGCAAGTCGTTCTCGGTCGCCGTCGCCTCCCCGGCGATGAGCCCCGACGTCGCCGAGTCCCTGCGAGGGCTCGGGATCGAACCGATCTCCGGTGACGCGTGGTTCCCTCCGTTGCGTCACGACCGCGACGAGATCCCCTCCTACGTCATGTCCTGGTCGCGCGACGCCCTGCTCCGGTTGAATGGGCGGGCCCTCGAGCGGAAGCTGGCGGGCCATCCGGGCGTACGGCTCAACCTCTCGATGACCACGGCCTGTCCGAACGACATCTGGTACATCCAGGGGCGCCCGCTCGGGCCCACCCTCAAGTCGATCGGTCCCTCCCTCCGGCCGACGATGCGGGCGGGGGTTCGAACCCTCGGTCCCACTGTGGCGTTCCTGGACGAGCACCATCTCCACGAGGCGGCGTCCCGGACCCGGGCGATCTACACCCATTCCGAGTTCCTGCAGGCGTGGTTCCGGGAACACCGGTTCCCGGTCGAGGGCGTCGTGCCCGGGTACCTGTACCCGTTCAATTTCTCCCCGACGACGAGCGATCCAGCCCGCGACTACGTCCTTACCTATCTCGGGAAGGAGACCCACGTGAGCTGCCTGCGGGAGCTGGCCCGGACCGGCGCACCGATCAAGGTCTTTGGGATGAAGAGCCGCGGCTGGATCAAGGGTTCCCGCGTCGAGTCCGAGCGCTCGAACGTCGAGATCCTGGGCCCGGTCTCGCACGACGAGCTCCGGGAACTGTACACGAACGCCCTGTTCACCGCGTTCCCGTTCACCGAGGAGCCGTTCGGGCTCATTCCGATCGAGTCCATGGCGTGCGGCACGCCGGTCCTCACGTACGCCAAGCAGGGTCCGGGCGAGACGGTGCTGGACGGCCGGACCGGCTGGCTGGTCCGAACCGTCCGTGAATTCGTCCAGCAGGCCCTGAGCGTCAACCGGGAACGGTACCCCGCCTCGTGGCGCGACGCCTGCATCCGCCAGGCGAGTCAATTCCGACTCGAAGTCGCCGCGGGTCGGTGGACGTCGATCATCCGCGACCTGCTCGACCACGCACCCGAGCCCCGAGCGTCCACCTTGCTGCCGGGGCGGGCGATGCCGGTTGGCGGGCGCCATCCCGTCGTCGAAGGCGCGCACTAGCGGAAGGGCCCCACGGGCCCCCGAACGACGGTTCCGGCTATTTGTCGGTGGGCCGTGTTCCGACCCGCGGAGGGGCCATGGGTCGTTCGGTCGGAGCCGGTTCCCGTTCCCCCGGAACCGTGACCCGATCCGGCCCCTCCCCCCCGGAGGCTCCGCGGTCGACCAGTGCGGTGGTGTTCGCCTACGAGGAGGAGCCGGCCCTTCGTCGGGGACTACCGGCGTTGCTGGGAAGCCCGGTCGACGAGATCGTCGTGATGTACGGGGGCCATGACGGCTCCGGGGCGTTCCTCGAGTCCCTGCGCGACCCCCGGTTGCGCCTGGAGTACGAGGCCGAGCGGATCGGCAAGTGGCGCGCCTACAATCGGGCGATCGAACAGGTCCGCGGCGAGGTGGTTTTCCTGATCTCGGGGGATGTCCGGTTCGGTCCCGACCTGGTCGACCGTCTGCTCGGTCGATTCACCCCGGACACGGGCGTCGTGTTTCCTCGGGTGGTACCTACGAACGGCGGCACCATGCTCGGACGTCTCGGCCGTACGCTCTGGGACGTCCACGACCGCCAGATCGTCGATTTCGGGGCGCGCGGTCTGCCGGTCCATGGCGGCGAGCTCCAAGCGGTACGGCGGACCCTTCTGGAACCGCTGGATGGCGTGATCAACGAGGACGCCTATCTCTGCCTCCGGGCCGTCGAGCGGGGGTACCGCGTGGTCTACGACCGTTCGACCGTGGTGTACAACACCGTCCCGGAAACCGTGGCCGACTTTTTCCGCCAGCGGGTCCGCGTGAACTACGGTCACCGGCAGCTGGCGGCGGCGGGCCTCCGTCCCTCCACGCTCGATCGACTCGTGTTCGAGGAGCCCGGTGCGTGCCTGGGAGTGCTCGGGCGGGTCGTAGCGGACCGTCCGGCGAACGCCGTCCGACTTCCTCTGCTCGCGGGTCTGGAGCTGGTCGCTCACACGCAGGGGGAACGCGACTACCGTCACGGGGTCGACCACGGCCGGTGGTCGCTCGTCCGGTCGGGGAAGGGCGGGCTTCTCCCCCCGGCGCCTAGCGACGCGCCCTCGTCGGTGCCGGAGCAGTGAGAAGAACGGAAAGGGTTGGACCGGGTCGACCGGTGCGTCTACCCGCAGCCGCACCCGCCCGAGCCGCAACCGCAGCCCCCGCCACCTTCGGCGTGACCCCCCGTCGGGGAGTCCGGGGCCGTGATCTTGAAGCCGGACGCGTTGAGCTCGGTGACGTAGTCGATCCGGGCGCCGTTGAGGTACTCGGCGCTCAGGTCGTCGACGACGATCTTGAACCCGTCCGCGGCGATCACTTGGTCGCCGTTACGGACCTGGTCGAAGGCCATCGCGAACATCGGACCTCCGCCGTGGCCACCGCCGCTACCGCAGCCGCACCCTCCGCCCTCGGCACCGGACCCGCAGCCGCCACCGCAGCCGCCGCCGCCACCGGACTGGACGAAGACGCGGACCGCCGTACCGGACTTCTGGCTCTTGATGAGGTCCCGCACCTGGTCCTGCGCTTCCTTCGTGACTTCCAACTTGATCGAACTATCCGTCATACCGGGGGCCCTCCTCGAACTACCCCAATTTGCACACCCCGGGGCACGTATAAAGACCCGGTGGCAGGCCGGTCGTCCATGGACCGGCACGGATTCGGGAGGCGCGAAGCGATGGACGGAGCTTGCGCCCGAGCGGGGGGTATTGCCCTCGAACGGTGACCGGGCACGCGATGAGCGAGGAGGAGGCGGCCGGGCCCTCGCGGGCCGGGCGGGTCGCCCGATGGCTCCTCCGGATCCGACCGGTCGTATGGCTGGCCGTCGGGATGGCGGGGTACTTCGCGGTCGCGCTGGCGCTCTCCTGGCTGAGGGTCGAAGAACTGGTCCCGGGCACCTGGGACCTGGGACTCTACCAACAGGCCCTTTGGTCGACCGCGCACGGCCGACCCTTCTACGAAGCGGCCGACTGGGAGACCGGCGGTTTCCACTCGTTGTTGCAGGTCCACTCGGTGCTCCTCCTGTATGTTCTCGTGCCGATCTACGCGCTCCTGCCGTCGTCCACCACGCTGTTGGTGTGCCAGAGTGCGGTCGTTACGCTCGCCGCGGTCCCCCTCTTCTATCTGGGCAAGCACCTCGGCGGGAACGATTGGTACGGAGTGGGAGCGGCGGGGGCCTACCTGCTCTGGGCACCGACCCTCGCGGCCAACCTCTACGACTTCCACGCCGAGGCGTTCCTCCCGCTCGAGATCTTTGCCGTCCTACTGTTCTGGGAGCAGGGACGGTACCGCCTGGGGGCGATCGCGGTGGTGGCCGCGTTCCTGACGATCGAAGTGGCCCCCGTGCTCCTGTTTTTCGTCGGGATCTTCTTCCTCCTCCCTTCAACGTCGGAGATCGGGCGGATCTTAGCCCCGCCCCGAGAGGCGCCCGGCGCCTCGCCCGGTGGGTCCCTCCGCGCGACCGCCCTGCGCGCCTGGTGGACCCGGCCCCGCACCCGCGCCGCCTTCGGGCTGGTGGTGGCGTCGGCGGCCGCCTACGGCTTCCTGGTCTACCTTCGGCTCGATTACCTCACCGCCGTCCTAGGGACGACGCCGTCCCCGTTCCCGGTGAGCGGATACATCCTCGGCGCCACCCCGGCGCAGCTGGGCCTCGCCGGGTCGTACCTCATCGTCGCCTTTCCGGCCAAGTGGGAGTACTGGTTCGTGATGTTCGGCCTGCTGGGTTTCGTACCGTTCCTGGCACCCCGGGCCCTGGTCCTTACGGCCCCGTGGTTCGTCTTCACGATGTTCAGCTACGACCCCGACCTCACCACCCTGGGGTTTCAGTACAACTTCATCGTCGCGGCGGGGCTGCTGCCGGCGTTCGCCTACGCTCTCCCCCGGTTGGTCCGCACGCTCGACGCGGGGTGGTCCCGGCCGGCCGAGAGGGTCGAAGGGTCGCCCCCGACGCGGCCCGGTCGTCCGCGGCGGATTCGAGCAGTCCTCCTCGTCGGCGTGGCCGTGTTCGTGGCTGTCAACCTGGTGTTTTCTCCGGTCGACCCGCTGATGCAGAATCAGAGCATCGGTTCGGGGTACAATCTGTCCTACCAGGTCCCCGCCGGCTACGAAGACGTGGCCCATCTCGCGGCGGTGATCCCGTCGAACGCGACCGTGGTCGCCAGCGACAATCTGTTCCCGCTGGTCGCCAACGACGGGAACGCCTACTCGTTTTCCTGGACGCAGGATAACTTTCTCGTCCTACCGTTCAACGCCACCGCCCTACCCGATTTCGTCTTCGTAGACCAGTTCCGGATCGGGGCGGTCCCGTCCTGGCTGCAGGGCCTCCTCTACGCTCCGGACGACTTCGCGGTTCGTGGCATCGTCTGGTCGTCGGCCATCGGTCCGGTCGTCCTCTACCAGCACGGATACGAGGGCCCCCTCACGTCCTTCGGGGCTCCTCCGGTACTCCCGCTACGGGTCGACGGGGCGCAGGTCGTCGACCCCGAAGCAGGGTACGCGCCGACGGGCGCCGTCCTGGGGAAGAACCAGGTCGCGGCGAGTGCCCCCGGCGTTCTGGGGACGTTCTTCTGGGGACCCGCGGCCACGCTGCCCGAGGGAAACCTCACGGTCACCGTCTGGCTCGCGGCCACGCCGACACCGGGGATGCCGGCGCCGCTCGCCAACGAATCGGTGGTGTGGATTGGGTCGACCGCGTGGGGGTTACCTTCGTTCTTTGGCTGGACCCTCCCGTACTCCTACTTCCTTCCGGGGACGTGGACCGCGGTTACGTTCAACATCAGCCTGCCCGGCCCGATCCTGGAGTTCAACCTCCAGGGCGTGTCCCTGGCCACCAACGTGCAGGTCGTCTTTGCGAACGCGACCGTGGCCTCCCGGGCCACGGTCTGACGACCGGGGCTATGCCGAGAACGATTTCCCGCAGGAGCAGGACGCCTTCGCGTTCGGGTTGTAGATCTTGAACCCGGAGGCTTCCAGCCCGAGCAGGAAGTCGACCTTGACCCCTTCGAGCAGCGGCGCGCTCGCCCGGTCGACGACGACCGTCAACTGGGTGTCCTGGAAGGCGACCTCGTCGCCCGACTCGCGCTTGTCGAACGACATCCCGTACGTGAGCCCGGAGCACCCGCCCCCCTGCACGTAGAGACGCAGCGCCGACCCCGAGGGGGCGTGCTGCTTCTCCATGATCTTGAGGACCTGGTCCCGCGCGGCGGGCGTGACCTCGATGAGCACCATGGTAGCTCATCTAGCCCCCGTCGGCGGTAAAAGAGTTGCTTACGGTGGCGTTACCGTTTCATCGCCCCCGAGGGGCCTTATCTACCGACCGGCGGTGGGCGACCACCATGTGCCGCCTGCTCGGTATGTTATCGCACGAGCCCCAGACCGCGGAGGCTTGGCTGGTCCATTCCGACCGGTCGCTGCTCGTGCAATCGAACGCGTCCGCGAAGACCGCGCAGCGCGACGGATGGGGCATCGGCTGGTTCGACGACCACGGGCGCGCCCGGGTCGAGAAGGGCATCGGAGGTGCGTTCGAGGATGGCGAGAGGGAGCGATTCGTTCGGGCCGCGACCGACGCCAACGCGACCCTGGTCTTGGGCCACCTGCGCCACGCCAGCAATCCGCTCAACCTTCCGCACGACCAGCTGATCGGTCCGCTCAACAGCCAGCCGTTCGAGAACCACCGCACCCTCTTCGCCCACAACGGAGCAATCCCGTTCCCGAACGAGACCCGCCCGTTCCTCGGGATCCATGAGAAGGAGGTGAAGGGGGTCAACGACAGCGAGGTCCTCTACCGCCTGCTCCTCCGGCACGAGGAGGAGATCCACGACCCGT
>JASHSU010000150.1 GCA_030038605.1 Thermoplasmata archaeon | reverse complement strand
ACGACCTGGCGGGCCAGCTCCGCCCAGTCGTCCGGGTGGAACTCCTCGCTCAGACGGTCGAAGACCGGCACAATGCGCACCGGTCCGGTCCGCTGCAGCTCCGGATAGAACGCCAGCAGCTCGGCCTCGTCCGTGACCGGCCGAACCCCGCCGGTCTCGTAATCGACCCGGGAGGCGATCGTCCCCCCCGTCGTCAGCAGGGTGACCGGGGCCCCGACGGCGGCGACGACCGGCGGAGCGACGGAGCGCGAGTCCAAGTTAGCCGGCGTCGGACCGAGGTCTCGAAACCGAAAATCCGACCCGATGTGCAGACCGACATTGTACCCGTTGCCGAGTTTCAGCTGGAGGATCCGGTCCCCGCTGAAAGCGTGGCGGGGGACGACCGTACCCAACCACACCGAACCTTGGGGGTCGGTCACCTCGACCCGGGCCCCCATCGGGAGCGTGGAAAGCTCCGGCCATGGGTCCGCGGTGCTGCCTTCGCTCATCGTCCGGGGGACCGTCCGGTCGGGGAGCGCGTCACGGTATAAACTGTGGGGCAAATCGGCGCTCGCCCGACCTCCCGCGTTTTATAGCGCCCCCCGCTCGGCGCGCCGGGACGGCAACCGCGTACGGATGCCCGTGTGGGGTAGCTACGGAGACGGGGCATGACCCCGCTCCGCTGCAATGGATTATCCTAGAGGCCTGCGGAGCCTCAGACCTGGGTTCGAATCCCAGCACGGGCGTCACCCGAATCGTGCGGACGTTCGCGCGAGTACCGGTCGATCGCTCGGTCAATCGGCGGACGACCTCAGGAGGCGGTGCCGGAGTTCCCGCCTTTGCGCAGTCCCGCTTGCCGTCGGAGGATGTCCTGGACTCGGGGGTCCTTCCGCGCGTCCGCGTAGAGCGGCGAGTAGAGGAGTTCCAGGAGAGGGAGGACGTTGTGGCGGAACGCCTCTTCCAGACAGTCGACGAACGCGTCCATCTCCCCGAGGGCGTAGTGGAGGAACCCGATGAAGAACACGACCATCTCCCCCCGCTGCCGCCGCTCCTCCAGCGTGCGGATCATCTCTCGCGCGGCCGCGGGATCTCCCCGGCGGATCGCGAGCATGCCGGCGTAGAGGTACGTCCAGGGACTCTCCGGTCGGACCGCCTGCATCTCGCGGATCGCCCGCTCGGCCTCGTCGAGATTGCCCTTCCCGAGGTAGTACTCCGCCATGTGGGCGTTCGTCCGGAACCGGACCTGGGACTTGGTGGCGTTCCAGAAGGCGACCGCGTCGGCCTCGCGCCCCGCGTAGGCCAGCGCCCGCCCCATGAAGGAGAGGACGTTGACGTCCTCCGGATTCAGCTTGCGGGCGGCCTCCAGGTAGCGTACGGCCTGCTGGATGTCCCCGTCCCCCGCGGCGAGCTGGGCGAGCCAGCGGTACGGGTCCGCGAGGCTCGGGTTCAACGCCATCGCCCGACGCGCCTCGCGTTCGCACTCGGAGAATCGGTCCGACCCGAGATAGAGCGCCGCCAGGGTGGAGTGGGCTTCCGCGATCCCCTCGTTGATCTCCAGAGCCCGCTGTAGCTCCACCAGGGTCCGGTCTTCGGCCTCGCGGAACGGTGTGGAGCCCTCCGTCGCCAGCCAGAGCAAGGTCTCGGCGACGCCCACATGTGCCCGGGCGAAGCCAGGGTCCCGTGCGACGGCCCCCTCGAACAGCCCGAGAGCCGTCCGGATCGATTCCACCGACCCCTTTTCGCCGAAGAGTTGACGCCCGTGGAGGAAGAGCGCGTACGCCTCCATGTCCGAGGTGTCCGGGGCCGACGACGTCACCGGTACGTGGCCCGTAGCGGCGGGTCCGGTGAGCTGGGCCTCGACCGAACGGGCGACCTGGCCAGCGATGTCGTCCTGAATAGCGAAGATGTCGTCGAAGGGCCGGTCGTAACGCATCGACCAGATCGGGGCTTCCGACTTCACATCGATGAGCTGCACGGAGATCCGTACGCGGTTGCCCGACTTGCGGACGCTCCCCTCGAGCGCGACGCCCACATCCAGCTCCTGACCGACCTCGCGGATCGACTTGGCCGAGCCCTTGTACCGTTGCACGGAGGTCCGGGCGATGACGCGTACTTGCGGCACCTGGGAGGTGCGCGAGATGAGCTCGTCGGTCAACCCGTCGGCGAAGTACCCGTCCTCCGGCTCGGCGGTGTGGTTGGCCAGCGGCAGCACGGCGAGGCGCAAGGGGCGGGAGGCGGTCGACTCCCGGGGAGCGGTGGCCGGACGGCTCCCCTCGGCGAGCACCCGGTAGATCTCGACCGGCTCTTGTACGTTCTTGAGAGCACGCGGCCCGACCCGCTCGAAGACGAGCGGCAGCTTGTTACGGACCTGTTCGTAGACACTCCCCGACAGGGCCACGCCCCCGGGTTCCGCGAGCGGCTCGACCCGCGACGCGACGTTCACGGCGTCGCCGACGACATCGCCGTCCTCGTCGACCACGTCGCCGACGTGCAACCCTACCCGCAACTGCAACTGGTCCTCGGGACCGACGGACGCGTTCCGGCGCGCCAGCGCCCGCTGGATCTCGACGGCGCAGCGCACCGATTCCAGGGCGCTCGAGAACTCGACGAGGAATCCGTCGCCCAGCGACTTGACCTCCCGACCTCCGAATTGCTGGAACAGCGGGCGGAGGAGGTCCTGATGCTCCCGGCGCAGGCGCAGGGCCGCCTCTTCGTCCTGCTGACCTAACTTCGTAAACCCGACGAGGTCGGTGAACATGATGGCGGCAAGGCGTCGGGTCACTGGCCTCACCACATCGGGCCCCGGGATTTGCCTTCGTCGCTTAGGGGAGTTCGGTCGGAGCCGCCTCGCCCGGCACGTCCGTAGTCGCTCGCGCTACATCCGTGCTAACCTTCGGTTCACCTACGGGAAACGGCTTATCCGCCCGTCCGGCGCTGCGGACCATCCATGTCGGGCGTATCCGCCGTCGCTGCGTCGAACGGACCGTCGCTGCCGACGGCGGCCGTCACGCCACCGGCGAAGACGATGGAGTCGTTCGACCGGCGGTACGCGAACCGCGTCATGCTCCTGCTGGGCGCGATCGTGATGACCGTGCTCTACGTCGAAGGGATGCTCACGCCGTCTCTTCCGACCATCCAATCCGACTTCCACGTCGATACGGCCCAGGTGACGCTGATCATCTCGGCCTACGCCATCTCCGGCGTCGCGCTCAGCCCGGTCGTCGGCAAACTCGCGGATATCCACGGAAAGCGGAAGATCCTGATGGGCACGATGCTGGCCTACGCGGCCGCCGTGTCTGTGACCGGGTTCTCTCCGAACTTCACCTTCATGGTGGCCGCCCGAACGATCCAGGGCGTTGGGTTGACGATCCTGCCGGTCGGCATGGCCCTCGTCCGGGAAGAGTTCCCGCGGGAACTCGTTCCGCGGGCGCAGGGCTTGTTGAGCGCCCTGTTCGGGGTCGGGTTTGCGATCAGCCTTCCGCTCGGGTCGTGGGTATCCCAGAACTTCGGCTGGAGGGTCACGTACCACTCGGCGATCCCCGTCGTGCTCCTGCTCACGGTGGCGGTCTTCCTGATGGTCCGCGAGTCACCGTACCGCCGACCGGACGTGAAGGTCGACTACGTCGGGGCGGCGTTCCTGGGCGGGGCCCTCGCGGGGGTCGTCGCGGCCCTATCGCAGGGCCAGTCCTGGGGATGGACGTCGCCGCTCACCCTCGGGTTCCTGATCGCCGGGCTCGCGCTGCTACTCCCGTTCCTGCTCTGGGAGTCGCACTGGAAGCACGAGCGCAACGAGCCGATCGTCGATATGCGGCTGCTTGCCGAACGAAATGTCGCGGTGACGAACGTCGTTCTGACCGTCGCCGGGCTGGGGATGTACATGGCCCTGTTCTCTCTCATCTACCGATTCGAGTTCCCCTCGATCTCCGGGGGATTCAACCTCGACATCCTCCAGGCCGGTCTCGGCATCGTGCCGCTCGCCCTGGCCATGCTGTTCGTCGCCCTGATCGCGAGCTTCACGGTCTCCCGTATTGGCGTGAAACCGCTCGCCCTCGGGGGCGCCGCCCTGACGAGTCTGGGCTTCTACCTGCTCTCGCAAGCCCACACGCTGGTCGAGTGCCTCGGCTACGAGGTGGTGACGGGCGCGGGGATCGCGCTCCTCAACGCCTCGATCATCAACATGCTCGTGCTGACCGTGGACCCCAAGGACATGGGCCAGGCGACCGCCATGAACAGCGTGTTCCGCAACGTCGGGGGGAGCGTCGGAGCTCCGATCGTCGGAGCGCTCCTCGCCACCTATCTGGTCACCCAGAACGGCATCGTGTTCCCGAGCCCCCTCGGGTTCCAGTATGCGTTCTGGATCGCCGCGGCCGTCACGCTGGTGGGGGGACTGGCGGTCCTGTTCGGGCAGGAAGTGTTGGGTCCTCGGCGCCACGCCAAATTCGCCCACCTGCCGACGCTCGCTCGCCGACCGGGTTCGTCCAGCGCGCCGAGTGGACCCTCTCCACCGGGACTTCCCGCCGAGGCGCACCCCCGCAGCTGACCGGTCGAGTATCGGTCGGCTCAAGAAACTGGGACACGCCGAGGGGAACGGGCTCGCCTCCCTTTTGTGCCGCGAGGGGATGCTGCGGCCCTCGCGGGGGCGATGGTGCGATGTCGACCGGATGGGGACAGAGGCGGGCAATCGTCAGTGGAATAGGAGTCTTCGTCGCGGTCGCGGTGGCCGTCCTGATGGCCCTGTACTTGCCGCCGTCGATCGCGACGCCGACCGCCGCTCCGGCGTCGTCCTCCGGAGTGGTACCGTACTCCGTCACTCCGCCGACCGTCTCCGTCCACAAGGACTTCGCCGTCACCGGCGCCTCGGGCAAGTCCGCGGCGTTTTCGCCGCACCTGGGCGACACGATCGTGGTATCCGCCGCGGTGTTCGGAACGAACACCGTCGCGATCACCGATAGCGCGCTCGACACGTACACGACGCTGTACCAGGGTAGCGGGACCAGTGCGAACGGGCAGGCCTCGCTCTGGGTCTTCGTCACGTACAACGTCACCTCCTCGGCCAGCCGAACCATCACGGCGACCTTGTCCGGGTCATCCACCGACAGCGCCGCGGTCGACGTGGTCGACGTGACCCATGTCGGGCCGAACCCACTGGACGCGCTGGGGACCGCCGACAGCGCGGCCACGAGTGGTTCGCCCGACCTGGCGGTCACGGCCGTCCCCGCGACGTCCTCGGACCTGGTCCTCGGCTTCGTCGCGGCGCACGAGACCCGGACCTGGAGTGCCTTCGGCGGAGACACCGTCCTCAACACCGAACACGCCGCCGTGACCGGCGCCCTCCTGACCGGACTCGACACGGACATCGTGGCCGCGTCGACCGGGACGAGCTGGGTGAACGCGTCGACGGCGCGCTCGGGTACCTACTGGATGTCGGTGGGCCTCTCGCTCCGGCCCGCGTCCTCCAGCGCCACCGTCACTTTCACTCCGTCCGGTCTTCCGTCCACCTCCACCTGGTACGTCGCGTTCGGTTCGAACGTGAGTTCCTCGACCGGCGGTTCCATTACCTTCAACGCGAGCTCGGGCGTCTACCCGTACCTGGTCGGACCCATCAGCGGACTCACCGAGACCCCGTCGTCCGGCGACATCACCGTGAGCGGGACGACCGTCACCCAGACCGTCGTCTTCGCCGCCGACACGTCCGACTGGCCGACCTATCTCGGGGAGGTCAGTCGCAACTCGAACAACTTCGCGCAGACGACCCTGTCGCCGGCCGACGTGGCCAACCTGACGCAGCTCTGGAGCGCCAGCACCGGCTACGGGCAAACGGAGCCGGTGGAGTCGCAGGGAGTCGTGTACGATGGCGGGATCAACGGTAACGAGTACGCGATCAACGCGACCACGGGGAAGGTCCTCTGGACCACGTACATCGGCCAGGTGACCCAGCCGAACTGCGACCCGAAGCCGACCGGGATCACGTCGTCCGCGACCGTGTTCGACGGGGTCGTCTACGTCGGAGGCGGCAACACGACCGGTAACCTCACGAACGGTACCGCGAACTGGTTCGCGCTGGACGCGGCCACCGGCAAGATCGACTGGCAGCTCCCAATCGGGTACGCCAACCAGGGTTACTACAACTGGGCGAGCCCGCTCATCGCCGACGGGAACGCCTACATCGGCGTCTCCAGCCGATGCGACGAACCGCTCGTCTGGGCGGGTCTGTTGCAGGTGTCGCTGACCACGCACCACGTCATCGGCTTCTTCAACACGACCGTCGGGAACAGCTACCGGGGCGCGAGCATCTGGGGCTCGCCGTCGTTCGATGCGGCGAACAACACGATCTACGTCGCCACCGGTAACCCGCTCAAGAACCACACCACGGACTGGTCGGAGTCGGTCATCGCGATCAACGCGACGACGCTCGCCCCGCTCGGCTCCTGGCAGGTGCCGCAGGCGCAGGTGATCAAGGACTCCGACTTCGGCACGACGCCCGGCTACTTCCACCTCCCCGACGGGATGTCGATGGTCACGGCGATCAACAAGAACGGGTACTACTACGCGTTCAACGCGAGCAACCTCACGGCCGGCCCGGTCTGGGAACAGAAGATCTCCTACACGGAGTACCCCGCCAACGTCGACCCGGCCGCCTGGGGCGGAGGGCTCGTCTACATCGGCAGCAGCGACTCCAACATCAACGGCAAGAACTACTCCGCGTCCATCCGCGCGATCGACCCCACCAACGGGTCGATCAACTGGATCCGGGGCCTCTCCTCGGGGGTCATCTACGGCGCCCCGGTCTACTCCAACGGGGTCTTGGCGGTCGCCAGCGGGCCCAAGCTGGACGTGTTCAATGCCGCGAACGGTGACCTGCTCTGGAACTGGTCGTGCTCCTCCAGCTTCAACTCGGCCCCGTCGATCGCCAACGGACGGCTCTACGCGGAGTGCACCAACACCTACGCGTTCGGGTTGACGGGCGTGTTGCACGGACCGGTGTTTTCCGGACCGGCCGCGCCCCAAGCGCACGGGGCGAGCCCGAACCGGGCGACGCCGACCGTGACTACGGACGCGCCGTCGGCCTCGATCGCGGCCGCAGCCCCGGCGCGCCGGTGGCTGGTCCGCCCGTAGAGCGGGCGGCGCGCGAGGTCGGTCGGACTGAGCCTTAGGCGGGCGTTCGGGCCACCAGCGTCAGCGAGGCGGCCGGGACGAGCGGGTGCGAGGGTCCCGGACCCGGGGTCGGCAGCCCATGCCCCGTCCCCGACGAGGGCGGGGTCGGGGCCACACCGTTCCCGGCGACCGGCGCCGGGCTCGGCTGGGGCGCGCTCGACCGGGTCGAGGAGCGGTTCAGGTGGTGGACCTGACTGGGCGAGGCGCCGACACCCAGGCCGAGGGGCGCCACGCGAAGGACGGAGATCGAGAGGGCCGGCAGCGTGAGCGTCGTTCCGAGGGTGAGCGTGGAGTTCTTGGGGCCCGTCGAGCCGTTCGCCCACTGACGCAGGTCACCCGCGGCGCCGAGCAGGATACCCGTGGCCCCCAGGTTGACGGAGACCTTCGAGGTGATGTTCGCGTTGACCATCAGGAGGGCCAGACCGGTCGACTTGCTGTAGGTCGCCGCCGCGTAGAACGACGACGGACCGGAGACGGCCGTCGCGAGCGTGCTGTGGCCGAGCTCCGAGAACATCTGGGTGAACAGGGTGTACTGCATCTGCCACGTGCCCCCGTTGTCCCAGGCGCCGCCGTAGTTGGACGCGTAGCAGAACCAGTCGATGTTGGTGAGGCGCAGGTTGAGGCCGTAGACGACGTCGGCCGCCAGATAGAGATCGCCCGCGAACGAGGGAAGGAGCTGGGTGTAGTTGTTCACCTCGGCGCCGTTCGCCTCGGTGATGAACAGCTTGAGGTTGCACTTGGGGCAGTTGGCGGTCAGGTAGCTGCGGTCGGCCGTCACCTGGTCGACCATCGAGTACTTGCCGTTCAGGTTGCTCAGCAGGTCCGACCAGGTCGGGTTGGCCGGGGCCGCCCCCATCACATACGAGTGCACGGAGATCCCCGAGAGGTTCTTCCCGTCCACGAGCGCGAGCTCGCTGATCCACACCTTGGCATAGTCCGGGGTGCCCATCGCCGAGCCGAAGGCGATGAAGTGAGCGCCCTTGTCGACCGCTTTGATCGCCGTGATGTACTGGCCCACTTCCGCCGCGAATCCGTCGGCGGTGATGTGCTGGCTGGAGGCGGACGACCACGCCGACCAGGGCTGGTCGAAGTGGGTCCAACCGGGGACCGCGTTACCGATCTCCCAGTAGGCCGGCTGGAAGTTGAGCGTGTGCACGACGTAGTTCGCGTAGTACGCGGCCGTGTACGGCTGGTCGATCTCGGCCGGAAGCTGCATGATTGCGTGGCAGCTGATCGACTCGCACGAGGTGACGAACTGCGATACGCTGGTCCCGGCGTGCTGGGTCGCGCCGTTGTTGTTGGTGATGATGCCGGAGGTGTAGTTGTACTGCTCCCCGACGTCCCCGCCGGGGAATCGGATGAAATCGACCGGGGTCGCCGCGATGTTGCTCGCGTCCGACGTCTTGAACGTCTGCTGGGCGGCGACGTTGATGCCCCAGAACGACCAGGAAATGTGCTTGGCGAACGAGGCGTTGACGATGGTGATGCTGGCGGACGGTGTCGTCGCGGCCGGCACCGCGGTCGGGGCGACGCTGGCGACCGGGGTAGAGTTCACCACCTGCACCACGGCCCCCGTCGACGGGGGAGCCGTCGCGGTGACGGTGGGGGCCACGGCGGTGGAGACCCCAGCCACTCCGAGCAGGCTCGCGGGAAGCACCAATACGGCGATCAGACCCACTGCTAGCAGTCGCACGTTCCAACTCATGCGGACCCATCCAACCCGCCGGACGGCGTCTTCACGCGCCCCGCAGGTAGCATCGTTAGTTGGTCGTTGGATGTTATTTGACATTGTCCTAACCGTCGGGAACTAACTGACCAATATTTGTCGCAAATCTTGCATAGGAGCGCCGACGCTCGGTGCAGGAACGTGCCGTGGCTCCCGGAGGCGCGGCGCGGGCCGAACGCCCGGGCCCCGCGTGCGGGAGGGACGCGAACGACTAAGAGAGGCGACGGTTCGGCTCCCTCCGTCCATGGCCTCGATCACGGTGGCGAAGGAATTCGACGAGATCTCTCCTGTCTACGACGCGACGCGTTCGCCGCTCGACTCCCCCACGATGGAGGCGCTGGCCCGGACCTTGCGCGACCGGGGGATCCGGTCGATCCTCGAGATCGGCGTCGGGACCGGCCGCATCGCGGGTCCGCTCGGGGCGCTCGGGTTCGACGTCACCGGCGTGGACGCTTCCCGCGGGATGCTCGGGGTCGCCCGCAGCAAGGGACTGTCGCGCCTGGTGCGCGGGAGCGCCTACCGACTACCGTTCGCCACCGAGTCGTTCGACGTGACCCTGTTCGCCCACGTCCTCCATCTGCTCGATGACCCCCCCAGCGCCCTGCACGAGGGCAATCGGGTCGGACGCCAGGGGGCGCTGGCTCTCGTCCATCCCCGACCCCCGGGGGCGACGACCAACGGCGATGCGATGGACTCGGGGCGCCGCGTGGTCTTTCGCGCGCTCGCCCGGGAGGGGGTTCCGTTGCCCTCGGGGCGCGGTGGGCCCCGCACCCGCGAACGCGTGCTCCTCGACCTCCTGCCTCCGCTGAGCCTCACCGTACTCAGCGACCAGGAGGTGACGGTACCCCTGACGCGCACCCTGGAGATGTTCGAGCGACGCGCCTCGCGCCAGGCCCTCCATGTTCCACCGGAGGTCCTGGAGCGCGCGGTGGCCGCTGCCCGGGCGGAGCTGGGCGACCGGACGGAAACGTACCGTCGGGTCGAGGCGCTCGCCGCCTGGAACTCGAGGGTTCGAGACCGCCGGAAGCGGTAGCCCGCGGACCGCTCAGCGGGCGAACCGGTGGGCCAGCACGTAGGGCAGTACGCCGCCGGCCTTGTAGTAGGCGACCTCGGTCGCGCTGTGCAGCCGCACGTCGACCGTGAACGTTCGCG
>JASHSU010000018.1 GCA_030038605.1 Thermoplasmata archaeon | reverse complement strand
CGACCGGCGGGAGCGGCGGCGGCGCGATGGCGGCGAACGGTCCGGACGCGTGGACGATGCGTCCCCCCACCACTGTCAGGAGCGATTCGATCGAGCGGATCTCCGGCTCGGGGACCGAGAAGTAGTCCGCCGAGAGGACGGCGAAGTCGGCCCATCGGCCCACCTCGAGCGTACCTTTCTTCCCCTCCTCCGAAGAGAACCACGCCGCATCCGAAGTGAGGAGTCGCAACGCCTGCGTGCGTGAGAGCCGGTTCTCGGGCCGGGCCAGCAGCGTGCCGCCCACGGTCCGGCCGGTCACCATCCACTCCAGATTGACCCAGGGGTTGTAACTGGCCACCCGGGTCGCATCCGTCCCGCCGCCCAAGGGGATGCCTTGGGCGAGGATCTTCGCCAGGGGCGGCGCATCGGCCGCCGTCGCCTCCCCATACCGCTTCAGGCAGTACTCTCCCTGGAACGCCATCCGGTCCTGGACCGCGAGGCCTCCCCCCAGCCGGTGGATCCGGTCCAGGTCGCGGTCGCCGACCGTCTCGGCGTGGTCGAAGAACCAGCGGACCTGGCTCAGGGGGTCCCGGTCGTTGACCTCCTCGAACACATTGAGGAACCGCTCGATCGACTCGCCGTAGGTCGCGTGGAGCCGGAACGGCCACCGCTGTTGGACTAGGAAGCGGACCACATCCCGGAGCTCGTTCTCCATGCGCGCTTCGAACACGGGTCGAGGCTGGGCGAAGTTCTCGTAGTCCGCTCCGGAGTAGACGAGCATCTCGCCGGCCCCGTTGATGTGGAACAGGGAGTCCCCCTCGTTCGGGGCGTGCGCCCGGGCCCACATCTGGTAGTCCTCCAACTCGTGGCCGGGACGCTGGGTGAACAGGTGGTACGCGACGCGGAGCGGGAGCCGCCCCGTGCGCGCGATCTCCGTGATCACGGAGTAATCGTCCGGGTAGGCCTGCCAGCCCCCGCCGGCATCGACCACGCCGGTCAGCCCGAGCCGGTTGAGCTCGCGAGCGTAATGCAGGGTCGAGAGGACCTGCTGGTCCCGGGTCAGCGCGGGAAGGGCGGCGACCGCGGCGTAGAGGATAGGCGCGGTGGGCGTGGCGAGCAGTCGTCCCGTGAGGGACCCGTCCGTTCCGCGCTCGATCGTTCCTCCGGCCGGCGCCGGCGTGGAAGGAGTGATCTTCTGGGTGCGGAGTCCCAGAGGGTTCAGGGTGGCGTCCTGGTAGGTATGGAGGACCAGCGCCGGAACGTTCGGCGCCGCCGATGCGATCTCCTCCGGAGTCGGGACCCTACGCTCCGCGAACTGGAACTCCGACCAACTGCCGACCACGGCCACCCACTGGCCGGCCGGAACGCGGAGCGCCTGCTGCCGGACCCGCTCCAACGCCTCCGAGAGCGTGGTGAGTCCGTCCCATCGCAGTTCACCGAAGTAGAGTCGTCCTTCCCGGATGAAGTGGTGGTGCGTGTCGGTCAGCCCAGGGATGAGGGTCCGACCCCCAGCGTCGAGGGTCCGCGCGGTGCCGGACCGGCGCGACAACTCCTCGGCTTCCGAACCGAGCGCGATGACCACTCCGTCGCGGACGGCGACCGCGTCGGTGAAGCGGTTCTTCGGATCGAGGGTCGCCACCCGGGCGTTGGTCACGACCAGGTCCGCGGGCGGGTCCATGCGGTACTCCCCACCGGCCGAAGGGCCGGCGGCTCCGCCGGTCAGGCTCCGGGAGATAAGAAGCAGCGTTGCGCGTGGTCTTCCGTGCGTCGCCTACGACGTTCCCGCGGTCGCGCCGGGTGGGGTCGAACGGCGAGGCGGAGCTCGCGCCGGGGTCTCTACAGTACGACCACGTCCACCGTGTCGCTCAGCTCGTCGACCACCCACAGGGTGTCGGAGGTCGCATCGAAGACGACGCCGTACGGGCCCCCGCCGACGTCCACGGAAGCGACCGGGCTCAGCGTGCGCGAGAACACGGTAAGGTTGTGGCTCCCCGAGTCGGTCGCCACCACCAGGTCGGCGGTCGTGTCGATCGCGATCCCTCGTGGGCCGGACCCGGCGCTCCCCAGTCCCGAGGGTCCGGACGCCGTCACCGACTCCACCACCTTGGACGATGCGCAGGTGACATACGACTCCCGGTCCGCGGAGTCGTAGGCGATGCCCCACGGCCCGCTGCGTACGGTCGTGTTGGTCATGATCGCGAACGAGGTGTCCGAAATGGTCGTCAGCCGGCTGGCTCCGAAGTCGGCGACCTGCACGACGTCCCGCGTCGCGATGTAGGCGAGGCCCACCGGGTGGCCCCCGACGGCGATGGTGCGGATCACGCGCCCGACGAGGCTCACGACCTGTACGTGTCCCCCGGTGTAACTCGTCACGAACAGGTCACCGCGCCCGGTATCGTAGGTGACGTCCGACGGATCGGAGCCCAGCGAGATCGTACGGAGCACACGGAGCGACGTGGCGGAGAGGACCGTGAGCTCCTTGGAGCCGTTGTCCGCCACCACGACCTCGGAGTGACCCGGGATGTAGACCAGGCCCTCCGGGTCCCTTCCCACGGCGATTTTGGCCACGGTCGCATAGGTGGTGGCGTTGATCACCGTCACGGAGCCGGACACCGAATTGGTGACGAACAGTTCATCCTGGGTCGGGTCGAATGCGGCGGCGTAGGGGCGGACGCCCACGGCCACCGTCTTCACCACGCGGTAGTCCTGGGCCGATATCGTCGACAGGTCGTTCTCCCCCTCGTTCGACACGTAGACCGTGGACGAGTTCGGGTCGTAGGCCACGCCGTACGGGCGGGTCCCGACGCCGATCGTGGCCAGGTCTACGCCGGAGACGGCACCGACGACCGTCACGGTATCCGAGCCCGAGTTGGCGACATACAGTTTCGTTAACCCCGGGTCGTAAACGACCTCCTCCGGTGACGTGCCGACCGAGGCGGAATAGACGACCGTGTCCGACGTGTCCGAGATCTCACTGACGTTCGCGGAACCGCCGTTCGCGACGAAGACCTCGCCGACGGCCGGCGCGTAGGCCACGCCCGTCGGAGCCGTTCCGACGGCGACCGTCGCGACGACCGAGTTCGACGCATCCGAGATGACGCTCACGTTGTCGGACCCCCCGTTCGCGACGAAGACCTGACCCGTGCCAGCATCGTACGCGATCCCCGAGGGGCTCGAACCCACCGGGATGTTGGCGATGACCGCATCGGATGTGGCGTCGATGACCGTCACGTTGTCGGAGCCCCCGTTGGACACGAACACCTCGCCCTTGGTCGAGTCGTACGTGAGGCCGATCGGGAAGGATCCGACGGGCACCGTCGCCACGACGGTGTCCGTCACATCGGAGATGACACTGACGTTGTGGCTACCGTAGTTCGCGACGAACACACGGTCGCCGGTCGGGTCGTACGCGACCGCACTGGGAAGGGTGCCGACCCGGATCGTCGCCACGACGGCGTTGGTCGCATTCGCCACGACGCTGGTGGTGTTCGACCCGAAGTTCGCCACGAAGAGCTCCGCCGTCCCGGTGTCGTAGGCCATACCCAGGGGAGCGAGGCCGACCGCCACGGTCGGGACGACCCCGGGGTCCGTCCCGCCACCGGGCGGCAGCCCTCCGGGCCCCGAAGGAGGAGCCACCGTGACCCCCGACCCCGGGCTGAGCGTCGCGGACGTTCCGACGCCGGACCCGCCGTCCGACGCCAGCGACGGCGGCCCCGCGGTCGATACGAGCGCGGCCCCGCACAGGACCACGACCAGTACCGCCGCCGCGACGAGCGCTACCGCGTGCAACGGCCGACCGGGGAGCAGCATCGGGCCCGCCTCGTGGAGGGACGTCGTGACCGTCTGTCGCCGCTTATACGTTCCCGTTGGCGCAAAGCCGGGCCCGCATCGGGCCCACGGACCGGTCGTCCGGTGGTTTCGAGGCCGATAGAACCGGTGCGGGGACGGGCCGGTGCCCTCCGGGTCGATCCCCGAAGGGCCTACCGGAGGGCGGGGTGCCGTGGACGAACTTGTCGTCCCGGACTACGGCAGGGTCACCGGCGTCGTCGCGCCCGAGTAGGACCCGACGCCCAATGCGCTCACGATGTTGCCCTGGCCCGGCGTCCACGACGTGGCCGCCGTCCCGGTGTCGATCACGAGGGACATCGTCGTGGTGATCGGGGTCCCCGCCGAGTTCGTCCCCGCGTAATGGGTCCAGGAGGAGAGCATCGCAAAGCCCGGGCCCGTCGCTTCGGAGTAGGAGGCGACTTCCGCGCCAACGGCGGTCTCGATAGCGAACGAGCCGACCAGGCTGTTCGTGAAGGCGCCCCCGCTCGACGTTTTGAGAGCGAACTCGACGCTGCCGAGCGTGATGGTCGACTGGGCGATGGTGAAGGTGAAGATCTGGTCGCCGGCGGTCGCGCACGTCTTGGCCGTGACACCGGCGGCGGTGCAGGTGCTCGCCGTCGGGGTCGAGATCGCGAACGCGCTGCCGATCGGCGTGCTGCCCGGACCGTGCGACAGTCCGGAGATGAGCACGTAGAGCACCGCGGCCAGCACGACGGTGATGGCGACGAGCAGGATCGTGGCGATGATCGGGGAGACGCCGCGCCGACGACGGGCGCGGCGGTAACGGGCGTGTTCGGCATACGACCGGCCCAGGGAACGGTCGAGCATCGATGCGGTCATCGGCGGTCTACCGGTCCGAATTAGGTCGGGCCCGGATATTTAGAAGTACGGAAGGACGGGTCGCGCCGCCCCGGCCGGAGCCCGCCCCACTTCACGCCGAGGCCAGGGCGGCCGTCAGCGCCCGGAACTCGGGTTCGAGATCCGGTCGGCGCCGCGACAGCTCCATCGTCTCGAGCGACGCGCGGCGTCGGTTGGCCTCGTCCCGGTCGCCCCGCTGGAGCGCCAGCTGCGCGAGCCGGAGCACCACGTCGATCTCCTCGAGGGCATGCTCGGTCCCGCCCAGCAGCCGCTGCGCCTCGGCCAGGTCGCGGGCCGCCCGGTCCAGGTCCCCCCGGTCCATGGCGATCTGCCCCCGGACCTTGGTCGCGACGCTGAGTCCGACCTCGTCGCCCATCTCGCCCAGGATCGTGCGGGCGAGCTCGACCTTCTCGGACGCTTCGTCCAGCCGTCCCCACTCGCGGAGCAGTTCCGTCGACTTGTAGAGGGCCCAGCCGACGCGCCGGGGGTCCTTCGCCTGCTCGGCGAACCGGATCGCCGCGGCCAGCTCGTCGAGGGCGTCCTTCCGGTCCGCCGGCGGCGAGCGTGCGTCCGCGAGGATGTCCCCGAGGTAGAGGTGGGCCTGGGCCGACTCGCGGGGCGACCCGAACCGATCGCGAGCGGCCGTGACCTCGCGGGCCTCCCGGATGGCGTCGACGGTCTGCCCCAGCATGGCCAGGTTCGCGATGCGCCAGACCTGCGCCCGGGCGAGCACGACGGGATTGTCGAGCAGTCGGGCGGCCGCGATCTCCTCGGTGTGATGCGCGAGCGCCTCGTCGTACCGGCCGGCGTAGTAGAGCGCCATCCCCGCGTGGTGATGGCCTCCCACACGGACGAGCGGCATCGTCGCGATGCCGGGAGTCGCCAGGACCTTCTGCGCGAGCTCGGCGACCTCCGCCGCGTGGCCCCGGTCGGTCAGGACCCGGCAGAGGAACACCTCGAGCATCGCCCGACGCGCGGCCGAGAGCCGCCCGTCGCCGGCCGTGCGATCGAGGAACTCGCGGAGGATCTCCTCCGCTTCGGTGAGGACGCCCAGCTCTTCCGTGATCCGTGCGAGCCCGAGGACCAGCTCGGACTCCCCGTCCAAGTCCTCGGGGGAGTCCTGCCGTTGGCTCTCCAACGCCCGGGAGAAATGCTCCCACGCCGCCTCGGGCGCCAACGACCGCTCGGCGATCTCGGCGGCGATCCGGTTGTACTGGACCGCCTTGGCGCCGCCCCGACCCAGGTAGTAGTGCCGGGCGAGGGCGTAGACCTGGGAGGCGTCGTACTGGCCCATCGACTCCAGCGCGTGGCCGGCTTTGAGATGGAGCAGGCGCCGCCGCCGCTCGGAGAGGTAGTTGTAGACCTCCTCGCGCAGCCGGTCCTGAGGAAACTCGATGAGTTCCCCCGGACGCTCGGACAAGAGGCCGCGACCGACCAGCGCGTCGACCTCCTCGGCGAGGCGCTCCTCGTCCTGCTCGCTCGCGCCGAGCAGGACCGCGAACGGGAACTCCGGCCCCAGCACCGCCGCGACGTCCAGCACCTGACGCTCGGCCTCGTCGATCGGCAGGTCACGACGCCGGTACCGATCCGGGTCGCGGGTCGACGTGCCGGCTCGGGTCGCGAGCTGCTCGAGCAGGTTGGGGTTACCGGCCGCTTCGTCGAATCGGCGCTGGACCGTCTCGTCCGACAGCTCCAGGTCCGGAAACCGACGGCGGAGAAACTCCGCGGTCTCCTGCAGGTTCAGGCCGCGGAGCACGACCTCCTCGCACCGCACGGTCGCACGGAACCGCTCCAGGCGGGCCCGGCCGGACGAGGCGAGGGCGTCCCCGGGAGGTGACGTGGCGAGGATCCAGAGGGGCCGTCCTTCGAGCTCCCGGACGAAGAACTCCACCGCCGCGAGCGACGACGGGTCCGCCCGATGGAGGTCTTCGAGGACCAGGACCGTGGGTCCGTGGCGGGTGTACTCCAGGAGCCGCCCGGCGATCTCGGTCAGCACCTGGTCCGCCGTGACGCGGCCACCGGGGTCGCTCCAGCCCAAGGCGTCCAGGAGACGCCCCTCGATTCCGCGAGGCGTCTCGTACGGTCGAGCCTCCAGGGCTCCGACGAACCCTACGAGCACTCCATCGCCCGCGAGTCGAGGATCGGCGTCGGCCGTGATCGTCGGGTCGTCCCCGGCGCTGGCCACCGCGGATTGCAGCAGAGCGAACGGCGGCGGTTCGACCCCCGCCGGCGCGCGACCGACGAGGACGCGGACCCCGGCCCGTCGCATCTCCGGCACCAGTTCGGCGAGCAGCGCCGACTTACCGACACCGTACTCTCCGACGAGGAACGTGACGCCGCCTTGGCCCCTACGAAGGTCGTCGAACCGACGGTGGAGGGCATCGAGGGCCTCGCCGCGACCGACGAACGGCCGGCCTCCCTCCGCCATGGGTCCGTGGACGAGAGGGGCGTTTCGGCGTAATCTACGTTGAGTCCGGTGGGCGCGCGCCCCCCGGAGGGGCATCGCCCCCTCGTTCCCGAGCGGGCCGCCGTCCCCGAGCGGAGCGGCCCGCCTAGCTCGACGGCTCGGGTGTGCGGGCACCCTCCGGCCGCGGCGCGCTCGCGGTCTCGGGGTGCTGGCGCATGGGCATTGGGATGAACTGGACGAGGGCGACCGCGGCGAGCAGCAGTCCGACCGAGATGAGGAAGAACAGGCTCTGGCCGGACAGGTAGGACGCTGCGTCTTGCGGAGGCAGCGTGCCGGTGAACGCGCCCAGGAACAGCGCGTAGACGACGGGCGCGGAGAGGGTGGCCGTGATCGTGACGAGGCTGACCGCGAAGCTCAGCACGTTGCCGGTGCTCTGGAACGTGTTCATCATCCCCGAGCCGATGCCGAACCGCCGTTGCGGCGTGCTCGACATCACGAGCGCGGTGTTCGCCGGCCAGAACAACCCGCCGCCCACGCCGAGGACGAGCTCGAGGGCGCCGAGCGTCCAGAGCGACGTGTCGGTGGCCAGCCGGCTCAACGCCAGCATCCCTACGGCCTGGATGAGCAGCCCCACCGTGGTCAGACGACGGGCGCCGAACTTGTCCGCGAGGATGCCTCCGAACGGACCGACGACCGCCAGCGCGGCCGCGTACGGCACGATGAGATACGAGGCCGTGAGGATGTTGAGGCCGTAGATCCCCTCCAGGTAGAACACCAGCAGGAAGTTGACGCTGAACACCGCGACCGAGCGCAGGAAGTTCACCGTGATGCTGAGCGTGAACGCCCGGCTTTTGAAGAAGGAAAAATCGACGATCGGCGAACGGGCCACCCGCAACTCCCACACGACGAAGACGAGGAGCAGGACTGGCGCGGCGACGAGCCCGAGCACCGTGCCCGAGTCGCGCCACCCGTAGAGCAGTCCCCAGGTGATCCCGAGCAACAGGGAGCTCAGCCCCGCGGTGAACAGGACCGCCGCGGGGAGGTCGAACGACTCACCCTCCGCGATGGTGTGACCGGACTCCCGCAGGGTCCGGTGCGCCCAGAGGGTCCCGACGATGCCGACCGGGATGTTCAGGAGGAAGATGACCCGCCAGGTCGTGAACGCGACGATGACGGCGCCCAGGATGATCCCGACGACGGAGGCGACGCCCCAGATGACCGAGGTCGCTCCGAAGGCGCGGCCCCGCTCCTCCGCCGGGAACGCATCCGAGAGGATGGCGAAGCCGTTCGCGAACAGGAAGGCGGCGCCGATCCCCTGCAGGACCCGAGACCCGACGAGGAAGAGTCCGGAGGTGGCGAGACCGGAGAACAGCGAGCCGACGGTGAAGATGACGAACCCGACATTGTACATCCGCTTGCGGCCGTAGATGTCCGAGATCCGGCCGAAGCTCAGGACCAGCGCCGTGGTCGCCAGCAGGTAGGCCAGCACGACCCAGAGGATCGTGACATAGTCGGTGTGCAGGTCGTGCGCGATCGGCAGCAGCGCAAGCAGGACGACCGTCGCATCCAGCCCGGCCATGAACGTGCCGAGGGCGGTGACCGAGAACGCCTTCCACTTGTAGTCCATGAACGGGGATCGGACCGAGGCGGTCGCGACCGAAGGACCGCGACGACCGGCGGTGACGGTAGGACCCCCGGGGGCGGATTAGTTCGCTGTTACCCGGAACTCAGTAGGGTGGACCGGAGCGGACCCGCGGCTCGCCTACCGGTTGATCTCCACCAAAAGGACCCACGAATCGACGATCGCCACCACGAACGAGACGAGCACGGCCGGCACGATCAGGTAGATCCCGATCCGTCCCCAGACGGCAATGACGAGGCCGGCGACGGCATACAACCCGGTCGCCGCCGTGGCGACGATGAACTCGAGGGCGTGGCTCCGGAGATACTGCTGGGGTACGAGGCGCAAGCTGCGGAGACTGAACCGAGTGATGACGGTCAGGACGGCGGCGCCGAGGACGATCAGTTCGACTCCGAGCGCCCAGTTCGGCTGCGCCGGGATGAGCAGGACCGAGGCGACCAGGAGGATCGAGAAGAGCAGGCCCAGGGCCTGGAGGGCCCGGTAGGGCAGGGCGGGGGTGGCGATGATCCTCGCCATGTTGAGTGAGATGCCCACGAACAACAGCCCAGCGAGCGCGGCGGAGGCGCCGACCTGCGCGGTGAAAAAGTCGTCCCATCCGGCCATCGAGCGCTCCCTACCTGACCGCAGGCGTCGGCCGCCGCCGTCGCTGCCAGATTCCTTCCCACTGGTCCCAGTGCCCTCGCTCCGGAGCGCGCCGAACCGTTACGGACCGGCGCAACGGCAGGACGGGAGAGAACTCGGCTTCGAACAGATGCTCCAACTCGGAACGAGCGAAGAAATGTATGGTTAACCCCTCCTTCGGTCCGGCACGGTACCGGATACTTTCGGAGCCGTCGTCATCTCGCTCCACCACGTCGTGGGCCTGAGCGTACTCTGTGCCCGCGGCGTTCACGCGGAGCCCGAACAGTCCCCCTTCGGCCACGCGGGCCTGGGCCGCGAGCAGGTGGACACGGCACGCCGCGCGGTCTCCGTGCTGGAAGACTTGGATACCGATGACCAACGGATACAGCGCCCCCTCGGGTAGACCGGCCAGATCGGTCACCCGCACCCGTCCGGCCCATTCCGGTCGGCGCTCTGTGAGCTGTCGGATCGCTTCGGCCGAAACGTCCAGTCCCTCCAGGTCGAGGCCGCCGTCCACGAGGGGTTCGAAATTGCGCCCGTTGCCACAACCGACGTAGAGGCCCCGTCGAACCCCGTGGACGCGTGCCATGCTCAGAAGGTCGGCCACGAAATCGTCCGGCGGCTCCCTCGCGGTGCGTCCCGACCGATACTCCGCGTCCCAGCGTTCCGCGACGGTCGGGTCAGTGTCGTACATTCGTCTCGTCCCCCGTCGACATGGACTACGACCGGGCCCCCAGCGCGGTGGGTCGCCACGCATCGTGTGGAGCCCGACGGCGCACGAACCTGCCGACGACCGGGACCCGGCGTGGCGGTCGGTAGGCCCAGAGTGGAAACCGTACCAGCGGTCCGTTCCGGCCGTGGGCCACCGCGCGCATCGACCGCTCCTCGAGTGCCATCGCCGCTTTAGCTACGATGCGGCGACCGCCGGTTCCCGGTCCCGTGGTGCGTTTTCTGCCTCCGACGGTGTGCTCTCCCCGGGGTACGGGAGTATGAGCGGCGGCGGCCCGTCATCGGGGGCGTCGATGCGAGCCATGGTACTCCACGACCCGGGTCCGGCGGAATCGACGCCCCTCGATGAAGAAACGCGACCCGTTCCTGAGCCGGGGCCAGATGAACTACTGGTTCGCGTCCTCCGGTGCGGGGTCTGCCGCACCGACCTGCATGTCGTGGAAGGGGACCTGCCACCGCGAAGGAGCTCGATCGTTCCGGGGCACGAAATCGTCGGGCGCGTGGAGCAAGTAGGGTCCCATGTGACCGGCGTTTTCCCCGGTGCCCTCGTGGGCGTACCGTGGCTGCACGCGACGTGTGGGGTCTGTGAGTTCTGCCGTTCCGAGCGGGAGAACCTGTGCCTCGCCAAGGAGTTCACCGGATACTCGGTGGACGGAGGGTACGCGGAGGCGGTCGTGGCCCGGGCCGGGTACGCGCTGCCCCTGCCGGCGGGGGACCCCGCCCACTGGGCCCCCTTCCTGTGTGCCGGCATCATCGGCTTTCGCGCCCTCAAGTTGGCTCTGCCCAGGGCCCGGGGTCGCATCGGTTTCTTCGGGTTCGGGGGCTCCGCTCACCTCGCGCTCCAACTGGCCAGCCGCATGGGGTTCTCCACGGTAGCGTACTCCCGGACTCCCGACCATCTCGCGTTGGCCGAACGGCTCGGAGCGTCGGAGGTGGTTCGCACAGGCGTCCCCTCCGCGCCCGCCGAGCCCACGCTGGATGCGGCGGTCGTCTTCGCCCCGCGGGGCGAGGTGGTCGTGGACGCCCTGCGGGCGACCAAGAAGGGCGGGACGGTGTCGGTGGCGGCCATCCATCTGAGCCCGATCCCGACACTCGATTACGACCACGTGCTGTTCGGGGAGCGACGTCTCGTGAGCGTCGAGGCGAACACGCGCGAGGACGCTCGGGAGTTCCTCGAGCTCGCGAACCTGTACCACCTCGAGAGCACGGTCACCGAGCGTCCCCTGCGCCAGGCGAACGCGGCGCTGCTCGACCTGAAGCAGGGCCGCGTCACGGGGGCGGTCGTCCTCGACTGCACGAGCCCGTGAACGACGGACCGACGCAGGGCCGATGCCGCGACCCCGGAGGCGCATGACCACTCTCGACGACGTGCGGGAGCGCGTCCGCTTCTTCGATACGGTGGCGGAACTCAGGGCCTGGTTCGAGGACCACCACGCGTCGCGGACCGAGCTCTGGATCGGATACTACAAGGCGAACTCCGGGCGGCCCGGGGTCACGTACGACCAGGCGGTGGAGGAAGCACTCTGTTTTGGTTGGGTCGATGGCCAGGTGCGGTCGCTGGGCGCGGACCGGTACACGAACCGTTACACGCCGCGCTCGACCCCGAGCCGGTGGAGCACGCTCAACGTGCGACGCGTCCGCGAACTCGAGGCCGCCGGGCGAATGCACCCCGCCGGCCGGGCGGCCTTCGCCCGACGAGACCCCGTGCGGCGTGCGGGGTACTCATTCGAGGAACGCCCACGCACCCTCTCGTCGGACCTGCTCCGGGCATTCCGTTCCGTTCCGTCGGCCTGGGAGTTCTTCGGCCAGCAGTCTGCCTCCTACCGCCGTACGGCGACGTTCTGGGTGATGTCGGCGAAGCGCCCGGAGACCCGTCGCCGCCGTCTCGAGCGGCTGGTTGCAGTGTCCCGCGACGGGCGACGGATCGACGCGCTCGCGCCCGGACGACGTACCGTCGCTCCGTCGTGAGCTCCGCTGGGCCGACGCGGCCCGACGGCGACGGTTGGGGTCAGACTCGGGTGAGACTGGGGCGACTTGCGGACGAAAAAACGGCCGACCGATATGCCCCCCGCCGGGGGTCGGTCGCCACCATGCAGCGACCCAGCGTCCTATGGGTAATCCCGGCTCTGGCAGCGATCCTGCTGCTCGTGCCGGCCGCCGCGTCCGCCCAACCGCCGACCGCGCCCATCACCGGCCCGCTCGCCGCCCCCGGCTCCGGGGGGGATGTGTTCACGATGACGAACAGCCCCACCGGTAACCACGTCCTGGCGTACCGGATCTCCACCGACGGGGTCCTGCTCCCCGCGGGCTCGTTCGGAGCTCGCGGACTCGGCACCGGGGCGAGCCTCGCCGACCAGGGAGCTCTGGCCCTGGCCGACCAGGACCAGTTCCTGCTCGTGGTCGACGCGGGCAGCCATGCGATCTCCGTCTTCCGTGTGAACACGGGCGCGACGGGACCGCTCCTCACCTACGTCCACCAGGTCTACTCCGGCGGCGTGACGCCGGTGAGTCTCACCGTCCACGGTTCGCTCGTCTACGTCGTCAACGCCGGCGATGCGACCCATGCCGGCGGCATCGCCGGGTTCTGGCTCTCGAGCACGGGAGCGCTCACCCCCATCTCGGGATCGCGCCAGCCGTTGAGCTCGACCGCGTCGGTCGGGCCGGCGGAGATCTCGTTCAACCCGAGTGGCCACGTCCTGGTCGTGACGGAAGAGGACACCAACAAGATCGACACCTACACGGTCGGCGCGACGGGAGTCGCTCACGCACCGGTCGTCACCCCGTCCAACGGCACCACCCCCTACGGATTTGCGTGGGGACGGGGCGGCACGCTCGTCGTCAGTGACGCCGCGAGCGGGGCCCTCTCGTCGTACTCGGTGGCCGCGACCGGCGCGCTGACGGTGGTCAGTGGGACGGTCGTGGATGGCGGACTCGCCCCCTGCTGGGTGGCCGTCACGCACAACGGTGAGTGGGCGTTCACCTCCAACGCCCACGGCAACACGATCTCGAGCTACCTCGTCGGGTCGGGCGGACAACTCACGCTCAACCAGGGGCTCGCCGCGACGACCGGTACGACCGACACCGACCTCGCGGTCGCGGGGTCGCACGGCCAGTACCTCTATGTCGTCGACGTGGGAGCCGGTGAGATCCAGGAGTTTCACATCGGAGCGCACGGCGCGTTGACGGCCGTATCGGCCGTCCTCTCGTTGCCCGCGACGACGGAGGGGTTGGCCGCCTTCTGAGTGGCGCGAACAGCGAGGGGGTCCCCTGATAAGGAGCCGCCAACTCGGGCCGGACCCCCCATGACCTCGGGCCACCAGACCCTGATGTGGTACCTTCTGTTCGGTACCCGCGGAGGACCGAATCGACGCCGCCTCCTGGAGGCGTTGGCCCGGTCCCCGGCCAACGCGCACCAGCTGGCGGCCCGGCTGGGCCTCGATTACCGAACCGTGCGGCACCACCTGCGGCTGCTGGAGCGGCACGGGGCGGTCGTCCGCCCGGTCGGCGAGGCCTACGCCACCCCCTACGAACTCGCCCCCTCGACCGTGACCTACCTGGAAACCCTACCCGTCGCGGCGGGCGGCCCGCCCCGGGCGGTCGCCGAACGATCGCGTCCGCGGCCCGGCGTCCCGCGGTCGGTGGGAGGTGCCCCGTGAGCGCCGTGATGGAGGCGAGCGTCGCCGTCGGGTTGATCTCCATTGTGCTCGCGGGCGTGCTGTTCGCGCTCTACCGTCGACTGTACGCGCGAACCCCGACCGGCTTCGGCGTCGCGCTCCTCGTCTTTGCGGGGGCCTTCGTCGTGCAGAGCGCGCTGACGGTCTACTCCTATCTCGCCTCGATGCCGGTCATCCCCGACGCGTTCGCTCCGTTCCTCCTCGCGACCGGCGCCTGCGAGGCGACCGGACTGGGTGCGGTGCTCTGGACCGCCACCCGGTGACGGTCTCGGCGCCGCGCCCGGGCGGGTTTCGGCGGGAGGGGCTTCTGCTCGTGGGCCGTCGCTTCGGGGCCGTGCCCTTCGAGGGGCCCGGCGGTCCTGCGAGCGACGAACCGACGGACGTCACTCCTCCGGGCGCGCGTCCGGCCGGGGCCCGCGGCGATACTTTCGCGGCATCGGACGGTCTTCCCCGGCCGGCGGGTCGTCGGCCGTCCGCTCGACCTCGCTCCGGACCGGGCGGGGCCTCCCGTACGGTCCGGGGGCCCGGTCCTCCGGCTCGCGGGGAGCGGGAGGCCCCTTCGCCGTGGCCGGCCCACGCGGCTCGGAGGGATCGCCCTCGGAGGCCATCTCCTCCTCGCGCTGCCTCGGTGGGTCGGCCGGCGTCGAGCGCTCCACCGGGGGAACCGCGGGCACCGGTCGAGCCGTGGGTGCGGGCCGGTCGGCCCGGCGGGGAGCGTTCATCGGCTCGGAGCCCGGCATGCCCGGGCCGTGGGAGAGATTTCGGTGCCACTGCAGCGCTTCGAGGGTCGGTAGGGTCGCCCCGCACTCGGGACACCGGATCGTTCGGCTATCGGTCGCCTCGTCGCTCGGACTTACTGCTTCCATAGTACACCCGGGGCCGTGCCCCATGTTCGGGAGCCGACCGTCGCCCCACGTCGGTGCGACGCCTCGGGACGCACAGCGAACCGATGCACGGGGGCTCCGCTGCGTCGTCCGTCGCGACAGCCCACCGGTCGATGACGGGGGGGCCGCTCGGTCCGGTGGGTCATCGTTCGACTCCCTCCCGACCTCTACGACCGGGCCCGGGCCGATAAGGGACTCCTGACGGGACGCGCCCTCCGTTACCGACCGGTGAGTTCCTACGGTGGCGCTCAGCCCCGGTCCAAATACGGCGCGCCGATGTTTCCGACATGGGCGCGAACGTGAAGGTTCAGGTGAAACTACCGGATGGACGACCGGCCGCGGGAGCTCAGATCCACGGCGTCAACCATGACGCCTGGTCGAAAGCCCACCAGGAGTGGCAGGGGACGACGGACGACCACGGAACCCACACGTGGGCGAACATGGACACAGGGACGTTGGGCGACCGGTACACGTTCTCCGCGAACCACACGGACGACCAGGGCGGCCGATGGCTCGGCGAAGTCAGCGAGCGGATCCGGAAGGACATGGAGATCACCATCGTCCTCGCGAAGGCGCCGGACGTGGCCCGCTCACCCGAGTCTCCCGAGCCCTCGGGCCCCGGCGCGGCGTCCACCTAGGCCGCCGTCGCTCCGTCCTCGGATGCGCCGGCCAGCCATCGCAGGCGCCGGTCCGGCGCCGAGCCCCAGGGGGAGGGTCCCGTGACCGCCTCGCCGAAGGTCCTGCTGGGCGCCACGGTCGCGCTCCTCGTCGGGTTGATTGCCGCCGGCATCGGCATCTACTACGGACTGACGCTGGTCGCGCTCGTCCCGTTCAGCGCGACGCTGTACTTCCGCCTCGCGCTGACCGCGGTGCTCGGGCTGGGAGCGATCCTGCTCGTCCAGCGGCTGCTCCTGCGCTTTCTCGAGGCCCACGTCGGCCCCCGGCGGGGCGGCCTGATCTTCACCACCTACCGGTTCGCCGCCTACACCCTCCTGGTCCTCGTGCTGCTCGTGGTGGCGGGCGTCAACAGCCTGGCCCTGCTCGCCGGCGGAACCTTCGCGGGACTGGTGCTCGGCCTGGCCGGCCAGGCGGCCCTCTCGAACCTTATCGCGGGCGTCGTCCTGCTCTTCGTCCGTCCGATGTACCCCGGCGAGCGGGTCACGCTCGTCTCTCCCTCCTACGGCATGCTGATGCCGTCGTATCCGCCCAAGTTCTACTCCCAGGACCTGCTCATTCCCGGGTACACGGGCGTCGTTCGGGAGCTGGGCCTCGTCTACTCGTCCCTCCAGCTGGACGAGGGACCGTTGATGCGGGTCCCGAACAGCACCCTCATCCAGGCGGCGGTCCTCTCGCACGATGTCCCCGACCGATGGGTCCGAGTCAAGTACGAGATCCCGGCCGAGGTCGACCCCGCCCCGCTCCTCCGCAGCCTCCAAGAGACGATCCCCCGCAACCCCTGGGTGGTGCGTCCGGATTCGGTGCGCGTCCTGGTCAACCAGGCAACCGCCAGCGCCTACGTCATCTCGATCGACGCTCGGTGTCGGGGCAGCCTGGAAGAGCCGCCCCGGAGCGCGTTGCTGGTGGAGGTCATGGGCCTCGTGGCCGGGTCGAAGGAGGAGGCGGCGCGTCGCTCCATGGGGACGGGAGGAGCCGCTCCCGGGACCCCTGCGCCGCGAGCGGGGCGGTCGTCCGCCGCCGCGAAGTAGGGAAGCCCGCGAGCCCTCACGGTCCGGTTACCTCCTACCCGAGAGGGTCTCCCGCGGGTCGGCGGCTCATATCGGTCAAACCGCGTCGTACACCGAGGGTGAGTGGACATGACACGTCAGTGCCCCTCCTGTGGAGCGGAGTTCGCCGAGAACGAAGCCACCTGCCCGTCGTGCGGCGTGGCGCCCGGGCCGGCGCCGGACGGTTCGATCGACCGGATCATCGACGACACGACGCGGGCCGTGCGCGACGTGATGCGGGCGGTCCGGAGCGTGGGAGAGGTCAGCTCGGAAGTCCGGGACGCGGTCGTGGCCGCCCGGGATCATGTGACGGCGGCGGTCCGTACGCCGGCCGCGCTCGGTCGAAGAGTCCAGGGCACGGCGAAGACGGTCACGGCGCGGACCCGGCAACTCGAGGGACGCGTCGCCCGGCGGGCCCGGACCGACCTGCGACGCGTGGGCCGTCAGGTACGTCGGGTGGGACAGGCGACCGGCCGCCGCGCGCGCCGGGTCGGCGGGGTCGCCCGCACGACGCCCCGGACCGCCGTCCGGGCCGGTCGCACGGCGGCGGGCAAGGTGCGGGGAGCGGTGCGCAAGGCACGAACGGCCGCCCGACGCCCGGACCACTGACGGGCGTCGTTCGAGCGCCGGCGACGTCAGCCCGAGGATCGAGGTCGAGGGGTCGGGACGCGCTCGAGCGCCTCCTGGACCCGGGCCGCGAGCAACGGCTTGAGGACGAAGTCGACATTCGACTGCGTACGCAGGGCGGTGAGCCGCGGGTCGGAGGGGTCGGTGGCCGAACAGATGACGACGCGCGTCTCGGGGCGACGCTTCAGGAACAGGAGGGCCAGCTCGACCCCGTCCTTGGGGTCGTTGGGGCCGGGGGCGGCTCCGTCCGTCGCGGCCGCCGGGAGGCCGTGGAGTTCGATGTCGACGAAGACGACGTGCGGCGACCACTGCGTGAACAAGGTCAGGGCCTCGACGATCGAGGTGGCGACCCGGAGGTTCGGCAGCGTGGCCCCCAGGCGAAGCAGGACGTCCTGCAGGAGGCGCCGGGCGGAGGGGGAGTCCTCGACGACCAGGATGCGGCCGACCCGCTCGGCGGCCCCTCCGTCGTGGCGGCTCATGGGGCCCCTCCGGTCGACGGAGGCGGAGACGGCGCTTCCGCCGAGCCGGGCGCCGTGGGTCGTCGCAGCAGTCCCGCCACGTGGTCGAGCAGCACGGTCCGACGGACGGGCTTGGTGAGGTACCCGGTACATCCGGCGGCGAGGGCCCGCTCCGCGTCGCCGGGCATGGCGAAGGCCGACAGGGCGAGGATCGGGAGGCGCGCCCACTCGGGACGGGAGCGCACCTCGCGGGCGAGCGTGTACCCGTCCTTGCCCGGTAGGGCCATGTCGAGTACGATGAGGTCGGGGCGCCGGGCGGCGAGCAGACGTTCGGCTTCGGCCGCGTCCGCGGCGGACCGGACGGTGTGCCCTTCGCTTTCCAGGATCAGCGTCGTCAGCTTGCGGTTCTGCGGATTGTCCTCGACCACGAGGACGTTCGCCATCACCGGGGGCCCCCCGGGTCCGGCAGCGGGGGCCCCGGCACGAAGGGGAGCTGCACCGCGAAGACGGAGCCGACACCGACCTGACTCTGGACGGTGAACCCGCCGCCCATGAGGTCGACGAGTTTGCGACAGACCGAGAGGCCGAGGCCGGTCCCGGAATAATGTCGGCCCGCCCCGGTGTCCAGCTGCTCGAACTCCCGGAAGATCCGCGAGAGGTCCTGGACCGGGATGCCGATACCGGTGTCGCGGACCCGGACCTCGACCATCCGTCCGTAGTACGGGGCGGCGGTCACCTCGACCTCACCGACCGGTCCCGTGAACTTGACGGCGTTCGACAGGAGGTTGAAGAGGATCTGTTTGAGCCGGACCTCGTCCACGATGATGCGGTCGACCGACGGGTCGACACGGACCGACAGCGTCAGCTGACGGGCCTGGAACTGCGGGCGGAGGACGGAGCAGACCTCCTCGATGGCCGCGGACAGTACGCACGGACCTGGACGCAACTCCAGCTTGCCCGACTCGATCTTGGCCAGGTCCAGCACGTCGTTGATCAACGAGAGCAGGTGGTTGCCGCTGCTCAGGATGTCCGAGAGATACTCGCGCTGGTCCGGGGCGAGACGGCCGTCCGGGTCGGTCAGCAGAAAGTCCGAGAACCCGATGATGCTGTTGAGCGGCGTTCGGAGTTCGTGGGACATGGTCGCGAGGAACTCGCTCTTGAGGCGGCTGGCCTCCTGGACCTCGTCGTTCTGGACCTGCAGTTCCCGGTTCTGCGCCTCCAGCTGCTCGCGCAAGCGTTTGGCATCGCTCACGTCCCGCACCGCGGCGATGAGACCGCTCGGGCGGTCGCGGCCCCCGAAGAGTGCGGAGGCGTTGCACGACAGCTCGATGCGTCCGCCGTCCGGACGGCGCAGCGTCAACTCGAGGTCCCGTACGGGCCGTCCCTGGGCCAACTGGGCCAGCGCCCGACTCAGGGCGGGCGACGGGTCGATGAAGTCGACGAGACGGTGCCCGAGCAGGCCCGAGCGGGGACGGCCGCTCAACCGTTCCATCTCTCGGTTGGCGTCCGTGACCTCCCCTTCGAGGTCCGTGATGAGGAGACCGTCCATGGTGGCCTCGACCAGCTTTCGATTGTACTCCTCGGATTCCCGCAGGCGCTGCTCCAGGCGCGACTCCTCCGAGAGGTCGCTGGAGATGCTGAGAAAACCCACCGGGCTGCCGTCCGATCCACGTCGGACCGTCAGCGCGACCCGCGCGAGAAACCGGACCCCGTTCTTCCGGATCCGGTGCAGGATCCCGTCCCAGTATCCTTCCTCCAGGGCCGACTCGAACATGGCGTCGACACGGCCCCGGGCGACCTCGTCGGGAGGGTGCAGCAGCCGGACGTTCCTGCCTAGGATCTCCTCCGGACTGTACCCATAGATGCGACGCGCACCACGATTCCACAACTCGATCGTCCCGTCGAGGGCCGTGGCGACGATCGAGTACTCCGTCGAGGCGTCCAGAATGCCCTGGAGCATGGACCCTTCGTCGGGCGTCATCTCGCGATCGGCGACGGTTTCGGGGCTTTTGCTCTCGGGCGTATCGGTGGACGACACGGACTCGTCGCCCCCTCGCTTCGAAGGGAGCGAGCGTCTATTAGACCCACCGTTTCCGATTGGTTACGGCGGTTCCGGGACCGGAGCCGCCAATTCCTCGATCGGGCGGACCGGGGTTTCCCGGAGCCCGGCCTGCTCCAGGAACAAGAGGACCGGGTCGGAGAGCCAGGCGACGGTCCACCCCTGGTCGGTCAGCGAGTACCGTACATGCGGAGGGCGTGTGTCGATGATCTCCCGCTGGACCATGCCGTGCGCCTCCAACCCCTTCAGCTTGAGCGAAAGCACCCGGGGGGAGATGCCCGGGAGGGCTCGGCGAAGGTCTTCGAACCCCGCGGCCGGCGAGCGATGCAGCGCGACCAGGACTTCCATGGACCACTTTCCGAACACCGCCCGCACCAATCGGGTGTCCTGGACGGCGGGCGTCCGGGACGGAGCCGTCGGGGCCAGGAGGTCGTTCACTCGCTCGACCAGGCGTACGGCCGATTCCCGGAACTCCCGAAACGAGCGGTCGACTTCCTCCCACGGGACCTCCGGTGGGTTCGCCGATCGGGGCGGGGCGGCGGGTTTCTCGACCCCGGGACGCGACGGAGACATGCTTCCGAAAGGCCCTTGCCATAATGAAACTCCGGGCCGACGCGAGTTACCGTTTGGGTAGTGCCTTCCCCCGGCGATTAACTAGCCCGGGACCCGATGACCCACCAGGAGGTCGGGCCACGTGGCGCTGCGTCGAGAGTCGGGGCCGGGTAGCTCACCGATTCCGGACGGCCGAGTCTTCGTTCTCGTAGAGAGCGTACCCCAGACGGGGTGGACTCCCGGGCTGCCCGGCCTCGCCATCGAACGCCGGGCCACCGCGTCGCCGAGGTCCGCGGGGGACCAGCTCGCCGCCCGCGGAGAAATTCGATGAACTCCGCGTACGTCGGCCGCCTTCCGCTGGGCGTGGCGATCCTGGCCCTCCTGATCGGGATCTTCGGTTTCTTTGTCCTGCTCTTGGGCCTGGTCGGGCTGTTGGTCGGTGTCGGAGTGGGACTCGCCGGACCCGGCTCGGTGTTCGGGGTGACAGGCGTCGTCGCCGGACTGATCGTGACGGTCATCGGCGTCGTCATCCTGTCCGTCGCTTACGGCCTGTGGGGGCAGGAGCTCTGGGCCCTGGCCTTGGCTATCCTGGTGCTCCTGTTCTTCGGAGTGATCGAGTTCCTCTCGTCCGCCTGGCTCGGGCTGGCCGTGGTGGTCGTGCTTCTGGTCTACCTGGCTGCCGTATCGAACCATTTCGACTGATGGGGCGGACGGTGCGGCTTCTCGCACCAATCCGCATCAATGCGCATTTTGAAATAGTCGGTCGAACGAAAAGTGTACACCCTTCGCTCCGCTTCGGCGGTGGTTGCTGTGACCGAACGTGCTCTCCAGTGGGCGACCGCGGGTGGGATGGTCCTTCTCCTGCTGCTCGCCGGCATGGTCGCCCCGACGGGGGTCGGAACGCTGAACCGCTCGAGTCCCGCCGACGGTCCGTTGAACGTCACCTCCACCAGTGTTCCCCCGACGGTCGCGGCGCCGGCGCCGGCCGGCCATGGCCCTCCGAGCGAGATCACCGGGGGAATGGGCTGGTCCGGCATCGACTACCGCAGCACCTGCGCGGGGTGCCTGCCCGCCGACCCATCTCTGGCCGTAGGGTCCGGCTATGTGTTGGAACTCTCCAATGGAAGCGAGCGGATCTGGTTGGTGAACGGAACGTTCGTGCACAACGAGACGGTCGGCACCCTGTTCGGGTTGGCCAACGATTCGTTCTCGAATGCCCAGGTAACGTTCGACCTACTCACCGACCGGTGGTTCGTTCTTGGCGACGACCTGACCACGGGTCGGCTGATCCTCGGGGCCAGCCTGTCGAGCGACCCGACCGCCGCCTGGGCCCTCTCGACCATCACACCCCCGAACGGTACCGTTCCCTACCAACCTCTGCTCGCCGTTGATTCGGTCGATGCGGTCGCCACGGCCGACGAGTACGCGACGAACGGCTCGTTCGTCGGCGGCCAGGTCTGGGCTATCAACAAATCCGCCCTGCTGGAGGGTGCCCCGAGCTCCCCTGTGTCGGTCCTGGGGCCGGACCCCAACGTACTGGGCCTCTATCCGGCGGCCCCCCTGAGCGCGAGTGCGACGCTCTATCTGATCAGCGACGGGAATGGGTCGCAAGACCTACTCCAGCTCTATGCGCTCGCCGGTTCGCCCCCTGGAACCGTCACGATTTCCGACCCCACGAACTTCACGACCGCCACCAGTCCCCCACCGGCCGCTGTGCAGCCGGGCGGAGGCGACCTGCTGGGCATCGGGGACGGCCGGGTCGAGAGCGCGGCCTGGCGAGCGTCCACCCTCTGGGCCGTCGCGACCGGGGCGTGCGTCCCGACGGGCGACAACCGGACCCGTTCGTGCCTTCACCTGTGGCAGTTGAACACCGCTACCGACACGCTCGAGCAGGACTTCCTCTGGAGTTCCGGTGCGGGGACGTACGATTTCGACCCTGCCCTCTCGCTGGCGACGCGAGGCGACGTCGCCCTGGTCTTCGGCGAGTCGTCGGCGACCCTGGCCCCGTCGTTCCTGGCGACGGGACAGGCGGTCACGGGCCCGGCGAACACACTGACCGATCCGATCACGCTCCACAACGGGTCCGGAGAATATGCGCCCGGTTCCGCCTGCGCCAACGACGTTTGCCCGTTCGGCAGCGCGTTCTCCATCGCGGCCACGCCGTCCACCGACGTGCACTTCTGGGCCGCCGGGGTGTATGCCCCGACGAACACGACCCGGAACTACTGGAAGACCTGGGTCAATCAAGTGGCGGCGTGGGCGACCCTGCCCGTGACGTTCACTGCGACCGGGTTGCCCGCGGGAACGGCCTGGTCGGTGACCATCAACGGCCAGCTCGTCAGCTCGACCAACCGGTCGATCACGGTCGAGGAGCCGAACGGCTCCTACACGTACACGGTCCTCTCGCCGATCACCGGGACGGCTGGGGCGCGGTACCTGGCGGCGACCTCCGCGGGTACGTTCCTGGTGGCGGCGAGCGCCGTCACCGTCACCGCGGACTACCTCGCCCAGTATCAGGTCGCAACGACCGCGGGCGCTATGGGCGGGGGGACGGTCTACCCGGGCGCCAATTGGTACGACGCGGGATCGGCCGTGACCTTGAGCGCCCTGGCGTACTCCGGTTTCCAGTTTGAAGGTTGGACCGGCGTCGGGGCAGGCTCCTACACAGGGCCCGCCAACCCGGCCCAAGTGACCGTGGGCTCGCCAATCTCGGAGGTCGCCTCGTTCTGGGTGGCCGCGACCTACCCCGTCACGTTCGTGGAGAGCGGATTGCCCGCAGATACGAACTGGACCGTCACAGCCAACGGCTTAGCGAACAGTTCCTCCGGCCCCACCGTCGTCTTCAACGAGCCCAACGGTTCGTACACGTACACGGTCTCGACGCCGGTGCCCGGTTCCAGTCAAGTGGACTACTTCGCGACGAACGCTTCCGGCTCGTTCGACCTCCAGGGCGCGCCGCTTCGCGTGCCAGCAGTGTACGAGGCCGAGTACGCGCTCACCGCGTCCGTGGCCGTGCCCGGCACCGGGGTGGTCAGTCCTTCGACCGGCTGGTTTGTCGCCGGAACCTCCGTCAACCTGAGCGCCCTGGCGAACGCCGGGGAGCTCTTCGTGGGTTGGACAGGTGCCGGGGCTGGTTCGTACACGGGTGCGGCCAACCCCGCGCCGGTCGTCATGAACGCCCCGATCACCGAGACCGCGCAGTTTGCGCCAGCGACCACGTATGTCGTCGCATACAGCCAGACCGGACTGCCGAACGGCGGGGTCTGGTCGGTCACGACGAACGGCGTTCGTGCCACATCGACCGGAAGCTCCGTGGACCTCAACCTGCCCAACGGGACCTACTCGTTCGACGTACTGACGACGTACACGGCCGCGAACGGAAGTGGGTACTCCGCAAGCCCGGCGTTCGGTTCGTTCGTCCTGCAGGGCGGGGGGATCCACCAGACCATCGCCTTCTCACCCGTGCCCCCGAGGGCGGGCGCGCCGGCGACTTCAACGACGGGCGGCAGTGGAACGGGCATTCCGGACTGGGTCTTCGCCGCCGTTCTGGTCACACTGCTCATCGTGGTCGCGATCCTGGCGGTCGCTTCCCGTCGACCACCGGAAGCACCCCCATCCCCCGCGGCCCCGCCGTCGCCGCCTCCTCCGGCGGCGTGGGATGAGGGGACGTAGCGGCGGCCCACCGCCTACTAAATACGGGGGCGCCGTCGGCCGTCCGATGGTCACCCGTCGAGGGCGCAGGGCCACGTCGCGACCCCGACGAGCTCGCCGACCGGACGCGTCGCCCCCGCCGGCCCCGCTACCGGCCGCCCCCCTGCGACTCCAGGAGCCACCGCACACGCACATCGTGTGCCGAAACTGCGGTCGGATCACGTCGGTCGATTTGCAGGACGCTGAGCGAGAGCTGCTCGTCGCTCTCGCGTCACGGCGGCCGGACGACTGGAGTGTCGATGGGGTCGCCTTCTCGATCACGGGTCTCTGTCCCGCCTGCCGTCGAACGGTGCGACCGTAGTCGTCGGCGGGGGCGGGCGTGAGCGGATACTTCATCGCGCCCCGCGTGGCGTGGGGGCCAGGGGCCCTCGAGCAACTCAGCGGGTTGGGAGCCCACCATGCCGCGGTCCTGGTCGACGCGGCGATGCGTCAGCACGAAGGCACTCGGCGCGTGGTGGAGGAACTGGCCAAGGCGGACACGGCCACGACGAACGTACCGACGGCCCCGACCGGACCGACCGTCGACGAGGTCACGGAGGTCGTCGAGCGCCTGAGGGCCCATCCACCCGACCTGATTGTCGCGGTGGGCGGCGGGCGCGTTCTCGACCTGGCCAAGGCGGTCCGACTGCTCCTCGCCCACCCGAGCCTGGACCTGACCCACCCTCCGGCGCTGCTCCCGAACCCGTCCGACCGGCGAGCGCTGCTGGTCGCGGCGCCGACCACCAGCGGAAGCGGGGCCGAAGCGTCGTGGGCCGTGGATCTCCGGTTGTCGGACGGCGTCCCGCTCGAAGTCGTCGACCGGTCGATCATTCCGGAGTGGGCCCTCGTCGACCCGGCGTTCGCCGCTTCCTTGCCGGCAGAATTGATCCTCGACGGGGCCGCGGAGGCGCTCGCCCTGGCCGCCGAGTCGTTCCTCTCCGCCTGGGCGAATCCGTTCTCGGATGCCTTGGCACTGGATGCGGCCGCGACCGTGGTGCAGCGCCTACCGCATGCGATCCGCTGGAGCGATGACCCGGACGCTCGGTCCGCGTTGCACTACGCGGCCACGGCCGCTGGTCTGGCGGCCTCCAACGCCCAGCGCGGATTGGCACACGCCCTCGCCCGAGCACTCGAGATTCCGACCGGTCTCCGGTATGGCCGACTGCTCGCGATCGTACTGCCGAGCGTCCTGGAGTTCGACCATCCGAGCGCCCGGGATCGGTTGGAGTACCTCGCCCGGCGCGTCAGCGGACCCGAAGACCGCGGGCCGGTCCCCCTCGCTCAGCGTGTCCGACGTCTCTTCGAGCAGTTGCGTGTCCCGGCGACCATCCGAGCCGCCGGCGTCGCCCTGGGCGACTGGGATGGGGTACGGCCCACGGTCGTGGCTCACACGATGCGGTCGCCCGCGGTGCTCGCCAACCCCCGGGTCCCGTCCGCGGCGGAGCTGGGTCTGTTGGCCGACGCCGTGGTCGGCGTCTAAGGAGCGGCGAGCGGGCGGCGTTCGACCAGTTCGGTGTCGCTCGCCTCCGTCCCGTTCGTGACGTCCGCAGGCCGCCCGGCCACTTCGACGGCACGGTCGATCGCGATCTCGGCGAGGTCGCTCGCGTAGAACGCGCTCCGCTCGAGGCTTTCCAGCACGTAGGCGAGACCGATGGCCAATCGGCCCGGTTTGGTCGCGATCTCGTGCAGGATCCGGTCGCGCAACCGGGTGATCTCACGGGCCGCGTCCAGGACTGCGTTCGCTTTCTCGATGTCCCGTCCGTCCAGGCTGGCCAGCGCGTCGTTGAGGGCGGTCATCGCGCCGTCCGCCATCCGGTCCAGATCCGCCGCCAACCGTTGCGGGGTGCGCTCCTTGCCCAGGATCGCCACCGTCTCGGCGATCCGGACCGCGTGGTCGGCGATCCGCTCCAACACCCGGGAGGCCAGCAGGTAGGTGGAACATTCCGGCAAGGTCAGGTCCAGGGTGGCCAGCACCCGGGCGTCCCGCAATGCCGTCGTCACCTGTTTCTCCAGGAACCAGTGGAGACGGTCGACCTCCCAATCCCGCTCGACGACGTCCTTGGCGATCGAACTGTCCCGAGTGCGGAAGGCGGCCATCGCGTCCGTCTGCATCGCGCGGACCATCTGATGCATCCGTCGAATCACGGACGGGATCGGTAGAGGATTCGGTCCCACGACGTCCTGCAGGACGACCGCCTCGCTCGTCTCCTCCAGGATCTCGGGGCCAATCATGCGTTGGGCGAACCCCCGAATGACTTCGCGGGTCCGGGCGTTCATGCGACCCTGCGTCCGAATCTCGAGCAGGGGATACCCGGCGATGTACTCGGCCACCAGCCGCCGGAACAGGTGCTCCTGGTCCGCGGAGTTGGACACCTCGACCACGCGCCGCTCCCCCTCGCCGGCGGTCGCCGCCTCCGGGAACACGGTCATCGACCCGTCGGCCCGTGGCGTGAAGAACAACACGTCTCCGGCACGGAGCCCTCGGGAGAGGACCCAATTCTTGGGGAGCGAGACGATGAACGTCGACCCCCCGGTCTTCTGGATTCGCCGTCCGTGGAATCCCCCGCTCGCTCGCATGTGCGCGGGGGCGGACGAATCCCTATCTATATAGCACTCCCTACTCCCGCCATTCCTACGGTGGTCGTCCCGACCGCCGGAAGATGCGGACTTTGTTCCGATTGACGGTGTCCTAAATACCTCGGCGGAAGCTGACCGTCGGTCGGGGTAATGGCCGAGCGGTCGAGCCAACGATTCTCGTTCGAGGGTCGCAGCTACGACGTTCGGCCGGGCCAAACCGTCCTCGACCGTTTGTTGGAACACGGGTTACCCAACCTCCAACGATCCGTTCGGTACCACCGACCCCGAGCTCCGGTGTGCGGGTCCGGGCAGTGTACCGGATGTCTCGTCAGCGTCAACGGCCGGCCGAACGTTCGGGCTTGTCGGTACACGCCCGGCGACGGAGACCGCGTGGTCGCCGACCACGGCTGGCCGTCGCGACGGCTCGACCTGCTCGCCGGTTTCGATCTCATCTTCCGCCACGGAATCGACACTCTCCACGGCTTCCGACGACCCGCGTTCGCCACTCCGTTCTACCAGCGCGTCATCCGGCGACTGGCCGGCTACGGTGCTCCCCCCAGCGCGACGGCGTCCGTCGGACTTACCGGACCTCCGACCCTTCTCGACGTGGACACCGTCATCGTGGGTGCCGGTCGCAGCGGGCGCGCGGTTGCTGGAGCCCTCGTCGCGGCCGGCCTGCACCCTCTGGTCGTGGAGCGCCGGCTCCAGCCGCCGCCGATCCCCGGCGCCGACCTGTTGACGGCCACCACCGCCACCTTCCTTCCGCCGCGGGTCCCGACGGGGGATCCTCCGTTCGAGATCCTGGGTTCGGTCGAGCCCGGGCGGGGCCTGAGAATCCGCGCCCGACGTGTCGTGGTCGCGACCGGCAGCTACGATGGAGGGCTGCTGTTCGAGTCGAGCGACCGGCCCGGTGTGGTCACTGCCGACGGTGCCCTGGCGATGCGCGATGGGCGAGGACAGCCTCCGTTCCGTCGGGCTGTCGTCTTCGGCAGCGGTGACCGGGCGAAGGCCGCTCTCGAACAACTTGGCGACCATGTCGTCGCGGTTGCGTCCCCGACCGAAGTCCCGCCGGACCTCGTCGCCGAGGCCAACCGACATGGAGCCCTCCTGTACCCACGGTCGCTGATTCTGGGGGTCGGTGGGAGGCGTCGCGTACGCTCCGTCACGCTCCGCTCGCGAGGTGACGGCACCACCACCGAGGTCGACGCCGATGCCCTGGTGCTGGCCCACCGGCGGCTGCCCAACAGCCAGCTCTTCTTCCAGGCGGGGGCACGCGTGGCCTGGCGCGCCGGAACGGGAGCGTACTACCCGATCGTTGGAGATGACGGGACGACGAGCGTCCCCGGCCTCTGGGCGGTCGGATCGGCCGCCGGCGCCACCACTTCGGGCTCGATAGGAAGCGGGGAACGGACGGGCGCGTCCTTGACCGGTGGGTCCGTCCCCCTGGCTCCGATCGAGCGGATTCGGTCGGAGGGCCCCAACGACATGGAGGGGTACTACCGTGACCTGCTTCGAGAATCGCGCACGGGCCGTTGGATCGTGTGCCCCTGTGAGGACGTTCTTCTGGGCGAGGTCGAGCACGCTTCGCGCTCCGGGTATCGGGGAATGGAAGTCATCAAGCGGTACACGGGAGTGGGCACCGGCCTCTGCCAGGGCCGGTACTGCGTACCGGACACCTTGCTCCTTCTCGCTCTTCTGGAGCAGCGGACCCCGACCGAGGTGGGCTACCTGACCCAGCGCCCGCCGGTCCACCCCACCCCGCTGGCGGCGCTTGCCGCCCTCAACGTCTCGGAACCGATCAGCGAGGGGCCGTGACCGGTCCCCAACGTACCGAGTACGCCGTGGCCGTCGTCGGGGCGGGGGTCGTGGGTCTGTACACAGCCTACCATCTGGCGCAGGCCGGCGTGGGACCCGTCCTCGTGCTCGACCGGGGGTTTCTCTCGTCGGGTGCCAGCGGCCGCAACGGAGGGGGGGTCCGACAGCAATGGGAAACCCGGGCGACCGTGCGGCTCGCTCGAGAGTCGGTGGCGGCGTACCGTCGGTTCGGCCGCGACTTCGGTTACAACATCTGGTTCCGTCAGGGAGGGTATGTGTTCCTCGCCGAGAACGAAGTGGCCTTGGGCCGGTTGCGGATCGTTCATCAAACCGTCCGGTCGGAGGGACTGGGTTCTCGCATCCTCGATGAGGCGGGTGTGACCCGACTGGTGCCCGGCCTCGCCGCCGGCGCTGCGGTGGGAGGCACCTACCTCCGCACCGACGGGACGCTGTACCCCTTCCCGGCGATCTGGGGTCTCTACGAGGCCGTCCGGGCTCGAGGAGTCGAGGTGGCGTTGGGCGTCGAGGCGGTCGGAGTCGAGCAGGAGGCCGGGCGAGTGGTCGGCCTCGTCACCCGCTCCGGGAGTGTCCGCGTCCCGAAGGTCGTCAACGCGGCCGGTGGCTGGTCGGGCGACCTGTCCCGCTCCGTCGGGCTGGAGGTGCCGAACCGGGCGACCCGTCACGAGATCCTGGCGACCGAGCCGATCAAACCGTTCCTGGACCCGATGGTGGTCCGGCCCTCCGACGGCCTCTACTTCAGCCAAACGATGCGGGGTGAGATCGTCGGAGGCCTGACCGTCCCGCACGAGCCCGGCACTGCGCAAGGCATGGGCAGTTCGGCAGCGTTTCTCCCCCGCATGGCCGCGGCGCTCACGCGCCTCATCCCGCGCCTCGGTGGCCTGGGGGTGCTCCGGGCGTGGTCCGGTTTTTACGATGACACACCGGACGGTTTTCCGGTCATCGGAGAAGACCCTCGCCTGACCGGCTTCTACCACGCGAACGGATTCGGTGGTCACGGATTCATGCTCGCCCCGGCCTCCTCGCGCCGCGTCGCGCAATCGGTGATGGGCGAGAAGACCGACTTGGATCCCGGACTCTTCGGCGTGGGGCGCTTCTTTACCCCCGGAGAAGCGCCACGGGCCGAGCGACTCCAATTGGGTTGAGCGGACTGCCTTCCCGCTAGCCTATTGACTTTCGCGTCGGGTTCGCGACGTGTGATCGGACAGTTCCCTTGGGACCCCTTCCCACCGGGCACGCCCGAGCCGAAGGGCCCGGACCCGATCCATCGCACCGCGTACCAATCCGCTGTCACTGCGGCGGACGCCTACCGGTCGGTTCGACTGGCCCTCCGCCGAGAAGACGGGGTGTTGCGGGTGGGCAACCGGTTCGTCTCGGATACGCGCTACCGACAGGTCGCCTTCCTAGCCCTGGGGAACGCGGCCGGTTCGATGGCCCTCGGGGCCCTGCACGTGTTCGGCGACCGGTTGACCCAAGGTTTTCTCGCGGGCCCCGAGCCGGTGCCGGATGAGCTTCCCTTCCGTGGATCGACGATGCCGCCCGGTCTTCCCGGTTCCTCGCAAGCCGACGGAGTCGTCGAGGCTGCGATCGAGATCACGAGCGGTCTGGGACGACAGGACCTGCTCTTGCTGCTGCTCTCGGGAGGAGCCCTTCGGGCGCTGTGCACCAGCCCGCCCGAGCTTCCGGGCGACGAGTTCGCTCGGTTGCTCGGCACCGCCGCGAGTCTCGGGGCCGACGCGCGAGAGGTCTCATTGCTCGCGCGCACCCTCGGCGAGGGCGGCGTGGGCGGACGCGTAGGTGCCGCGGCGGCCTCGGTGGACGTCGCGACCTTCGTCGTCGATCACGGCGATGGTCCGGGGTTGGTCGGCGGGGGCCCCGTGGACCCGGTCGCCCCCGAGGAGCGCGTACGGGCCCGCGCTGTCCTCGACCGTTGCGGGATGACCTCCCAGCTCTCCGGTTCCCTGCTTGAGCGTCTCTCGCCGGGCGCGCCGGCCGTCGTAGCCTCGCCCACGGTGGCACGACCCGTGGTGGTCGCCGCCCCGACGGATGGGTTGCGCGCCGCCGCGGATGCGGTGTTCGACCGCGGCTGGACGAGCCGGTTGGGATTCCTCCAGCTACCGCAACCGCCAGAGACGGCCGCGGACATGTTCATGGACCGAGTGGAGGAGCTCGTGGTGGCCGAGCAATTGACCGCCGACAGCCGGACCAAGGGTCTCGCCGTGTTCTCCACGACCACACTCGGATTGGTGGAAGGTGTCGACGAGGGTCCGGCTCTCGCTACCTTCCTGGGTCGTGCGACCGCGCGACTCAAGCGACGGGAGATGAGCATCGGTCTCTACCGGACCGCCGGCGCCATCGGGAGTTCGACCTTTCCCCCGGCGGCCGTGTTCGGACCGTCCACCGACCCGAAGGTGAAGATCACTCCGGGTCGAGGCCGGGCGCTCCCCATGCGCAAAGGGATCACCGACGTGGGATTACTCGCGGTGGCGCTGTGCGGCCTACCGGGTTCGGAGGGCGTCGCTCCCTAACCGGACGTCGACCGCGACGCGTCCAGAGCCGGACTGCCATCGCCGGTGGTTTCGAAGTGGCGCTTCAACGCCATGTATTCCTCGAACGAGATTTGCCGACGCGCCCGAACAGCCCCGGCCTGTCGAAGGGTCGTGATCTGGAAGCTTTGCAACAGTTCCGGTACTGGCCGGGCGCGGTCGGGCAGGCGCTCGGACAGAATCGGTGCGGCCGCCAGCGGGGGCTCGGGTGTGACGGCGACCGAAGGGGGTGGGGCCGGTCGTGTCGCGGTCGGCAGGGCCAGATATTCCACGAGGCGTCCGTGCTCCCCCGTCGAGATCTCGCCCTCGTCGCGCAGCAGGTCGACCAGCTCGCGTTGACGCGGACGGTACGTCTCCACCAGTTCGGGAAGTTCTCGGTCGGGCCGCTGGATCGGAGCGGCCGCCAGGGACGGGCCCACGAGCACATCGAGGTCCGCCCGCAGGCGGTCGAGAGCCCGGGTGAGCTCCTGAGGCGATGGGCCCTCGGTACCGCCCGACACCTCGAAGCGGGCGACGAGCCGCACGCGCTCGGCGTTCGGATCGACCCCGGTGGGACGTTCGACGACGAGCTCGACCTCACGCGGACGGACGGGCACGACCGCGGACGGCGAACGTCAGAGAAAACGTACGCGCGGGACCTGCCGACCACGGAAGATGCGTGGGTTCCCTAGCAGTTACCAAAGTTCACTTACTAAACTACAGCAACTATAAATGGGGCCGCGGACCTGTATCCCTCGAGGACGCCATGGACACTACTCGAGCGCATCGCGTTTCAGCTCACCCCCCCTCGGCCGGCGACGAGTGCAACGGGGCCGACGGCGAACTCTGCCCCGTGTTGGCCGCCATCGGAGTCATCGGCACCGAGTGGCGCCTGTCGATCGTCCACCGTCTGCTCGCGGGACCGCAACGCTTCAGCGAGATCCTGAAGTCGGATCACCACTTGAACGCGAAGACGCTCAGTGCGACGCTCAAGTTCTTGGAGAATCAGGGCGTCGTCCAGCGGACGGTGGTGAGCACGCGCCCGTTCCA
>JASHSU010000017.1 GCA_030038605.1 Thermoplasmata archaeon | reverse complement strand
AGGCCGGGACCCCGCCGTGGACGCTCATGGCCGAGAAGACCGCAGAGCCCCGTCGGACCGTCGTCCTCGGGGAGCGGGAGCTCGCCATCGGCTTCCGCCTGATCGGCTTGACCGACGTCGTCGAGGTCGGTCCGACCAACAGCGTGGCCGAGTTCGAGCGGGTGATGGCGTCGGGCGAGTTCAACCTCGTGATCGCCAGCCAGTCGATCCGCGCCCGCCTGAGCGAATCCGCCCGTCTCCACGCCGACGCCTCGATCCGTCCGCTGGTGGTCTTCGTGCCGACGCCGACCGGCGACTTCGAGGTCGAGAGCATCAACCAGCTGGCAAAGCGCGTACTGGGTGTCAGTCTCGCAGTTCCCAACTAACGAAAATTCGGAGGTTTTCCATGGCAGTGGTCGGGCGGGTGTCGGGGCCGGTCGTCATCGCGGACGGACTTGAGGGCGCCAAGATGTTCGACGTCTGCCGGGTCGGCACACTCGGCCTGGTCGGCGAGGTCATCCGGCTCGTCGGAGGCGCCGCCACCATCCAGGTCTACGAGGACACTACGGGTATCCGCCCGGGGGACCCGATCGAGAACACCGGTCAGGCACTCTCGGTCGAGCTAGGCCCAGGGTTGCTGAAGTCGATCTACGACGGCGTCCAGCGGCCGCTGGATGTCATCCAGAAGAGTCTCGGGGACTTCATCACCCGAGGGTTCGTCGCCCCCGCGCTCGACGAGAAGGCGCTCTGGGAGTTTACCCCGGTCGCCAAGGCCGGCGACGAGGTCGCGGGCGGTACGGTCCTCGGCACGGTCCAGGAGACGCCGCTCATCCTCCACAAAATCCTCGTTCCACCGGGGGTCCAAGGTACGCTCAAGGAGCTCAAGGCGGGCAAGTTCACCATCCGCCAGCCGATCGGTTCCCTTCAAGCCGCCGGAGGCAACGTACCGCTATTCCTCGCCCACAAATGGGTCGTCCGAATCCCGCGACCGGTCCAGCAGAAGCTGGCGCCGACGATTCCCCTCGTCACGGGGCAACGGGTCGTCGATTCGTTCTTCCCGGTCGCCAAGGGCGGAACGGCGTGCATTCCCGGACCCTTCGGGAGTGGGAAGACCGTAACGCAACAACAGTTAGCAAAGTGGGCTGATTCCGATATTGTCGTGTATGTGGGTTGTGGAGAGCGGGGCAACGAAATGACGGAAGTGCTCGCCACCTTCCCCAATCTGCAGGACCCCAAGACCAAACGGCCGTTGATGGAGCGGACGGTGCTCATCGCGAACACCTCCAATATGCCCGTGGCCGCACGGGAAGCGAGCGTCTACACCGGGATTACCATCGCCGAGTACTACCGCGACATGGGGTACGACGTGGCCCTGATGGCCGACTCGACCAGCCGGTGGGCCGAGGCGATGCGGGAGATCTCGGGCCGGCTCGAAGAGATGCCCGGTGAGGAAGGGTACCCCGCCTATCTCGGTCGACGAGTTGCCGAGTTCTACGAGCGCGCCGGCCGCGTCGTGACGCTCTCCCCGGACCGGCGGACCGGATCGGTCACGGTCGTCGGCGCGGTCTCGCCTCCCGGGGGCGACACCTCGGAGCCGGTCAGTCAGAACACGCTGCGCGTCACCCGAGTCTTTTGGGCGCTCGACGCGGCCCTCGCCCAGCGTCGCCACTTCCCGTCCATCAACTGGCTGCAGAGCTACTCGCTCTACATCGGGGACCTGGAGACCTGGTACGGCACGAACCTCTCCAAGGACTTCGTTCACCTCCGCCAGCGCGCTCTGGAGGTGCTGCAGAAGGAGTCGGAGCTCCAGGAGATCGTCCAGCTGGTCGGCGTCGACGCCCTTCCCGAGCGGGAGAAGGGCGTGCTCGACGTCGCCCGGATGATCCGCGAGGACTTCCTGCAGCAAAGCGCCTACGACGACGTCGACACCTACACCTCGATCCAGAAGCAGTACCGGATGCTGCGCACGATCCTCGGTTTCGGGGACGCGGAGCAGGACGCCATCGCCAAGGGGGCGACCGTGACCAAGCTCCAGTCGCTCCCGGTCCGCACCAAGCTCTCGCGCATGAAGTGGATCCCCGAGGCCGAGCTGTCGACCCAGTTCGACGCGCTCGAGCTCGAGATGAACTCGGCGGTGGCCGCCGCGGGAGGCGCGTAGGATGGCGAGCAAGTCCGCGGCCGCGACCAAGCCCGAGTCGACCGTCCCGATCGATTATCGGACCGTCGACCGCGTCACGGGCCCGCTGCTGTTCGTCAACGACGTGCAGAACGCCGCCTACGGAGAGATCGTCGAGATCTCGCTCCCGAACGGGGAGCGGCGCCAGGGCCAGGTCCTCGACTCACGCAAGGGGTTGGCCATCGTCCAGGTGTTCGGACCGACGATGGGCATGAACGTCGAGGAGACGAGCGTCAAGTTCCTGGGCGAGGTCGCCCGGCTGGCCGTCTCCGACGAGATGCTCGGCCGCGTCTTCAACGGACTCGGCGAGCCGCGCGACGGCGGACCCCGCATCGTCTCCGAGACCCGGCTGGAGATCGTGGGCAACGCCATGAACCCGTATTCGCGCGAGGAGCCGAGCGAGTTCATCCAGACCGGCATCTCGACCATCGACGTCAACAACACCCTCGTCCGGGGCCAGAAGCTGCCCATCTTCTCCGGCGCGGGCCTACCCCACAACCAGATCGCCGCCCAGATCGTCCGTCAGGCCAAGCTCCGCGACTCGACCGAGGGGTTCGCCGTCGTCTTCGCCGCGATGGGGATCACGAGCGAGGAGGCGAACTACTTCCTGAAAGAGTTCGAGACGACCGGGGCGCTCGAGCGCGCCGTCGTCTTCCTGAACCTCTCCTCGGACCCGTCGATGGAACGGGTCGTGACGCCCCGGATGGCGCTCACCACCGCCGAGTACCTGGCCTACGAGAAGGACCTCCACGTGCTGGTCGTGCTGACCGACATGACGAACTACTGTGAGGCGCTCCGAGAGGTTTCCGCCGCGCGGGAAGAGGTGCCGGGCCGCCGGGGCTACCCGGGGTACATGTACACCGACCTCGCGACGCTCTACGAGCGGGCCGGCAAGATCCACGGCCGCAAGGGGTCGATCACGCAGCTGCCCATCCTCACCATGCCCGCGGACGACGTGACGCACCCGATCCCCGACCTGACGGGGTACATCACCGAGGGCCAGGTCTACGTCAGCCGGGAACTCCAGCGCAAGGGCATCTACCCCCCGATCGACGTGCTCCCCTCCCTCTCCCGTCTGATGAACCAGGGGATCGGCAAGGGCCGCACGCGGGAGGACCATCGCGGCGTGGCGGACCAGTTGTTCGCCACCTACGCGACGGGGAAGGACCAGCGCGCGCTCTCGGCGATCGTCGGGGAGGAGGCGTTGAGCGCCACCGACCGCCTCTACCTCCGCGCCGCCGACCGGTTCGAGAAGCAGTTCGTCAACCAGCGC
>JASHSU010000149.1 GCA_030038605.1 Thermoplasmata archaeon | reverse complement strand
TCGTTTCGCCCTCGAGCCCGGGGATACGCTAATAAACCGTTACCCCTCCCCCCGCCGTCCCGTGAAACGCTCCTCGCGAGTCTGGAAGAAGCGCGGCCACATGCGCTGGAAGTGGCGCAAGAAGCGGATGCGCCGACGCATGCGCGCTCAGAAGATGCGCAAGCGATAGGCCCGCGTGGGGGGCCGAACCTCTTCTCTGCGGCGGGCCGGTGGGTGCGGTCTTACCAGCCCAGCCGGTCGAGCTTCCGGGCGTCTTTCGTGGCCTTCTTCCACTCTCGGTAGTGGTCCCGGCACAGGGGTGCGCGCCGGCCCTTGTCGGGGAGCCGGTCGAACGCCTTGCGGGCCTCGGCCAGCGCCAAGTGCCGTGCCGCCGGGGCGCCGCAGTTCGGCACGATGCACGCCTCCTCGGCGTCCGGCTCGGGCGGCCCCGGCGTCACCGACGCGCCCCACGCGCGGCGATCTCCGCGACCAGGTCGGGGATCTCGTACGGGAACCGGGCCACCCGGGCCCCGGCCCGCTCGAGGGCGGCGAGCTTCGACTCAGCGGTCCCTCGGCCCCGCGTGATGATCGCGCCGGCGTGACCCATCCGCTTGCCCGGCGGGGCGCTGCGTCCCGCGATGTAGGCGACCACGGGTTTCGTGAAGTGATGCTGGATGTACTCGGCCGCCTCCTCCTCGGCGGTCCCACCGATCTCCCCGACGAGGACCACCAGGTCTGTGTCGGGGTCGGCCTCGAACAGCGGCAGGGCGTCCACGAACGAGGTGCCGACGACGGGGTCCCCGCCGAGGCCAAAGCACGTCGATTGCCCGAGGCCGTGTTCCTTGATGCCGTTCACGATCTCGTAGGTCAGCGTCCCGCTCCGGGAGACGACCCCGATGCGGCCCGGTCGAAAGACGACGTTCGGGATGATGCCGACCTTGGCGTACCCGGGCGACGCGATGCCCGGACAGTTCGGACCGATGATCCGGGTGCCGTGGGCGCGGGCGTAGTGGTACATCACGAGCATGTCGTGGAACGGGATGTGCTCGGTCACGACGACGGCGAGAGGGATACCGGCGTCCACGGCCTCGAGGAGCGCGTCCTTGGCGAACGGAGCCGGGACGAAGATGCACGCCGCGTTCGCCCCGGTCGCCTGGACCGCGTCCCGCACCGCGTCGTAGACGGGCACGCCCTCGACCGTCGAGCCTCCCTTCCCCGGCGTCACGCCGGCGACGACCGGTGTGCCGAACTCGCGCATCTGGCGGGCGTGGACCGTTCCCTGATGACCGGTGATACCCTGGATGACCACCCGTGTTTCGCGGTTCAGCAGGGTCGTCATGCTCCGGCCCCCCGCGCCGCGGCGACCGCCGCCTGCGCGGACTCCCGAAGGTTCGGGGTCGACGTGATGCCCGCGGCCCGCAGGATCTCGATGCCTTCCTTCTCGTTGTTCCCACGGATGCGCGCCACGAGCGGGAATCGCTCGGCGGCCGGCACCTGAGTCAGCGCCGCCACCAGCCCCTTGGCGACCGTGTCGCACCGGGTGACCCCGCCGAAGATGTTGAGAAAGACCGCCTTCGGCTTGGCCTGCGCCATCAGCAGGAAAGCCTCGGTCACCTTGTTCGGATCGTCGGTCCCGCCCAGGTCCAGGAAGACTCCGGGGTCGCCCCCGAACTCCTTGAGCACGTCCAGGGTCGCCATCGTGAGCCCCGCGCCGTTGGCGATGACACCGATGTTCCCGTCCAACTGCACGAACGCGATCTCCTTCTCACGGGCGATCTCCTCGAGCGGCGTGCGGTCGTCGCGGATCTCGGCGTACTCGGGATGGCGGAAGGCGGCATCGTCTTCGATGATGACCTTCGCATCGAGCGCCACGAGCCCGTCGCCCACGACCGCGAGCGGGTTGATCTCGACGAGCTCAGCGTCTTCGGCCATGAACGCACGCCAGAGGCCGGTGAGCACCTGGTCGAGCGCCTTGGCGGGTCCTCCCGTCAGGCCGAGCGAGCGGGCCGCGCGCCGCTTCTCAAACGCCGTGAGTCCGGGAAACGGGTCCACGTGCTGGCGGTCGATCTCGGTGTCGGCCACCGACTCGATCTCCACGCCTCCCCGCGCGCTGGTGATGAGGACCGGCAATCGGGCGCTGCGGTCCAAGGTAATCGCGAGGTAGAGTTCGTGGGCGAGTGCGAGTTTCTCCTCCAGGAGAACCTCCTTCACCTTCTCGCCCTTAAATTCGAGGGCCAGGATCGCGGCCGCGGCGTCCCGGGCCTCCGCCGCGGTGGACGCGAAACGGACGGCCCCACCTTTGCCCCGGCCCCCCGCGAGCACCTGCGCCTTGACCACGCACGGCAACGGGACCGCCCCGTCCCGGACGAGCGCTTCGGCCTCCTCCGCCGACCGGGCGACCGCACCCCTCGGGAGCGGAATCCCGTACTTTCGGAAGACCTCCTTGCCCTGCCACTCGGCGAGCTTGACCACGAACGCACCTCTCGGCGCGCCGAGTCGGGCGCTCTATTAAGGCCGACGGGCCCCGCGGCGTCGCGCAACTCGTCGGCGGCTGGCGGGGCGGGGACGGCGAGGCTCCGGCGACCCCGCAGGCGACCGGGACGTGACGTTGGTGAGCTCTCGCCCCAGGTCGTCGAGCAACTTTCCGGCGACCTCGGGTTTCGGACCACGGAGCCACTCCCCCCGACCGGTGGCCCGGAGGACGAGCACCTGGGTCTCGGCGGCGCCCATCGCCCGCACGTCATTGGCCACGACCCAGTCGGCTCCGGTCTCCTGACGGAGGCGCTCGCCTTCGCGCGCCAACTCCTCGTTCGAGCCGACCGACTCGAGCTTGAAGGCGATCAGTCGGTGGGGGGACGGGACCAGCGTCCGGAGGATCGGAAGCACCTTCGGAGCCCGACGTAGGGACAGCGTCAGGGTGGGATTCTCCCGCGAGGGGATCTTGCCCCCGTGTGCGTCCAGGGTGAAATCCGAGAGCGCGGCCGGAACCCATACGGCGGACGCCCGCTGAAGGAGCGCGGAATGTCGGCGGGCCAGGGCGACCAAGTCGTCGACGCTCTCCCAGCGCTCGACCGTCAGCCAGGGAGGGACGGAGACCTGCAAGGCACCCGCCCAGACGACGGTCTCCGCACCGCGGAAATACGCCTGGTTGGCGAGCGCCACGGCCATCGTTCCGGAGCTCTCGTTCGTCACCGAACGGACCGCGTCGATACGTTCCCGGGCGGCTCCCCCGATCACGACTACCGTGCGTCCGCTCCACGGAGCCCCCCCGAGCCGGTGCAGAACGGCGGCGGCGACCTCCTCCGGGGTGGCGATCTTCTCCTCGCCCTCGGCGGACGCTCCCGAGATGACCCCCACGCCCCAGGATTTGAGACGGTCGATGTTCTCCCGGACCGCGGGGTTGAGCCCCATATGCGAATGCATGGCCGGTGCGACCAGCATCGGCACTCCGCCGCCGAGCGCGACCGAGGCGCACGAGGTGACCGGCGTGTCGTCGATGCCGTGCGCGACCTTGGAGAGTGTGTTGGCGGTCGCCGGGGCGATGAGGTACAGGTCCGCCCGCCCTTCGCCCGGTCCGAGCAGGGTCACGTGCTCGACGTCGCCGGTCAGCTGGAGGATGGGCGGGTGACCGGTGGCGAACTGGATCGCCTCCGGCGTGACGATCCGCGTCGCCTCGGCGCTCATCACGGCCTGCACGTCCGCACCGTGGCGGATGATCTCGCGAGCGATGCGGGGCACCTCGATGGCGGCGATCGACCCCGAGATCCCGAGGACGATACGTCGACCCTCCAGCAGTCGGGTCGTCCGACCCCGGATCGCCCGACTGGGGTGCACCCTCGGCCTCCCGGTCGCGGGAGCGGGGTCGAGTATTAGGCGCTCCCGGGGCGCGTCGGGCTAATGAGCCCGGCCCGCTCCCGCCAACGATGGCCCCGACCGCGTCCTCGGACCCCCCCGCGCGGACCGGGGACGGTCCGGTCTCGCCCCACGAGGCTCCGTTGCCGGTGCTCCCGGCGACGAGCCAGTACGCGGAGGTCGGGCGGCTCGTCGGTCGGCAGCGCGAGGTCGTTGCCCCTCGCGACGTCCCGCGTGCGGTGGTGGTGTTCGACCTCGACGGGACGATCCTGGACGACTTGGGCCTCATCAGTGCGGTCGCGGCCGATGTGCTCGAGAAGGCGTTCGGTACTCCGCCGGACGAGGGAAGGGTGCATTACCTGGCGACCACCGGCATGCCGTTCGAGGCCCAGTTGGCTCAACTCTACCCCGAAGCACCGGCGGCGGAACGGGCGACCACGGCGCGGACGTTTCATCAACGGAAGGTCACCGAGGCGTACGCCAAGGCGAAGCCATTCCCCGAGATGCCCAAGCTGCTCAAGCGGCTGGATGTCGAGGGATGGACCCTCGTGATCTCGACGGGGGCCGAGACCGAGATGGCCGATCTGATCCTCGAGCGCGAGGGCCTGCGGTACTGGTTCGACGAGGTGTTCGGGTCGGCGGACGGCACGAAGCGGGAGCACCTCTCGGAGTACCGGCGTCGATACCCCAACGCGCCGATGTTCCTCGTCGGGGACTCGCGGTTCGATATGGAGGCCGCCCATTCGGCCGAGCGTGTGACCGCCCTGGGACGGGCCTCGTCCGTCCGCGGATGGACCCTGACGCCGGCGGACCTGATGCAATGGGGGGCCGCGTGGGCCGATTATTCGTTGTCCAGCCTTCCCGACGTGCTCGAGCGGCTCACCCGAGGGGCCACGCCCAAGGCGACGGGGCGGCGGCGCCGGTAGGGCCGGGACCGAGAGTCTCACGGCGCGGGGGTGGGCCCCGCGACGCTTTGAACCCGGGTCGAGGGATCCACAGTCCCCCAGGATAGGCCAAGCTACCCCATCCCGGCCACGACGCGCGGACGGTCCCCTCGCAAGAAAAGGTTTCCGACGGGGCGGGCGTCCGGTCGCGCCGCTAGGGAGGGCGCCCGGGGTCGTCGATACTCGCGTCCGAGGCCCGCTCGAGGTAGGCCCGTCGTTCTTTGGCCTCGGCGCCTCCGACGTAGTAGAAGAACGCCCCGAGCACCGCCCCGAAGACGAGCCCGAGATAGGCGGAGGCGTACTCGATACCGGCCCCGGCCCAGACGAGCGCGACCGCGAACACCCCGCACAGTGCGATGATGGACGCCCCGCCCAGGCGGAACGTCGTCTCCCGCTCCATCGCGGCCCTCCGGTCCGCTCCCGGGAGGGGCGGCCACCCACTTCTCTATTTGTACGCCCAGACGACCGCCTGGCCGAAGAATCGCCACGGCACGCCGACGTGGGCAAACCCCGCCCGCTCGAGGGCGGCGGTCTCGTCCGCCAGGGTGGCGGGATGGTCGAACTGTTCGTGCTCGTGCCAGACTTCCTGCAACCGCATCCAGGCCGCTCCGCCCCGCGGGGACTTCTGGGCGGCCGACGCGATCTGGGCGTAGCGCTGGTCGAAGAGAGGGTCCTCCGGTAGATGGTCGTCCGCGTCGCCGAAGTAGCCTCCGGCGCGCAGTGACTGGTAGACGCGTCGGAAGAGGCCCCACTTCTCGCGGTCGGTCAGGTGATGGATCGCGAGGGCGGAGACCACGGCGTCGTAGGGGGCGGGCTCGAACGCCTCGAGGGCGCCGACGACCAGTTCGACGCGTCCCTTGTACGGCCTCAATTTCGTTCGAGCGCGCGCGACCATCCGCTGGGACAGGTCGATTCCGGTCACACGGGCGTGAGGGAACTGTTCCAGGAGCAGCGCCGTCAGGGTCCCCGTGCCGACCCCCAGCTCCAGAACGCGGAACTCCCGGGTCGGAGCGAACGGTATGCCGCCGATCAGGGTGCGATGGAGGTCGCTGTACGCGGGCATGGAAGCCCGAGCGGTCCGGTCGTACTCCGAGGCCTCCCGGTCAAACTCCCGCCGAGGGTCCGGTCGCGGTCGCCCGGCCCTCATCGACCGGGGCAGGAACCCGAGGACTTAGTCCTTGGGGGCGACGCGGGCCGGCCGGGGCGTCGGTCGCGACGCCCTACGGGCAGGTGGTGGCCGTCTGGCAGTTGTTCATCGTGACGACGACGTCGCTCACCGAGGGCATGAGCGTGGCGGAGACGCCGAGGTCGACGTAGAGAGCGACCGCGAAGAACGCCGCGTGGGCGCCGGTCGCGACGCTGGAGTCGAAGTAACCGGTCCCGAACGCGTAGGTCACCGGTCCGGTCGTCGCGTAAATGATCTCGACCTGGACATCGAACCCGACCGCCGTGGCGAGGGGCTGGGTCACCGTGAGCATCACCTGGAGGGCCGAGTCGCCGATCGTGAGAGCGGACGACGCGTCGACCGCCGAGAAGTTCTCCTCGCAGAAGGAGCCGGCGCACGACGTCAGCACGGCGTTCAGGGTGGAGGTGGAGTTGAGGCCGTGACCCGTGCCGCCTGCCTGCGTGCCCGCCGTGCCGTCGAGCCCCGTGATGAGGTTCGAGGCGACGGTCAGGAGCTGGGTCGACTGGACGACGGCGGTCGTGAAACCGCTGGGCGCAGTTACCGTAATGCTCGAACTCTGGGAGGGCCCGACCGTCTGGGTGGTCCCTGCGGCCAGCGTCCAGCCACCGGCCAGAGCGAGCAGGGAGATCAGCGTTGCGGCGTAGACGGTCTTGCGGGCCACACGTCGTACCATTCGCGGAACCTCAGGGTAGAGTATCGAATGGGGGAATTGCGTATTAATACGTATCCCGACACTCCGGCTATACGACCGAGCCGGACCACCTTGTATAACACTCGAGCGCGGTCCGATTCGACATCCTGAAAGGGAGGTTCACGCAGTGGAGTATCCGGCGCAGTCGCTCCTTATGGCTCCTCGGGCACCGGTCCGCTCAACCGCGCGGTGGTGGGAGGCTCCCGAATTCCTTCGGAGCCTCCCGCTGTTCCTCCTCGCGATCGTGTTCTTCACCGCCGGTGTCGTGATCAAGGTCTTCTTTCCGGCCTACGCCCTCTGGGGGCCGGGGGTCTTTACCTTCTGGGCGCTGCTGCTGGCCCTCGGGTTCACCTGCTCGATCGGCGGCGTGATCTCGTGGACCCTGGCCGGGGAATCGGCCGGCGGGGCCGACGTCGAGGACGACGAGCCGACCGAGCCGGCCCCGACGTATCTTCCGATCGAGGCCACCCGGGCTTCGCCCCCTCCGCCCGCGGACCTCCCCCGCTATCCTCCGGTCCGGGACCGCCGCGACTTTGGGCGGCCCGCACCGGACGCCCGAGCGGCCGGGGCCTCGGCGGCGGGCCCCGATTTCTACGAGGGGCCTACCGATTCCGAGCGCCTGCTGGGCTCCGAGTACGGAGTACCGATCGAAGCCGGTCCGTCGCCTCCGGAGTCCGACGACGCGTCGGATCTCGACGAAGCGCCCGGGCCGTTCGAGCCGGTCGAGAAGGTCCTTGCCGACCTGGAGCGGATCGAGCGTGACCTCGCGCCGAAGGCTCGGGTCGTCGAGCCGACCTCAGGTTAATCCGTCACCGCCGGCGACCGTTAAGAGCCCGCGGGGGGCTTGCCCCACGTGGAGTTCGTCGCGATCGCGAACGTCGACCGGACCGCGTTCCGCTGGCTGCGTTCCGTTGACGACCCGGTGGCGTTTCGTCTACTCGCTGGCGACGTCCCGATTCTCGATCTGACGTGGGCTCCTTCGCGGGGGTCGCTGGCCGTAGCGACTTCCGTAGGGGGCCGCTGGACGTTCAAGCGGGTCGGTCATCTGGACCCGATCCTCACCCTGCGCCCGGAGGGGGCGGAGGGGGACGCGGCCCGTCTCACACGCCACACCGAGGCCGGGGCCCACCACCTTCCGGAGGTCGTGTATCGCATCGACTTCGCGCGCGATCGGTCCTATCGTCTCCACCGGGTCGGGCACAATCCTCCGGCGTGGCGCCTGTCCACGCCGGACGGGAACGAGGTGGCCCATATCGAGCCGGTCTGGGAGGGCCGCACGCTCAGCGGCGGAGCGGTCGTCGTGAGCCCGGCCGGCGTCGATCGGCCCGAGCTCGCTCCGTTGCTGGCCTTCGTGTGGTACTTCATCGTCCTTGGTTGGGTGGAAGACGAGATCCTTCGGCCCCTGGACGATGCGCTGATCGAGCTCAAGCTGCCCTGATCGGCGCTACGCCGGCGGGATCGACTGCTTCTTGAGCGTCGCAAAGCAGTTGCTGCACGTGTTGTGCATGTGCGGAGCACCGCCCTCGAGCACCACGGTGATCCGGGTGATCTGGGTTCCGCAACTGTCGCAGACGATGACTCCGTCGCGGATCATGAGGGGAGCGTACCTCACCAGACGGGGAGCCTACTAAACGAGTGCTCCGCGACCCGGCTCACGGCGGAGCCAGCACGCTGGCCAGCCGGCGGAACATGAGGTCATAGCGGGGTACCTTGTCGGCATGGACCCCATCGAACTCCGCGTGCTCCACCCGGGCCCCGTGGGCTCGCGCTTCCGCGGCGAACACACGGGCGCCGAGGTCCAGACCGTATTCGTCCTTGGTGCCACCGTCGACGTACAGGAGGCGGAGGCGACGGAGCGCGTCCGTGTACTCGGGCCGTCGGACCATCCGAACGGGGTCCCAGTCGAGCCAGCGGGGCCAGACCTCGTCGCGCAGTGCTCCCGTGTCGAGGTCGAACGGGAGTTCGAACTCCCCGGGTCGATCCGGAACGGGGGAATACGCCGAGGCGTACGCCATCATCTCCACGGCCTGGATGTCCGGGTTCCACGGCCCGAAGTCGCTGGTCGGCTCGGCCAAGACCCGGTGGAGCAGGGCTTCCGGCCCGCCGGCGCGGTGCAGGGCGCGCACGACGGTCGGGAACTCGGGCAAGTACGCGTACTCGAAGTACGCGTCACCGGAGTTGGAGGCGGCCGCGGCGAACAGGTCCGGGTGGCGCAGGGCGAGGACCAGGGAACCGAACCCGCCGCTGGACGTCCCGAGCAGCCCCGTGGGCCCCGTCCGATAGCGGTCGCGCACCCACGGGAGGATCTCCTTCGTCACATAGTCCTCGTACGGGCCGGTCGCCGAGGAGTTCAGGTACTGGCTGCCCCCCAGGGTCGTGAGGCAGTCGGGGGCGACCAGAACCGCCTCCGGTATCGCTCCCGACTGGATGAGTTGGTCGAACCGGCGCACGATCGTGCTCTGGAAAAATCGGGGGCGTTCGAAATGGATCCACCCGGCCCCGGTGAATCCGGTGAGCAGAACCAGCAGCGGGAGCCCCTCCGTCCGCCCGGAGGGCGGGAGGTAGACAGGAAGGTCACGAACGTGCGGGTCGGCCCAGGGATTACCCTTTAGGAGCTGGCTCTCGAACGACTCGATGTGCACTCGGCCGGCGAGCGGCGACGGAAACACTTGGTCGGAGCGTCGCTCGATCGGGACGCGGATCGGCATGCCCGGCGGATTCCGGCGCCCTAGTTGACCGTGCGGGGCCGTTCCCGTACCGCCCGCGAGGCGACAATCGGAAGAACGCCGCCGGCCTCCGACCCATCGGCACGGCATGGACGTCCTGACGCTCGCCGATTTCGACGGGGTCCGCCTGCGACGGGACGGGGTATGGGTGGTCAACTTCACCGCCGACTGGTGCGGATTCTCGCGCCGGTTCCTCCCCGCGTTCGAACGGTTCGCCCAGGGGGTCCGGTACCGGACGGCGATCGGCGACCTCTCGGATGTCGACTCGGGCCTCTGGGAACGGTTCGACATCGACGTGAGTCCCACCCTCGTGGTCTTCTCCGCGGGGCGGCCCGTGTTCCGGCGGAACGGCCGTCTGGGGTACGGACTCGATGACTCCGATCTGAACGCGGTCGGGGCCGCTGCCGCGGCCGCGGCGGCGTCCGGCCCGACCGGGCCTTAACCTTCCGCAGGCATCGCGGCCTCGGTGCCCGATCCAGCGCCCACCGCGGCCACGAACCGTCCGGTCGCGCTCGTGACCGGCGGAGGCACGGGCATCGGCCTGGCAATCGCCCGGAGTTTGGCGGTCGAAGGATTCGATCTGGCCATCGCCAGCCGCTCCGCGGACCATCTTGCGGCCGGCGCGGACGTGCTCCGAGCGACCGGAGCCCGCGTGCTCGCGGTTCCCACGGACGTCCGGCTGGCCGAGCAGGTCGATCGCCTTGTTGAACGCATCCGGGCGAAGTACGGGCGACTGGATGTCCTGGTCAACAACGCCGCTGGCAATTTCGTCGCGCGCGCGGAGCGGATCAGCCCGAACGGCTGGAGAGCCGTGGAAGGTATCGTCCTCGACGGGACCTTCCTCTGCTCTCGCGCCGCGCTGCCGCTGCTCCGCGAAGCCCCGAGGGCGTCGATCGTGAACATCGTGGCGTCCTACGCGTGGATGGCCGGTCCCGGTACCGCTCATTCGGCGGCGGCCAAGGCCGGGGTCCTCGCGCTCACTCGCACCCTCGCGGTCGAGTGGGCCCGGTACGGCATCCGAGTGAACGCGGTCGCTCCCGGGCCGATTCGAACGGACGGGACCGACCGTCAGTTGTGGACCTCGCCGGAGCTCGTCGAGCGCATCCGGAGCGGGGTTCCGATGGGGCGGTTCGGAACGCCCGAGGAAGTGGCGGACGCGGTCTGCTTTCTGGTCGGCCCCCGGGCGAGCTACATCACCGGTCAGGTCCTGGCCGTCGACGGCGGACAGTGGCTGGGCAAGGGCGTCCTCGACCTCCTCGAGCTCGAGGAGCAGCCGGGCGACCGAACCTAAGTCCGGGCCGACCGGGCCCGGCGGCCGGTGCGTGACACGGAGGGCGGGGCGTGCGCCGCCGGGTCGGGACGGGTCGCCTCGTCCCGACGAGCCTCGACGTTCAACATCACGACCGGTTCGCGACCGTCCGCTACCCGGAATCCGTGCCGGAGTCCCACCGGCAGGTAGAACGAGTCCCCGGCTTGCGCGGGTTGCTCCTCCTCCTCGAACACGAGCGTGCCCGAGCCCGACAGGAGCATCCCCATCTCGGGAAAATCGTGCGTGTGGAGATCGAACCGCGACCCGGGCTCCAGGCGATACAATCGGAGGGCCGTGCCGTCCTCCTGGAGGACCCGACGAACTCGGACGCCGGGGCCGATCTGGTGCCACGCCACCTGCGGGCGGTGTGTGACGCGCGAACCCACGGGTGTGCCATAGGACCCGAGTATAACTGGACCCGGTCCGGGCCGAAGCCCGCACTCAGTGCGACGGGACGTTCCGCTCGAGCAGGAACGAAAGCACGACGCCCGCGTACTCGACCGGGTGCGTGACGTGCGGCGCGTGCCCCGCGCCCCGGAGTTCGACCTCGGTCGCGTTCACGAGCCGATGGGCGAGAGCCCTCCGGGCCGCGGTGACCCAGTCGGGACTGGTGGTGCCGGACGTGAGCAGGACCGGGAGCCAGAGGTCGGCGAACTCTTCGCGGGGCGGGTCCCAGGTGGCCCGATCGTCGTACTCCTCGACCCAACGGTCCATCCGACCGGCGAACTCGGACCGGACCGTCGCGGGCAACCGCTCCCAGGCGCCGGGGGTGGTCGAGAACGACTCGGTGACCTGCCGGGCGGCCCCCTCGGAGTCTCCCGCCCGTACGCGGTCGGAGATCGCTTGCACGGCGGACCGGAACGTGGCGCTGGCGCCGGCGGTCGCCGGGTCGTCGTCCAACAACCCGACCAGGGGGGGCTCGTGCACGACAAGACTCCGAACCAACTCTGGTCGCTGGGAGGCCAGTTCGAGCGCGACGGCCCCGGCGTACGAGTGCGCGATCACGTGCACCGGGCGCCAATCCACGGCCTCGAGCAGCGCGGCCAGGTCGGACGCGTCGGTGCCCACCGGGTGGTCACGGGGTCCCCGCGTACTGCGCCCGTACCCGCGTCGGTCGTAGGTGAGGACCGTGAGACTCTCGGAGAGCAGCGGAACGACCCGGGACCAGGCGGTGTGGTCGGCCAGCGAGCCGTGGACGAGCACCACCGGGTCGCCGGAGGATCCCGACGTCTCGTAGTACAGGTCGACCCCGGCCACGTGCTCGATCGGCATCGGAAGAAGGGGAACCTTCCCGGTTCGGGCAGCGCCTCCGTGGGATTAGACCGCTCGCCCCGTCGATCGGCCGGAAGTGCTTATGGGTCGGGCTCGCGTCCGAGCCCTCCGACCACCGCGTCCGATGAGCGCCATCTTCCAACGACCGTTGTGCGACATGGGCCGGGCCTACGACTACGCCTTCCGACCCCTGGTCGGTGAGCCGGACGTCGGCTCCGGCGGAGGCTGCGACGAGCGACCCCACCGTGTCGAGCTGTGGGCCGCCGGCGCGCAGCCCGGACCCGACTCCGGTGAGTGGAGCCCGTTCGGGCTGTGCGGGGAACACGAGACGCAGCTGCGAGGCTACGACGGTCGGCTCGTCGCCCGGGGGCTGGCTTCCCGGTTCCGTCCCGTGTCGACCCGCCGGTAAGTGGTCGAGGTGAGCAGGATGACCGAAGCGGACCCGAAGAGCTTGGACGCGCGATTCCGACTGAACGACGGCCACGAGATCCCCTGCCTCGGGCTGGGCGTGTTCCAGATGGAACCCGGTGCGACGACCCAGCAGGCGGTTCGGTGGGCGCTGGAGACCGGGTACCGGATGATCGATACCGCCGCCCTCTACAACAACGAGGAGGATGTCGGAGCGGGACTGCGCGCCAGCGGTCAGCGTCGAGAGGACGTTTTCGTGACCACCAAGCTCTGGCACTCGGAACACGGGTTCGACTCCTCGCAGAAGGCGTTCCGGGCCAGCCTCGGACGACTCGGATTCGAGTACGTGGACCTGTACCTCATCCACTGGCCGAGGGCGCCCACGCCGGCAGACCGCCTGGCATCCTGGCGGGGCCTCGAGAAGCTCCAGAAGGAGGGCCTGGCGCGCTCGATTGGAGTGAGTAACTACACGGTCCGGCATCTCCAAGAGATCCTCGAGGCAGGCGGTGCCGTGCCGGCCGTGGACCAGGTCGAGCTGCACCCATTCGTCTACGACCCGGAACTGACCGGTTTCTGCGAGCGGCACGGGATCCGGCTGGAGGCGTGGGCGCCGATCACGCGCGGACGGATGTTCGACCAGCCGGTCGTCGCGGCGACGGCCCGGGCGCATCGTCGAACGCCGGCCCAGATCCTCCTCCGCTGGGGTCTCCAGCACGGGTTCGTGGAGATCCCCAAATCCTCCCACCAGGACCGGATCCGGGAGAACGCCCAGGTCTTCGACTTCGAGCTCTCGCCGTCGGAGATGACGGCCCTGGACGCGCTCCGGGGTGGCCCGCGGGTCGGCGCTTGGAACCCGGCCGACATCCCGTAAATTTAGTCGGGAACGGAGGCCGGGGCGAGCGCTGCGCGCCGGGGTGCCGTGCGCACCTCGGCGTGATTTAATATATTCAACGTCGGTGGGCGCGACAGGTTCGGCCATGGTCAGTGTCGAGGTGGCCCACGAGAAGTGCACGGGATGCACCCATTGCCGCGACGTCTGCCCCGTGACGGTGTTCGAGATGCAGCCTCGCGAGAACTGGCCCAACGTCGTGGACGACCCCAACGTGGCCGCGAAGTTCCAGTTCCGGGCCGAGAAGTCGGCCGTCATCCACGGGCCGGACTGCATCATGTGCGAGGCGTGCCTCTTCGAGTGCGAGGGTGAGTGCATCACCATCGTCGACGACGAAGGGACCGTCCACAAGTCCACCTACAAGTAGGCCGGTCCGGGACGTTCCCGGGGTGCCTCGTCGCCGGTACCGTCCCCCGGGACGGGTGAACTGCGACTACAGCGCGATGTTGACCGGACGGTAGAACGCCGTCCGCACCTGCGGCGGGCCGCCCGTGGCGGGGAAGCGGACCTTCACGGCCTGGGAGCGGCCGAACGCGGTGAATTCGAGCGAGTACCAAACGGCTTCCCAGTCTCCGCCGGGCTGTTCGAACGCCTCGCCGAAGTGGTAGGTCAGGTCCATCATCCGGCTGGCCCCGCGGGCGACCGCGTACGACCGGTCCAGCGCCTCCACCGCGGTCGCGGGGGGCCGCGGGTCCGCGCTCGGGACGAGGGAGCCTTCCACCGTGTACGGCCCGGCGGTGATCCCCCGGCCGAGGTGGTACCGCGCCCAGGTGGTCCGGACGGTCGTCGCGTCCTGGTGCTCGGAGAGCAGGATCCAGGAGAACGGGTTGCTGGTCGGGACCGGGACGGCGTC
>JASHSU010000148.1 GCA_030038605.1 Thermoplasmata archaeon | reverse complement strand
CGCGCGATCGTCGAAGCGCTGAGCGGCGACCGCTCGATGATCGCCTTCCTCTACGACCCGGCGCTCGCCCGCACCGCCGGCGGCTTCGTCGCGCTGATGATGCTCGGCGCGACCGTCGAGTTCCGCTTCCGTCTACCGATGGTCAACGTGCTCACGAAGGCCGACGCGCTCACGCCCGAGCAACTGGCCAAGGTGATGCAATGGGCCGGTGAGCCCGGCGCGCTCTCGGACGCGGTCGCGGACGAGACGCCGACCCCGGACGCTCAGCTCTCGAGCGAACTGTTCCGGGCGCTCGAGTCGATGGGCTCCCTGACAGGGCTCGTCGCCACTTCCGCCAAGGAGGGGACCGGCCTCGAGTCGTTCTACCAGAGCTGTCAACGGGTCTTCGGCGGCGGCGAGGACGTCGAGCCGTCCCACGACCCGACCAACGAGTAGACCGTTACTCTTCGGTGAAGAACAGACCCATACCGGCGGAGGCGGCGTCCTCCTCGTCCTTGAACTTCCGGTGGAGCGGGTCGGCCTCGGCCGGCGGGAGCTTCGTCCCCACGGTGGCGAGAACCTGGTCGGCCCGGGCGATCCCCTCGGTCGAGCCCTCGATGAGGACGAACGTCTGGTCTGACGGACCACCGAGCGCTCCGGCGTCCCGAATCTTCTGGCTCTGCCGTGAGACCACGTCGTCCTTCAACGCCGCATCCAGCTCGGCGCGTTTGGCCGACGGCACGCTGTAGATCGTCCACGCCATCGACCCCGCGACCGCCCTCCCCTATATGGGAGTTCGGACGCCGGGAAAAGGCAGATAGCGGGCGCCGGCGTTGGGGCTACGTGTACGCCCGGACGACCGAGTCGCCCGTGCTCTTGCTCGGGGCGGCCCACGTCATCGACCTCTCCGGTCCGCTGCGCTCCGTCCTGGCCGACCGGGTCCTGGACGGGGTCGCAGTCGAGCTCGACCCGGAGCGGGCCGGCTCGCTGTTCCGGCCCTCCGCCCACCCGCGCGACCGGAGCGGACTGCCGCTGCTGACCCGGGTCTGGGCGCTCATCCAGCGACGGCTGGGCTCCGAGCTCGGCGGCGGCGAAGCGGGGGCCGAGATGAAGGTCGCCGCGCTCGTGGCCCAGGAGCGGCAGCTGCCGCTCTTCCTCATCGACGACCCGATGCGGATCACCGTGATGCGACTCGTCCGGGCAATGCCGTTCAAGGAGCGAGTCCAGCTCCTGCTCGGCGCCGTCATCGCATTGTTCCTCCCCGCTCGCCTGGTGACTCGGGAGATGGACCGGTACGCGGCCTCCCCCGAGGAATACACCGACCACCTCCGGCAGGCTTCGCCCACACTCGCGCGTGTGCTGCTAGACGAACGCAACGAGCACATGGCCGAGCGTTTGACGCACCTCCGGGCCCGGGGGTACGGGCGCCTGGCCGCGGTCGTCGGGGACGCGCACCTGCCGGGACTGGCCGCCGCGCTGAGCCGCCGCGGCGTCGCGGTCGAGGCGATCCCATTCGCGAAGTTGCGCGAGGTCAGAGGACCGTCGCCGACCCCTTCGTGACCTCGTCGACGGCGCGCACGAACGCGTCGCCGTAGGCCGTCACTTCCGGACCGGAGTACTGCTCGAGCCGGCCCTCGTCGGACAGGGCACTGATGGGAGGGAGCACCGGGAGTCGGCCGATCAGGGGGATCCCGTACTCTTCCGCCACGGCGGGCACCCGGCTGGTTCCGAACAGGTCGATGCGCTTGCCGCAGTCCGGGCAGGTCACGTAGGCCAGGTTCTCGACCAGCCCCAGCAGGGGCACGTGGAGCTCGCGGGCCATGTTCATCGCCTTGCGGACGATGAGCGCGGCCAGGTCCTGGGGTGTGAGCACGAAGACCATCCCGTCGATCGGTATCGTCTGGAACACGGTGAGCGGGACGTCGCTCGTGCCGGGCGGCATGTCGAGGAGCAGGTAGTCGAGCGCGCCCCAGTTCACGCCGCCGAAGAACTGGGTGATGAGGCGGGTGACGAGCGGTCCCCGCCAGATGACCGGGGTCTTCTCGTCCTCGACCATGAACTGCGAGGAGACCACCGGGATCCCCGTCCGGGAAACGGCCGGCTCGATCCCCTCACCGCGGTCCATCAACGGGCCCGTGAGGCCGAGGACCTTCGGGATCGACGGGCCGGTAATGTCCGCGTCGAGAATGCCGACCTTCAAGTCCCGGCGACGCAGCTCGAGCGCGAGCAGAGCGGTCGCGGTCGACTTGCCCACCCCGCCCTTGCCACTCCCCACCGCGACGACGTGGCGGATCCGGCCCTTGTCCATCCGCTGGAGGACGCCGCCGGCCGGTGGGCGTCGGACCGGTCCGGGCGGGGTGGACGTTGGGCGCCCCGCCGGTGGGGTCGAGGGAGTCGCGGGCATGGGCCGCTGCACGCCGGGGGGTCTATATTATGGCGGCACAGCGGCGTACCGGCGGCGGGATTCGCGATGGCGGAGAGCCGGGCGGAAGGTCTGGAGGGGCTGTTCGAGCCCAAGTCGGTCGCGGTCATCGGGGCGTCCAACCGGCCGGGGGCGGTCGGCACGAGTCTCTTCCGGAACGTGCTGCAGGCGGGATTTCGCGGCGTCGCCTTCCCAGTGAACCCGTCCTGGTCGAGCGTCTCCGGTGTCCATTGCTACCCGGACATTGCCTCGCTGCCGGAGGTGCCGGACCTGGGCATCGTCATCGTGCCGGCCAAGGGCGTCCCCGGCGTGGTGGAGCAGCTAGGTGCGGCTGGCACGCGTGGTGTGATCGTGATCTCCTCGGGGTTCCGCGAGGTCGGCGGCGAAGGGGTCGCGCTCGAGGAGCAGGTCGTACAGATCTCGAAGAAGTACCGGATGTCGCTGGTGGGCCCGAACTGCTTCGGACTGCTGAACACCGACCCGACCGTCAGTCTGAACGCGACGTTCAGCGAAAATCTCCCCCCGCGGGGGAACATCGCCTTTGTCTCCCAGAGCGGAGCCCTCTGCGCCGGTATCCTCCAGTACGGCATCGCGGAGCGGATCGGGTTCTCTCAGTTCATCTCCGTCGGCAACCGCGCCGGGGTCGACGAGAACGACCTCTTGCGCTGGCTCGGCCGCGACCCGGCGACCCGGGTGATCCTGCTCTACGTCGAGAGCCTGGCCAGCGGACGAGGGTTCCTGGAAGCGGCCCGCGAGGTGACCGAGGTCAAGCCCGTCCTCGTCATCAAGAGCGGGCGGACCCCCGCCGGCGAGCGGGCGGCCCGCAGTCACACCGGTTCGCTGGCCCAGTCCGGCCGCGACCAGCTCTACGATGCGCTGTTCGAGCAATCCGGCGTCGAGCGCGTCGAGTCCATCGGCGACCTGTTCCGCACGGCCAAGATATTTTCCGGCGGCCTCCGTCTGGACGGCCCCCGCCTCGCCATCCTGACCAACTCCGGCGGGCCCGGGATCGTCGCCGCTGACGCGGCGGTGCGACGGCATCTGGAGTTGCCGCTGCCCGAAGAGGCCGAGAAGTCGAAGCTGGCCCGGATCCTCTCCCCGTCCGCCGCCATCGCCAACCCCGTCGACATGACCGCCGACGCCGGTCCGACGCAGTGGGCCCAGGCCCTGCGGATCGTCCTCGACGCCCCGCGCACGGACGGCGTGCTGGCGATCTCGACCCCGACGGGTACGCTCACCGGCGGCGCCGTCGCCCAGGCGATGCTGGAGGCGCATGCGCACAGCCACAAGGCGCTCACGGCCTGTCTCTTTGGCCTCACGGACCTTTCCTCCGACGTCGCCGCCCTCGAGGCGGGAGGCGTGCCGACCTTCACGTTCCCGGAGGAGGCCGTCCAGGGACTCGCGAGTCTCTCCAAGTACCGGGCCTGGCTCAACCGGCCGCGGACCGAGGTCCGCAAGTTCCGCGTCGATTCGGGGGCCGCGCGTTCCGTCATCGCCAAGGCGCGACGCGACGGGATCTCGGTCCTGCCCGAGTACGCGGCCCGGGAGCTCCTGAGCGCCTACGGGATCCCGTTCGCGAAGGTCCGTCGGGTACGGACGCCGGACGAGGCGGCGTCGGCCGCCCGGGACCTGGGGTTCCCGGTCGTGCTCAAGGTCGCGTCGCCGGACATCTCCCACAAGACCGACGTGGGCGGGGTGAGCCTGCACCTCGAGGACGCGACCGCGGTGCGGGAGGCGGTCCGCAAGATGGCCAAGACCGTCGGGGCCAAGGCCCCCCAGGCCCGCATCGAGGGCTACGAGGTGGAGCAGGAGATCCGGGGCGGCAAGGAGGTCCTCATCGGCCTCCAACGAGACCCCGGCTTCGGACCGATCGTCGTCTTCGGTCTGGGAGGGATCTACGTCGAGATCCTGCGGGACGTCACGTTCCGGCTCGCGCCGGTCCGACCGCTCTCCGCCGTCCACATGATCGAATCGGTGAAGGCGTTCCCGCTCCTGCAGGGCGTTCGCGGCGAACCTCCGAGCGACCTGCCGGCCCTCGCCGAGGCCATCGAGCGAGTATCGCAGCTCGCGGTCGACCTGCCCGAGGTCGCGGAGATGGACCTGAATCCGCTCATCGTGCGGAACGCCGGGCGCGGCGTGGTCGCGGTCGACGCGCGGGTCGTGCTCGCACCTCCTTCCACACCGGCACCGTCGCCTTCAGACGGTCGATCAGGAACCGCGTCGCGGCGAACGCCTCGCGCCGGTGGCCGCACGCGGCGCCGACGATAACCGCGACCTCCCCGACCCGGACCCGGCCCACACGGTGCCAGGCGATGGTGGCACCGGCGCCGAATCGTCGTCGCGCCTCGATCTCGAGGGCGGCCAGCGCTCGCAATGCGGGCGCGGTATGCGCCTCGTAGTCGAGCGCCGTCACCCGCCCCGCCGGGGTCGGGTCGGGGCGCACACGGCCCGCGAACACCACGACCCCTCCCTCGCGGACGTCGTCCAGGGCCCTCCACGCGGCCGCGAGCGACAGCGGCCGGCGGGTCAGGCGTACCGACAGCTACCCACCCCCGTACGGCGGGTGCACGGCCAGTTCAGCCCCCGGCTTCACGGACTGATCGAGCCCCTCGACCGGGTGCCCATCCAGGAAGAACCGGCTGTGGGCCAGCACCGGCACCAGGCGCGGGTACGCCGAGCCCAAGGACGCCACCAGCGCCCGAACCGTCGCGCCGCCCGGGCCCACGGGTACCGTGATCATGCGTTCTCCCACCGCGGTGCGGGCGGTCGCGAAGAGCAGCACCCGGACCCCCCGCCCGGCCGATTTTTCCTCGGCCGGCCGTCGGCCGTGCGATGACATCGCACGAGTAGCGCACAACGGATTAATACGGCGCGCTTCTCGATAAGAAAAATGACGGACCTCTCGGTACGTACGGGCGGCCAGGCGGGGGACGGTATCGCCTCCGTCGGCGAGACGATCGCCCGGTGTTTCTCCCGGATGGGACTGCATGTCTTCGGCCTCAACGCCTACCAGTCGGTGATCCGAGGGGGTCACGTCTGGTACCAGGCGCGTACCGGTACGGGCCGTCCCCGCTGTCAGGGGGACGGGCTCGATGTGCTCTACGCGCTCGACAAGCAGACGGTCGACGTCCACGCGCCGGGCCTTCGCCAGGGGGGCACGGTCGTGTTCGACCCCGAGAAGTTCGCGGTGAGTCCGAGCGAACTTCCGGCCGGAGTGACCGCGCTACCGGTCCCGACGCTGGAATTCGCACGCAAGCACACGAGCCAGTCGATCCTGCAGAACGCGGGCGGCATCGGCGCCACGGCGTTCCTCGCCGGCATCCCGCTGGACCTTCTGCACCAAGTACTCGCCGACTCGTTCGGCCGGAAAGCGGGCGACGTCGTCGCCTGGAATCTCGCGGCGAGTGGCGACGGCTACCATTTCGCGGAGACGCACGCGAGCGTGAACGCCCACGCGGTGCAGAAGGCCGGAGCGCCGAAGCTGCTGATGACCGGCAACCAGGCGATCGCGCTCGGCGCGGCGGCGGCCGGTTGCAAGTTCCTCGCCCAGTATCCCATGACGCCGGCCTCGGGTGTCCTCCACTGGCTGGCGGCCCATGCCCAGACGCTGGGGATCGTCGTGAAGCAGGCGGAAGACGAGATCGCGGCCATCAACATGGCCATCGGCGCCTCGTTCGGCGGCGTGCGCGCGATGACCGCCACCAGCGGTGGAGGATTCTCCCTGATGGTCGAGGCGATGGGGCTAGCCGGGATGACGGAGACCCCCCTCGTCGTCGTCGAGTCGCAGCGCGCCGGTCCCTCGACGGGCCTTCCGACGAAGACCGAGCAGGGCGACCTCAACATGATGCTCGGGGCCGGTCAGGGCGAGTTCCCCCGGGCGGTCTTGGCCCCCACCGACGCGGCCGAAGCGTTCCACATGACGATCCGGGCGTTCGAGCTCGCCGAGGCCTACCAGACCCCGGTGCTGGTCGCGAGCGACCTCCACCTGTCGGAGAGCCACTTCACGGTCGACCGGGAGGAAGTCCCGCTGACCTACACGCCCGCGAGCCTGCTGAACGTCGCCCCGAACGGCCACGACTACCTACGGTACCAGTACACGGAGAGCGGGGTCTCCCCCCGGGCCGCGCCGGGGCAGCCGGGCCTTCAGTTCATCGCCGGGTCGGACGAGCATGACGAGAAGGGTCACCTCATCTCGGACGTCCGGTCGGGGATCCCCAAGTGGGTGACCGAGCGCTCCCGGATGATGGAGAAGCGGATGCGCAAGCGCCACGGGCTCCTCACCGACGCCCAGCCTCCCGTCGTCGAGGGGCCGTCCGATGCCCCGCTCACTTTCGTCGCGTGGGGCTCCACCGTCGGCGCGGTCCGGGACGCGATGGCGGTCCTCGCCGCGCAGGGCAAGTCGACCAACCTGCTCTACTTCCCCACGGTCTTCCCGCTGGATGCGGACCGGGTGACGAGCACCCTCCGCGCGACCCATCGCACGCTGCTGGTCGAGGCGAACTTCACGGGCCAGTTCGGCCACCTCCTGCGGGCCGAAACCGGCGTCCACCTCTCCGAGCGCCTGCTCAAGTACGACGGCGAGCCGTTCTACCCGCACGAGATCGTCGCCCGGGGATTGGAGGTACTGAACCATGGCGGACAGTAGCGCACGCGTCGTCCCGACTCCCACCGGAGCCCCGCTCCCCCTCGTCGGTAAGTCCGATACCAAGCCGACCTGGTGTCCGGGTTGCGGCGACTTCGGCGTGGTGGCGGCCATCGAGATGGCCGTCAAGCGCCTGCAGATCCCCAGTCACAACGTGGTCATCGTCTCGGGGATCGGCTGTTCCTCCAACCTGCCCCACTTCCTCTCCTCGTACGGATTCCACGGACTCCACGGCCGGGCCTTGCCGGTCGCCGAGGGGATCCGCTGGGCGAACCACGGCCTCACGGTCATCGGGACCGGCGGCGACGGCGACGGGTTCGGGATCGGCTGCGGGCACTTTGTCCACGCGATGCGGCGCAACGTCGACCTGACCTACGTCACGATGGACAACCAGATCTACGGGCTCACCACCGGGCAGGCCAGCCCCACGTCCTCGATGGGTCAGAAGACCAAGTCGACGCCGACCGGGGTCATCGAGCAGCCGGTCGACCCGGTCGCGCTCGCGCTCGCGAGCGGGGCGACGTACGTCGCCCGGGGATTCTCGGGCGATGTGAAGCAGCTGGCCGACCTGGTCGCGGGCGGCATCCAGCACAAGGGGTTCGCCTTCGTGGACGTCTTCAGCCCGTGCGTGACCTACAACAAGATCAACACGTTCGACTTCTTCCGCCAGCGGGTCTACAAGCTCGAAAGCGCGGGCCACGACCCGACCAACCGCGCGCTGGAGTTCGAGCGGTCCCTCGAGTGGGGCGACAAGATCCCGATCGGTCTGTTCTACAAGGCCGACCGACCGACCTACGAGGACTTGGAAGAGGTCCTATCGGCGGGTCCGCTCGTCCACCAGAAGGCGGGCATCGAAGGTCGGACCGACGTCCTGGACGAGTTCGTTTAGTCGACGCACACGGGTCCCTCGTCGCAGGGCGGTGTGAAGCCGAACGCCAGGTCCTTCCCGTCGGCGAAGAGCAGGTGGAAGTACCCGTAGTTGTCGAGGAAGACCGCCGGGACGAAGGCGGGCCACAGCGCGGAATTCTGGGGCGTGACCAGGACGTACTGCACGTGCAACGCCACCATCGCGTCGACCCCCGCGGCGTTGAAGGTCCCGTTCGTGAACTCGCTCACCAGCAGGGAGTACGATGCGTTGATCGTCGTCCAGCCCGGTAGCATCGGATAGAGCAGCACGGCGGTCGGCGCGTACGCGGGCAGAAACTCCGCCGCGCTACCGGGGGCGACCAGCACCCGGGCCCCGGACGGGAGATGCGCACCGGCGTACTCGAGGAGGGCAAAGTCCGCGGTGGACACGTTGCCGAACTCCGAGTAGAGTTGCTCCAGGACGTTCGGTAACTGCGCGGGCGTGAGGGCGGCCCCGGGGACGAGGATGGCCAGCGCCAGGACGATCGGCAGCACCGCCCGGCCGGCAACGTCTCTCGACCGACGGCGACGGGTCAGCATCGGGTCCACCGAAGCCGACGGCGCTCGGGCTGCGTCGGCCGCCCACCGGAGGACCCACCACAACGGGACGGTGGCTACGACCGCGTAAACGGTCAACAGCCAGATCGAGACTTCCGGCTCGCTCACCACGGACGGCAGCGAGCCCAGCGGGCCACCGGACGTGCCGGCCCAATCCAGACCCAGGAGCAGGAACAGCGGCACCCCGGCCGAGACGAGGAAGGCGCGGGTCGACGCGAACGCCGACCGCAACGCAGCGCGCGGGACGAGCAGCAGAGTCGCCAGGCCGATCGTGAACAGCACGACCAGCTCCGCTCGCAGCCCAGGCACCGGCGAGAGCCAGACGGCGGTCGGTCCGAACAGGTACGGGTCGACATACCCGATGAACTGCGAGAGCCCCAAGCCCAGGGCATCCGGCGGGGGTCCGCCGTGGCCCGGCAGGAACCTCGGGGTGACCGCTGCCCGCAAGGCCACATACCAGGTCGGGAGGAGCGCGACGACGGCGACGCCCACCGCCGCACTCCACCGGCCCAGCCAACCGAGGACGGAACCGCCCCAGCGCGGCGCGGCCCACGCGCCCAGGATCAGCAGGGCGATCGCCAGCCATTCCGCTCCTACGGGGTTCAGGGCAGCGGAGTAACCGAGCACCCCGCCGAATCCCACGGCCTCGCCCCACGTAGGGCGGCGCCCCGTCCAATCCAGTGCGTGGGCCGCGAGGAGGAGCACCAGGGGAAAGGCGAACACGAAATCGTTGCTGCCCGCCACGA
>JASHSU010000147.1 GCA_030038605.1 Thermoplasmata archaeon | reverse complement strand
AACAGACGGGGCACTTCAGGTTGCACCGGTTCGTTAGGTCGACCAGCGCGAGCCCCGTGTGGGACTTGTGGTGGCTGCACATCCCGCACGTGGTCGGGCAGCCGCGGAACTTGTCGTAGTAGGGGTTCTCGTAGCCGACCCCGTCGTGGGCGTAGACCTCCATCCGGAGGTAGAAGTCGACGTCGTTCGAGATGATGTCCCAGAAGTAGCCGTGCGTACGGCAGGTCTTCTCCATGATGACCCGCCCGTCCTTCTCACGGACGACGGCCGGAATGACCTTGATGCATTCAGGGCAGACGGAGGCCGTCTTACGGGGGAGGCCCCTCGGCGCCTGGAACTCCTTCATCACACGCGCTGGCATTCTGCTTCCTCTGTCGGCCGACCTTCCCGGTTCGGCCTTGCACGGGCCAGCCACTCGGGCTTACTTAATCAAATTGTAGTCCGCGGGGCGACAGAACCGCTCTCCCATGACGAGGATTCGCACGGTCGTAATCGCGACAAACCCCCGGTTAAACGTCTTCCCCGTCCCCCGGGCCACCCTGCCCGAGGCCTCCGGCCGCCCAGTTTATCCTGCGGGACGCTTCCCCCCAGCGATGGCGGCCAAGCGGAAGGCGGCCCGCCGCCCCCGCCGACGTCCCACCCGCCCGGCGCCCCGCGGGTTCGTCGGTCGGGACTCCTCGCCCGTGCTGGACCGCTACCCGCCCAAGGATCCCCAGCTGGCGCCCCGCGGTCCCCCCAAACCGGCCGCCTCCCCCACGCCCCCACCGTCGACGACGGCGACGAGCCCGGCTCCGTCCGCGCCGGTTCCGCTCATCACTCTGGAGCGTCCGTTCGACGTGGACGAGTTCTCCACCCTCCTGGGGGAGACGTCGGTCCGGGTCACCGTGCCCATCGAACACCTTACGGAGGTCCTGCGGCGGGTCATCGAGTTCATGGGGTTCGGCATCTACGTCTACTCGATCTCGGTACGACCGGCGCCCTCCGACTTGCTGAAGTCGTTCGTCGTGGAACTCCGACGGGTCGACTTTGCCGCCGACCGCCGTGACTGGGTGCCGTTCGTCGAGAAGGGGGCCTCCGACTCGCCGTTCGGCCCGTCCGGGACCCGAACCTAGGCCGCGGCCAAGTTAATCTGGCCGTTCGCGTAGCCCGCTCCGAGGTACGCTCGATGACACCCGGCGCCGAAGACCACTGGGAGGCGGAACTGCGCGTGCTCCGGCAGGAAATCCAGGAGCTGCGGGCGGAACAGAAGGAGATGGCGGCGGCGATCAACCAGCTGGTCACGACCTTCCGGTCGCTGGCGGCCCACTTGGGGATCGCCGGCGAACCGTATGCCAAGAAGGAGACCCGCCACCGCGACCTCCCCGGTTTTGCGTAGGCGACCGTGCCCATTCGTTACCGACTGGACGCCCGCGCCCCGGAAGGGCATCGCGTGGCGGTCGCCATCGACCTCACCGACGTCACGGCGCCCACCCTGGACTTGATCTGGCCCTCCTGGGTCCCGGGGTCGTATCACCTGGTGAACTACGTCCGCGGCGTGCGGGGGATGACCGCCCGCGCGGCGGATGGGTCCGCCACCCTCCCGATCGAGCGCGTCGAGCCGGAGCGCTGGCGGGTGACCACGCGGGGGGTCCGGAACCTCTCGGTACAGTACACCGTGTACGGGCACCAGATGATCGACGAGGCGCTGGACGTCACCTCCGACCACCTGTTCCTCAACGCGGCGCTCGCCTTCCCCTGGGTCGACGGCCATCTGCAGGACCCGGTCGAGCTCCAGCTCCAGCTGCCGTCCGATTGGCGGGTCGTGACCGAACTCGAGGCGGCCGGGGGGGCCCCCCACACCTACCGGGCCCCGAACTACGATGCGTTCGTCGACTCTCCGCTCGACGCCGGTCACCCGCTGGTCCTGACGATCCGACCCGGAGGCATCCCCCACCGGATCTGCCTGTGCGGTGAGGGGGGCAACTACGAGTCCCACCGTTTGGAGGAGGACCTGGGCAAGATCGTCGACGCCTCCACCAAGCTGATCGGGGAATCGCCGCTCACCAGCTACACGTTCTTCGTCCACGTGAACGACGTTCCGGACGGGGCGCTCGAGCACGCGACGTCCAATTCGGCGGTCGTGCACCGGCGCATCTTCGTGCCGGCCGAGCGGTACGAGATCTTCCTGGCGACGCAGAGCCACGAGTACTTCCACCTCTGGAACGTCAAGCGGATCCGGCCGAAGGTCCTCGGACCGTTCGATTACACCAAGGCCGTGCCGACCGGGCTCCTCTGGTGGATGGAGGGGACGACCGACTACTTCTCGGACCTGATCCTGCGCCGGGCCGACCTGCTCTCGACCCGGAAGTACCTGGAAGCGGCCGCCGAGATCGCCCGACGCTTCCTGAGCTTCCCGGGGCGGAATGCGATCTCGGTCGAGGAACTCTCCCGCATCGCGTGGGTCGACCTCTACCAGCCGTTCGAGGAGACCCCCAACCAGTCGACGTCCTACTACACGAAGGGGTACCTGGTCTCCCTCGCGCTCGACCTCGAGATCCGACACCGGACGGAAACGAAGGCGTCGCTCGAGACGGTCGTCCGCCGGCTCTGGACGGAGTACGGCAAACCCGGACGCGGTCTGGAGGAGGGGGAGATCCAGGCCGTCGCGGAGCGGGCGACCGGACTGGAACTGGGCGACTTCTTCGACCGGTACGTCCGGGGAACGACCGAGCTGGACCTGGACCGGTTCGCCCAACTGGCCGGTCTCACCTTCGGGCCGCGACCGAAGCCCCCGGACGACGACAGCCCCGAGCCCGGGTACCTCGGCATCCGCTTTGACGACGCCGGCGGGTGGGCCCGGATCACGCACGTGCTGCTGGACACGCCCGGATATCGGGCCGGGCTCAGCCCGGGCGACGAGATCGTCGCGTTGAACGGGGCCAAGATACCCTACGCCAAGTTCGAGAAGGAACTCGAGTCGTTCCCGCCCGGGACGCCGGTCGATGTGACGCTCTTCCGCCGCGGGTACCTGCGGCACGTGGCGGCGACCACGGGGACGTCGCCCCCCAAGAAGTACCGGTTCGCCAGTCGGGAAGGAGCCGACGCCCTGGCCCAGAAGGTCCACCAGGATTGGCTGGGCACGGCGTGGGAAGCGCCGAAGCCGAACCCCTAGCGCGCCGCTAGGTGATCACCGGGACGGCCTTCCGACCGTACCGCCACTCGCCGTCCATCGGGTAGAGCCGACGCAGCTGGGTATCGACCCGGTCCCCGATCCGGACGGTCCCGGGAGGAACGTCGGCGACCTGCAGGGTCAGCCGCACCCCCGGGGCGAACTCGGCCAGGACGACCTCGTACCCGCCCAGGGCCTCGACCTGGTCGTCGAACTCGGTGGGTTGACCGCCCTTGCCGATCGAGGTCGTCGCGACGACCGGGGCGCCGTCTCGCGGGAGCCGCAGGACCTCCAAGCGGTCGGACCGACCGCACGCGCGGCACCGGCCCCGGCGCGGGAACGTCACCCGTCCGCAGTGGCCGCACCGGTCGGCTTCCAGGCGCCAGCGGCTCGGGAGGTTCTCGAGGTAGCGGGGCCTCGGCACATACGCCCCCTCGGACACGTGCGTCGGGGCGAGGCCGAAGAACGCGGCCGCCCGCTCGGCGTCGGGAGGAGCTCTGCCGAGGGCCGGCGGCGGGGGTCCCGCGCCGGCGGCGACCAGTCCGGCCCGGGCGACCCGGGCGGCGCTGTCGCCGTGCTCCGCCCACTCCGGGACTCGCCGGGACGCTCGTGGACCGAACGACGCCACGAGAGCCTGCGCGCCGTCGGGCCCGTCGCGGTCGACCAGCAGGGCCAGGGCCCGGACCCCGTCGCCCAGCTCCTCGGCCGCTCGAACAGCGCCCCGCCATCCCTCGGCGGTCGCCGAATGATGCTCGACCGGGACCGGAGTGCCCAGGTACGTGGGCAGCGCCCAGTCGACCGTCGGGTCCGGCGCTCCGACCCAGTGGATCGCCCCCAGGGGCCCGCTCCCGCCCTCGTCCATCGACTCCAGGGCCGCCACCGCCATCGTGAACGCGTCCTCGTCGGGAGCGGCGACGGGTCGGCCCTCGCGCACCAGCCAGGGTACGTACACCGCCCCGGCCTCGTACTTCGCCACGCGCTTACCCCCTCGAGAACACCGCCACCGTGGCGGTCGCCCCGGCCCCGCCGACGTTGTGCGTCAGGGCGGTCTCCGCGTGGGGCACCTGGCGATCGGCGGCCTGACCGCGCAGCTGCAGGAACACCTCGTAGACCTGGCTCACCCCGGTCGCGCCGATCGGATGGCCCTTCGATTTCAACCCACCGTCCGGATTGACCGGCAATCGGCCCCCGGCGGCCGTGGCCCCGGAGAGCGTCAGCTCGACCGCGCCCCCCGGCTCGGCGAACCCGAGGTCCTCGAGCGCGAGCAGCTCGGCGATCGTGAAGCAGTCGTGGACCTCGAGAAACTGCACTTCCCGGTGGGACCGGCCCGCATCCGCCAGCGCCCGGGCCCCGGCCCGGCGGCTGGCTTCAAAGCGGGTCAGCTGCGCCCGCTCCTGGACCGCCAGCCGGTCGGAGCCTGCGCCCAGTCCCTCCACGTAGACGGGCGTGTCGGTGTACCGGTGGGCCTGGTCGGCGGGGACGACCAGCAGCGCGGCGGCCCCGTCGCTGACCGGGCAACAGTCGTACAACCCCAGGGGGTCGGCGACCCGGGGCGCACGGAACACGTCCTCACGGGTCACGCGCTTGCGGAACTGGGCGTTCGGATTCTTGAGTCCGTTCGCGTGATTCTTGACGGCGACTTCGGCGAGCGCCTCCCGCCCCTGAGGATACCGATGCAGGTACTCGGAGGCGATCAGGCCGTACACGCCGGCGAACGTGAGCCCCGCCAGTCGCTCCCACTCGGTGTCCCCCGAGACCCCGAGCCAGTACCGACGCCGGGCGTTGGAGACGTCCGTCATCTTCTCCAGACCGGCGACGAGCGCCAGACCGGCGTCCCCGTGCTCGACGGCGCGCACGGCGGCCCGCAGGGCGAACCCACCCGAGGCGCACGCGTTCTCGATACGGGTGGTCGGCGGTCCCTCGAGGCCCGCCTCCTCCGTGAGCACGGCGGACGAGTTACCGATCTGCCATCCTCCGAAGCCGAGCGTGGCGAGGAACACCTCGTCGACGCTCGATCGCTCGACGCCCCGGTCGACGCTGGAGAACGCGCCGTCGACCGCGCTCCGGAGGAGCGCCCGAGGCCCCTCGTCCAGCACTCCAAAACGGGTGTGACCGGCGCCTACGATTGCCGCACGACGCGCCACCGTGTCCCACCCACGAACCGTCTTATGAACCGAGTCTCTCGAGGCACTTAACTCCGGGGAGGCCTTGGGAGAAGAACCACCGATCGTGGTCGGCGTTTCGGGGGCGAGCGGAGCACCGATCGCCGTCCGGGTGCTGCGATCGCTCCGCGAGGCGAACGTCCCGGCCGCCCTGGTGGTGTCGGACGGAGCGGACGCGGTCCTTCGCGAGGAGTGTCAACTGTCGACGGAGGCGCTCGGCCAGTGGGCCTCCGTCGTCTATTCCGACCACGACCTCGCCGCGCCCATCGCGAGTGGTTCGCGCCCGACCCGGGGCATGGTCGTGGTGCCCTGCTCCGGCAACACCACGGCCCGGATCGCCCTCGGCCTGGCCGACACGCTCCTGACCCGGGCGGCCGCCGTGCACCTGAAGGAACGACGACCGCTCGTCCTGGTGCCCCGGGAGACGCCGCTGTCCACGCTGCAGCTGCGACATCTCACGGCCCTCAGCGAACTCGGGGCGGTCATTCTCGATGCAGCCCCCCCGTACTACCTCCATCCCTCGTCGGTCGACGACCTGACCGCCTACCTCGCGGGCAAGGTTCTCGACCAGTTCCGGATCCCCCACCGGCTCTACCGGGGCTGGAAGGCGGAGGGCGCGTGAACCAACGGCACGCTCTCGGTCAGTACTTTCCCGCACCCCTGGTCGCGACGACGGTCCTGCTGGTGCTGCTGATCCTCCTGACGCCGGTCCTCTCGCCGAACGGCTCGCCGCCGGCCGGATCGATTCTCACCCAGGCGACCTTGCTCGTCGACCATCCGCAGGGTGGGAACCTCACGACGTTCTACCTCCGGGCGCTCGGCTCGACGGTCCGGTACGCCTCGATCTCCGTCTGGTCGGCCGCGAACTTTTCCTGGACGAACGGCTTTCCGGGACCGCCGCTCACCTGGGTTCGGATCGCGAACCAGACGAGCCTCGTCGCCCTCCAGTTCAACACGACCTCGAACCCGCTGGCCCTCAACATCACCATGCTCTACACCTCGGGGAACAGCCGGGCCTACTACATCGGCGTCTTCGCGTTCTACTTCGGGTTCCCGCTCGGTAGCACCACGCCGACGATGTTCTCGGTCACCACGACGTCCGGGACCAGCCTGGGCTCGGGCGTCACGTCCGTGCCGGAGTCGAGCCTGCCGGCGGGTGGAGAGATCCTGCTGGCCGACAACGGAGGCAGTCCGTGAGGCCGTCGCGCGTCGTCCTCCTCGGTTGGGGCATCCTCATCGCGGCGCTCCTGGTCGTCGAGATCGCCGAGATCACCCACCTGTTCACCCTCCCGATCCAGTCGGCGATCGGGGACCCGCTGGCGTTCGTCTTTGCCCTGGTCTTCACCACCATCCTCGCCCTGGTCGGGGCCGTCTTCATCGGTATCTACGCCTCGGCGCGGATCCTGAGCAAGTCGGGGTTCACGCCGTTCGAGGAGGAGATGCTGCAGATGCGCGCGGACGTGAAGGAGCTCACGGCGGCGGTCCGTCGTCTGGAGGACGCCCGGGCGCCGGCGGACCCGCCGGGACCCGAACCTCCGAAGGAGACGCCGTGAAAGTCCGGGTCATCGACAACGGCGGACAGTGGACGCACCGCGAGTGGCGGGTCCTCCGCGACCTGGGCGCGGAGACGACGATCGTCCCCAACACGACGCCGCTCGCGGAACTGGACGCGGACGCGGTGGTCCTCTCCGGCGGCGCGTTGAGCCTCGAGGGGACCAACTCCTCGCTCGGCGCGGTCGGCGGCTGGATCGACACCACCGAGCTGCCCGTGCTCGGGATCTGCGTCGGACACCAGTTCCTGGGCCGCCACTTCGGCGGCCGCGTGGTCCGCGGGGACCCCGAATTCGGGGCCACGGAGGTGACCGTCGACCGTCCGGACCACCCGCTGTTCGAGGGCCTGCCCACCGACCTCCACGTGTGGTCGAACCACAACGACCACGTCCTCGACCCCCCGCCGGGCTGGACCCGCTTGGCCCACTCGAAGGCGTGCCCCGTCCAGGCGATGGCCCACCCGACCCGCCTCATCTGGGGCGTCCAGTTCCACCCGGAGGTCGAACATACCGACGGAGGGCGCGACGTCTTCCGCCACTTTCTGGCGCAGGTGCGGCGCTGAGCCGGCCCGTTCGGAATATGTAGGCCGCCCCGCTCCCCGCGCGGGGAATCTGTGCCGCGGGTGCGTCGCGCGTCGGGGGTCCGGGAACACGACCTGGTCGCCCGGGCCCGGGTGCTCCGGGAATCGGTCGACGCCCTGATCCCCCGCCTGCAGGGCGATGCGCCCCGCGACCGATTCGACCGGCTGCGGGCCGACTTGGAGGAAGTGCGCTCCGACCGGGACGATGCGAAGCGGCTGGAGAAGTGGTCGAAGCGCGGCGACGCCCTGCCGCGCGCCTACGCCGGACTCTTGCAGTACTATCTAGACCCGTCGACCCCGAACGTGGTCGCGTTCCCGCTGCCCGGAGGGGAGGTCTCGTACGCCGTCCTCTCCCGGTCGACCCGGGAGGCCGAGGTCGCCGTGCAACAGTCCGACGACCCGGAGCGGTTGCTGCTCGGGTACGTCGACTGGGCGCGGCGCGGCCTGCACTTCTTCGCCACCCGACGGGTCCTCTGGTGCACGGGCCGGTCGCCGGAGCCTCCGACCGAGTTCGTGAACGAGAAGTTGAGCGACCTCCCCTACCGCCTCACGCCGGACGGGGCGAACCGACGGTACCTGTGTGTCCACCTGGCCGGGGGCGAGCCCCGCATGTTCCTCGAGGTCGACTGGCCGGGAGCGCATCGCACGTTCCGGGTCTGCCGCCGCTGCGCGAAGGAGGAGCGGCACCTCTTGTCGCACCTGTCGGAGGGGTCGGCCAATCCGGACCCGACCGCCGCCTTCCCGGTCGACGCGCAGCTCAACGTGCGCTGCGAAGGGGGTCCGGAGTGCGTGCACGCGCGCGTGCCGCCGCTGCCCCGGAAACTTCGGGAGCGGTACGAGTACGGCCGACTCTCGGACGCCGCCCTGCTGGACGCGTACCGCGACGAGATCCGGCCGGGCATCGAGTCGACGCGCCGCACGACGCTGGTGGCCGGCGGCGTCTGCTACGGGTCGCGCCTTCCGGCGTTCCTGGACGCGCTGCACCCGACCCCGGTCGAACGGCGGGCGCTCGAGCGCGCGCTCGGCGGGTTCACCGGCTACTTCGAGCTGGACGAGGCCGCCGCCAGCCGGGCGCTCGAACGCCTCTGGCCGAACCACGCTGAGGAGATCCTCGCTGCGATCACCGACGACCAGGCGGAAGCCCGTCGGGCCCTCCAGGAGGCCCGCGACGCGCCGGGCCGGATCGCCGAGATCCTGAAGCGGCTGCAGAAGCGCAGCGAGGAGCGCGAGGTGCTCGAGGCGCTGCCGCGGTACGACCGCTTGGCCGCGGAGGCCGCCTGGGTCGACCGCGTCGCGCGCACGTTCCGCGTGCAACGCGAGGCCGGCGCGGAGCGCGCGATCCTCCAGACGTTGCCGAGGGAAGGCAAGGAGCGGGGGCTCGCCTACGCGTTCCTGCTCGCCTTCGGACGGGCGAACGCGCACGCGTGGCAGTTCACGCCGACCGAACAGGAGTTCGGGCAGTCGTTGGTCGGCGCGGTCCGAAACCTCCTGGACGCACCGGCGGCCGGGTACCACGCCGCGCTGGACGGATTGTTGCGTACGGCCGGTGTCGCGGACTGGGGTGGAACGTCCCCGGCGCCCGGACTGTGAGCGGCTCGGAACCCTGATCCGCCGAGGGGCGGGCTCGCCGACCGGCGGTCTCGTTCGGAGTCCCGTTCGAACCGTCGTACGAAGGGCCCCGCACCGCGGCACGCCGCCGGACGGGAGGCTACCGGACCGATGGGGGCGTTTTCCACATCCTTTGCAGTCGGACAACGGTTATTTGGAGGGGTCCCTGCCTCTCGTCCGGCCGGGAACACACTACCGGGAGTGACCCCCACGACCACCAACGACGCCCCCCCAGCCAACGCCGTCGTCGTCGCCGGCGACGAGGAGACGCGGGTGCTGCTGCGGGGGCTGCTTCGGCTCCATCACTTCCGTGTGGACGGCGAAGCGGACGGGGCCCGCCAGGCGATGGAACTCCTCCAGCGGCATCGCCCCCAGCTGCTCGTCCTGGACGTGAACCTGGCCGAGGGCAGCCCGCAGGCGCTCCTCACCGAGGCCCGACGATGTCTCCCGAGCATTCGCACCATCCTGGTCGCTCCCGCCTCCCGTCCGCCGAACCCTCCGGAGGGGGCCCCACGACCCGACGTGGTGCTCCTGCGACCGTTCCGGATCCGACAGTTTGCCGAGGCCCTGACGCCGCCGACGCCCGGTGGGGCGACCCCCGCCTAGGGCGGAGCGACCCGGAACCGCTCGAGCGCCGCGGCCTCCTGGAAGTGGAGCTCGGCCGGGACGACCAGGGCGTGGGGCGGCGGTCCGAAGTCGACCGAAGCCAGACGGTCGCACGGGCCGAACCAGGCCGCCGCGTCGTCGCGTCCCAGACGGGCCACCACCGCGACCGGAGTGTCCGGACCGACGACCCTCTCCTCCTCGTCCCGGCTCCGGAGGATCGCGAGCGCTTCGCCGGCGCTCAAGAACCGGCCTTCCTCCGGCCGCAGGTCGAGCAGGACCAGCGTGTGCAGGCCGGCGGACCGGTTCGCGCCGACCTGTTCCACCGGGGACCGGGGCGAAAAACCGGGCGACGGGAACGGCACGGAGACGATCCGCCCGAACCGGTAGTGCATGAGGCCGAGGAACGCCGGCGCGGCGGTGACGATGCTTGCGTTGGGAAGGTAGCGCCACGTGTGGCCGGCCCTCTCGGCCGCCAGGCGCAGCGCGACGTGGGTCGTCGCCGCGAACGGGTCACCGACCACGAGCAGCGCGACGCGTGGGTGGGCCGCCAGCGCGTCCAGGACCGGACGCTCCGACTCGAGCGCGGCCCGGTCGAGCGTCTCGATCGGGTGCCCGATTACCGGCGACAATCGCGCGAGGGTTCCGTCCGGGGCGACGGCCGTGTACTCCTCGGCGAAGACGCGGTCGGCGGCCCGCAGGGCGGCCAGGTGGAGCGACGAGAGACCGCGCTCGTCGCCGAGTCCGAGGCCCACGAACGTGAGCTCGCCCATCGCTGACGGGGCCTAGACCCGGACCGCGACGACGGGACAGGGAGCGGCGCGGAACAGCTCCTCCAGGAAGCGGCGGGTCAGGAACGGACCGGTCGCGCCCTCCTCCTCGCCGACCACGAGCAGCAGACCATACCGCTCCTTGCCGGCGGTCTTCAGGAGCACGTCGGAGAGCCGCCGGCGACGATGCTCGAGCGATTCGGCGAGCGTCGCCCACTTGTGGAGGATGGAGATCCCACGGGGGCTCTGCTCCTCGCGCACAGTACCCGCCTCCCCGCCCTGCCCGCCGAGCCCGAGCGTGATCACCGGTACGCCGCCGCGCCGGATGGAGATCGACTCGGCGATCCGCAGCGCCTTGGGCGACGGCGCCGCCTGGAAGAACGGGACCAGGATCCGGGGCACGTGGTCGGCGGCGAGCGCCAGCCGGTTGACGATGAACACGTCCGCGCCGGCATGGTGCAGGACGCCGCTCGCGGTGTGGCCGACGAACGGGTTGACGCTGCGCCGGTTCCCCTGCAACGTCAGGACGATCGCCTCCGCGCTCTCGTTCTCGGCGATCTCGAGGATCTCCGCGGGCACGTCCGTCGAGGCGCGGACCTCCGGCTCGACCTTCACGTCCAGCGCGGCGCCCGCCTCGTGGGCGGGCACGACGATGTTGACGGAGGAGCGCCACTCCCGGGCGACCTGCGGCAGGGTCGTCGTCGGGATGACGTGGAGGACCCGGATCTCCCCGTCCGACTCGAGAAGGGTCGAGGCGAACCGGATCATCGGTTCGACCTCGCTCGCCTCCTTGACCGGCACGAGCACGCGGTGGTACATCGGTTATCGGCCCTCGAGCGGCAGCAGCGCCAGGTCCAGCTGGAGCACGTCCACGTACGGCACGCCGACGTACGGTACGACCGGGTTCACGATGTGCTCGTTGACGAAGTTCTGCAGGAACGGGATGGAGAGGTTCGTGGCGTTCGCCACCCGGGGGATCTGCACGAGGACCGCTTCGGGCGTCAGGTCGGGGTCGACGTCCGACGCCGACGGCGAGACGAGCCAGAACGGGATGGAGGCGTTCACCGTGAAGTTGCCATACAGCCGCGTATAGTTGAGCGTCTCGTTGAGCAGCTGCCCCAACGCGGGGTCGGTCGGGCCGGGCGGCGTGTCGAACCCCAGGGTCGTGTTGTAGTCGGTGAGCGAGGGACGTGACCAGAACAGCCAGGGCGCGCTCGTGTTCTGAGCGATCAGCGCGGAGCCCGCCACGGTCCCGTTCGGGTAGTGGAGCAGCGAGCCGTTGGCCGACCACGGCTCGATCACCTGGGCCACCGCGACGGAGACGGCGGGGTAGGCGAAGCCGGACAGGAGGATCGACAGCACCAGGAACAGGATCGTCGCCCGGACGTGCGTCGCCATCGTGTGGGAGCTCGGGATCCGGCGGTGGAGCGGGACGACCGGCATCCGGGCCACCGTCGGCGCCGGTGGCTGCCACTCGCGCGCCACGGTCTCGGTCGGCGGGTTCCGGTCGCTCACAGCCCTCCCAGCGGCAGGACGTGGGCGATCGCCGTCCCGAGGCCGACGAAGAACGGCTGGGCGGCGAAGTAGCTCAGCGCGATGTAGACGAGCTTGATCCCGACGAAGGCGCTCACGAGCCCGCCGATGCCGTAGTAGAGCAGGTTCCGCCGGAGCAGGTCGATCGCGCTCCGGGGCCGGAACGGTACGCCCCAGAGGGCGAGCGGGATCAGGAACGGGATGATCACCGCGTTGAACAGCAGCGCCGAGAGCACGGCCAGCTGCGGGTTGGTGAGGCCCATCAGGTTGAGGACCTGGATCCCAGGCAGCGTCGCCGCGCCGGCAGCGATGAACAGGGCCGGGATGATGGCGAAGTACTTCGCCACGTCGTTCGTGATGGAGAACGTGGTGAGGGCGCCGCGGGTGATGAGCAGCTGTTTACCGATCGAGACGACCTCGATGAGCTTGGTCGGGTCGTTGTCCAGGTCGACCATGTTCCCGGCTTCCTTGGCGGCGCTTGTGCCGGAATTCATCGCGAGCCCCACGTCGGCGCGCGCGAGCGCCGGGGCGTCGTTCGTTCCGTCGCCCGTCATGGCGACCAGGCGGCCCTGCGCCTTCTCGCGCTGGATGAGCGTGAGCTTGGTCTCGGGCTTGGCCTCGGCCATGAACTCGTCCACGCCGCTCTCCTGCGCGATGGCGGCGGCCGTGAGGCGGTTGTCGCCGGTGCACATGATCGTGCGAATCCCCATCGTCTTGAGTTCGTGCAACCGGTCCCGGATCCCCGGCTTCACCACGTCCTTGAACAGGACGAGGCCCAGGACGCGCTTGTTGACGGCGACCGCGAGCGGCGTCATCCCCTGACGCGAGGCCTTGTCGGCCTCGGCCTGGAGCGCCGGCGGGATCGACCCGGCGATCGCCTCGATCGCCTTCACCGACCCCTTGAGGTACTCCGTCCCGTTCTGGAGGACGAGGCCGCTCGTCCGGCGTTCCGCCGAGAACGGGATCACCTTGTACGTGCCCGGGTCCAGGCGCTGGACCGGGGCGTTGCGCCGGGCCGCCAGCCGCACCACCGACTTTCCCTCGGGCGTGTCGTCGACCGCGGCAGAGAGGAGCGCGGCGCCGAGCAACTCGGGCATCGGGACGTCCGGGGCGGGGACGAACTGGGTGGCGAGCCGGTTGCCGATGGTGATCGTGCCGGTCTTGTCCAGGATGAGGACGTCCAGGTCCCCGGCCGCCTCGACCGCCTTGCCCGACTTCGCGATCACGTTCGCCTTCGCGACCCGGTTGATCCCCGAGATGCCGATCGCCGGCAGCAAGGAACCGATGGTCGTCGGCATCAGGCAGACGAACAGCGAGACGATCGTCGCGATGTCGATCGCGATGATGCTGGTGAAATTGGCCAGGAAGATGAACGAGACGACCACGATGAACAGCGCGATGGTGAACGCGTAGAGCAGGACGCCCAGCGCGAGCTCGTTGGGGGTCGGCTCGCGGCCCTGGCCCTCCACCAGGCGGATGAGCCGATCCAGGAACGACTCCCCCCGCACGGCGCTCACGCGGACCCGGGCCGTCCCCTGGACCACCCGGGTGCCGCCCAGGACGCTCGTCTTGTCGCCGCCACTCTCCCGCGTGACGGGCTCGGACTCGCCCGTCATCATCGACTCGTCGATGACCGCGACGCCCTGGATCACGTCGCCGTCGATCGGCACGGACTCACCGGCCCGGATCTCGACCGTGTCCCCGATCCGCAGGACGTCGGAGGCGACCCACTGCTCCGAGCCGTCCGGCCGGATCTGCCGCGCCCGGATCCCGCTGCGGATCTCCCGGAGGCTGTCGGCCTGGGCCCGGCCCTGGGCTTCCGCGATCGCCTCGGAGAGGTTGGCGAACCAGAGCGTGAGGAACAGGATGACCGTGACCGAGAGGTAGTAGCTCGGGTGGTAGGAGTGCGCGACGTCCGGGAACGCCGCCGGGTAGAGGGTGAGGACGACCAGGAGGAGGAAGAGGACGTAGACGCAGAACATGACCGGCCGGTGGAACTGATGGCGCGGGCTGAACATGCGGAACGACTGGCCCAGCACCCGCACCGGCGACGTGTGCGGCGTGCGCCGCACCGGGACGTGGGCGCCGGAGCCGGGGGGGACGCTCGCCACGCTACATCCCTCCCACGATCTGGGCGAGCGGCCCCATCGCGAGAACCGGTAGGAACAGCAGCGCCGACGTGATGATCAGGAACAGCGTGAGGTAGATCGTGAACGTCCCGCTGGCCGTCTTGAGCGTGCCCGCGCTCGGCGGCAGGACCTCCTGCCGAGAGAACAGGTCCCCGACCTTGAGCATCGCCCAGATCGGTACGAACCGGCCGACGAGCATCACCAGCGCGCCGGCGACGTTGAAGAACGGCGTCGTGTCGTTGAACGCGCCCGTGGAGAGGGCGCTCCCGTTGTTGGCCGACTCCGACGTGAACTCGTAGAGCACGGCGGTGAAGTTGTGCGCCGTCGCCGGGAGCGTGCTCCCGTCGACCTGGACGAATCCCCCCGCGATGGAGACGAGGAACGGGATGAGGATGGTCGCCGGATGGATGAGGAGGGCCAGCGCCGCCCATTTGACGTGGCCGGTCTCGATCTTGTTCCCCAGGTACTCGGGGGTCCTCCCGACCATGAGGCCGCCCACGAAGATCGCGAGGACGGTGAACAGGAGCAACGTCCCGAACCCGGTCCCTTCGCCACCCGGGGTGCTCTGGGTGAACATCCCGAACAGGAGGACCATCTGGGCGACCGGCGAGAGGGCGCCGATGTCCATGTTGTTCGCGCCGACGTTGGCGTAGACGCTCGCGACCTGTCCGAGCGACGCCTCCGGTAAACTCCACCGGGTCTCCTGGCCCACCGGGTAGCCGTTGATCTGGGGACCTAAGCCGTGGACGGAGGCGAGCGCCGGGTTGTTCATCGCCTGGAAGGCGACGAACAGGCCGTACGCGACGACGAAGACGATGAGCACCGTCCCCATGAGGGGCCAGGCCTCGCCTCGGTTCCGGATGATCTGCCCGAAGGCGAACGGGGCGGAGAAGGCGATGAGGAGGAACAGGAAGATCGAGAACAGGTTCGAGAACGCGGTCGGGTTGGCCAGCGGCATCGCCGCGTTGGCCGAGTACCACCCACCACCGTTCGTCCCCAGCCAGGAGATCGATTGCCAGCTCGCGACCGGGCCCAGGTAGATCGTCTGGGTGCCGCCGGTGATCGGGTGGGCGATCACGGAGGCGGTCCAGGTCTCCGGGACCCCCATCACGACGAGGATGATCCCGCTCACGAAGGCGACGGGCAGGAGGACCCGGCTGATCGTCCGGACCATGTCGACGTAGTAGTTGCCGAGCGTCCCGTCCTTCCGGACGAAGCCGCGGATCATCGCGGCCATCACGCAGAGACCGGTGGCCGCGGAGAGGAACAGGGCCAGCTGCCAGGCGATGTCCAGCGACCCGAACGAGATCTGGGACTCGTTGGTGAAGTGGGTGTAGTCGGTGTTCGTGGTGAAGGAGGCGGCGGAGTGGAATGCCAGGTCCCACGTCATGTTGGGGACGCCGGTCGGGTTGAACGGGAGGCTCGCCTGCTGGAAGAAGAACCACCAGAGGAAGAACAGCATCCCCCCGTTGACGAGCAGCAGGGCGACCATGTACTCGCGCGCCGACATCTGGCGCCGGGGCGACGTGCCGAGCAGGCGGTAGATCGCGCTCTCGATCGGGGTCAGGACGACGTCGCCGGGCAGCGGCCGGTCCATGTAGACCCGACCGAGGTAGCTGCCGAACCAGGGGGCGACCGCGATGGCGAGCGCCAGCAGGACGATGACGTCCCAGAACGACTGGACCGCGATCCCCACAGAACCCCTAGAACTCCTCGGGGTGGATCATCGCGTAGACGAGGTAGAACGTGAGGCCGAGGCACACGAGGGCCAGGACCGTCAGTCCGAGGTTGTGTTCGACCCAGCCAAGGGCTCCCATCGTCGTTGGGGCGTTCGACCCGGAACCGCGTATTTGAGGACGTTTGCCGAGACGTAGCCTAGCACGTGTTTTCGGAACGTTTATCCACCGGACTCAATCGCCCGCCGCCGCCGTCGTCGGGGTGGGGAGGGCGCCGGGGCCGCCCCGGCCGTCTCGGCCGCCCGGCGGGCCCGGGTCTCACGGGACAGGCGCCGGACGATCCGGCGCATCGCCCGTTCCCGTCGGACCTCCGCCGCCTGGTAGCGAACGTCGCGGGTTTCGCGGGTCAGCAGGACCGTCACGCGGCCCAGCGAACTCCGGCCCGTCCGGCCCCGACGTTGGATCGCCCGTATCTCGCTGGGTACCGACTCGAAGAAGACGACGCGGTCGACGTCGGGGATGTCGAGGCCTTCCTCCGCCACGCTGCTCGCGACCAGGACCGGGAACTGGCCGGCGCGGAACCCTGCGATCACCCGCGCCTGCTCCTTCTGGCTCATCCCCGGGTCGTCCTTGTCGCGGGTCGCCTGGCCGACGAACCGGGCGACGCCCCATCCGTTCGCCTCCAGGATCTCCTGGATCGACTGGATCGTGTCCCGGTACTGGGCGAAGACCAGAATGCGGACCGGACGGCCGTTCGCCTCCGCCAGGGTCGACCGAACGAGGTCGACCAGCGCGTCGAGCTTCGGGTGGGACGCCTCTTTTGAATTCGCCACGTAGTCGGTGGCGACCTTCCGAGCGGCCGCGACTTCGGGCAGCTTGAGGAACGCCAGGTCGCCGCGCGACGGCTTCTCCTTCCCCGCGACCCGGTCCAGATACAGAACGAACGGCGCCACGCCCTGGGTCTCGAGACGCTCGAGCGCGTGGTGGAGATGGAGCAGGACCAGCTGGTGGAACAGCGGGCCGAACTTCCGGACCATCGGGCCGGGGCGGGCGAAGATCTCACCGCGGAGGGCGATGAGGTCCTTGACCGAGATCGAGTCGATGGGCTTCTTGCGCAGGTAGCCCATCTTCTGGAGCTTCCGACCGGTGGCGTGGGCGGCGTCCTGCAGGTCGGTGCGGATGGCTCGCGCCACGGGGGCCAGGTCGACCCACTCGTACTCGACGTCGATCGGCTGGACGTACTCCGCGACGCCCGGGTCCTCCCGGCTGTGGGCCTCGATCCGGGTGACGCCCAGCGCCCCGACGACCTCCTCGATATGCTCGTCCTGCCCACCCGGGGAGGCGGTCAAGCCCAGGACGTGGCCTCCCACCGGCCGCTCGAGCCGGTAGCGGGCGGCGATCGGTACGTAGACGTACTTGCCGACCGCGTGGTGGGCCTCGTCAAACACGATCAGGTCGACGTTCTTGAGGTCGTACCGGCCCGCGGCCAGGTCGTTCTGGACGATTTCGGGCGTGGCGAAGACCAGGTCCGCGTCGGCCCAGCTGCCCTCCCGGACCGGTCGCTTCACGGTGCCGGTGAACCGGGCGGTTCGCAGCGGGACCAGCCACTGCCGGAAGGAGTCGGCATGCTGCTGGACCAGCGGACGGGTGGGGGCGAGGACGAGGACCTTTCCCTCCGACCGCCGGAGGACCTCCGCGGTGATCAGCGCCGCGATCACGGTCTTGCCGAGGCCGGTCGGGAGGACTACCAGGAGGTCCTCGTCGAGGCCGGCCCGGGCCGCGTCGATCTGGAACGGCAACGCGCGGATGACGCCCGGCCGGAGGTAACTGTGGACGACCTGCCCGTCCTCCACCGTCCAGACGCCGGGGAGGGCCGGTGGGTGGGCCCGCGACGGAAGCACCGGGGGCGGAGGGGCCGACTCGCCCGGCGCGATGAATTCGTCCAGCCGCCGCTGCGAGCTCACGGGACCTCGGCCGACGCACGTGCGGAGGGCGTTAGTCGCTTCCGCCGGACCGGTCAGACCCGGCTCGGGTCGGCCGTCAACTGCGTCCGTCCGCCCAGGTACGGCCGAAGGGCGTCGGGGACGGTGACGGTCCCGTCGGGCTGTTGGTACTGTTCCACCAGGACCGCGAGAGCCCGGGAGGTCGCGACCGCGGTCGAGTTCAGCGTGTGCGGGACCCGTTTGCCGGGCTTGCCCGCCTTCCCCAGCCGTATCCCCAACCGTCGGGCCTGGTAGTCCGTGCAGTTGGAGCAGCTCACGACCTCACGGTAGGCCTGCTGGCGGGGGAACCAGGCTTCGATGTCGTACTTCTTGGCGGCCACCGTCCCCAGGTCGCCGGTGCAGACGTTCACCACCCGGTAGGGGACCTTGAGCCGTCGGAACACTTCCTCGGCGTTGGCTCGGAGCTCCTCGTGGAGGGCGGCGGACTGATCCGGGTCGCAGAAGACGAACTGCTCGACCTTCTGGAACTGGTGGACCCGGAACACGCCCTTCTGGTCCACCCCGTGGCCGCCGATCTCCTTTCGGAAGCAGGGACTGACGCCGGCCAGGCGCAGCGGCAACCGTTCCTCGTCGAGGATCTCGCCGAGATAGAGCGCGCCGAGCGGGTGTTCGCTCGTCGCGATCAGGTACAGGTCCTCGGCATCGATCTTGTACATGACGTTCTCGAAGTCGGCCAGGTCCGTCACGCCCTCGTACGGCGCCCGGCGCAGCATGTAGGGGGGGCTGATCGGGGTGAATCCCCGCTCGACCAGCAGGTCGAGCGCGAAGCGCTGGAGAGCGAGGTCCAGCAGCACGGCGCCCCCTCGGAGATAGTAGAAACCGGCCCCGCTGGCTCGCCGGGCCCGGTCGAACTCGGCCAGGCCGAGCGCTTCCAGGACCTCCGCGTGCGCCCGGAGCCCGGCGTTGTCCGTGCGGGGGTCACCCCACGTCGCGACGACCACGTTGTCCGCATCGTCGGTCCCGAACGGCACGCTCTCGTCCATCAGGTTCGGCACGCGTCGCAGCACGACGTCCCGCGCGTGAAGGAGCTCGGCTTCCTGGGCTTCGGCCGCCCGCAAGGCCTCGGGTATCCGCTTGGCCTCGCCTTCGACGGCGTCCGCAGACTCCCCGCGCCGACGCGCCTCCGCGATCTGGTGGCTCAGGTCGTTCCGGCGGCGACGGAGCTCGTCCGACGTGCGCAGGGCGGCCCGCCACGCCTCGTCCCGCTGCCGCACTTCGCGGAAGAGGTCGAGGTAGACCGGGTTCTTGCGCCGGGTCAGGTTGGCCTCGACCCGGGCCGGGTCCTTGCGGACGAGCTCGAGGTCGATCACGGTGTCCCCGGAAGGGGACGGCTCAAAAGTCTTTGGCGGCCCCTCTCGGTGGCCCTAGTTCGTGGCGACCATCAGTCGGGCGGTACCCCCGCTTTGGTACTCCACTCCGACTTGCCCGCCGGGCGCGACCCAGGTCTGCCAGGGCGCGGTCCCGAGCGTGGGCCCCCCGTCGCCGAACGAATACGGATACACGGCGCCGCTCGCCTCGGTCGCATTGCCGCAGAGCACGCCCACATCGGGATTCGCTGAGCACCAAAGGTGGAACGTGAACGAGACCCCGCGAAACTCGAACTGGAGGTTCGACTGGGAACCGAACAGGTCCTCGGTCTCATACGCATACAAGTGACCGTCGACCACGATCGTACCGGCGGTCGACACGAAGAGGACCGAGAGGACCACGGCGGCGCCGACCACGATGCCCCCGCCCACGCCGAGGAGGGAGCGGAGCCGGGGCGACGGCGCCATCGTCCCCCGGGGTACCGCCGGCCTCCCCATCTACTCTGCGGTGCCCGCGGCGCGTCGCTGCCGGCATACCCCTATGTAGCCACGCGCCCCGTGGCGCCCGAGATCCATGGCTTCCGTCGAGCGAGTGGGCCTGTTCATCGGTGGCCGATGGGAGAACCCACCGGCGGCCCGTCGGTTCGAGACCGTCAACCCGGCGACCCGTGAGCCGCTGGCGTCGTTCGTCGCCGGGACGGCGGCGGACGTCGACCGTGCGGTCACGGCGGCCGTGCAGGCGTTCCCGGCCTGGAAGGCGACGCCGGCGCCGAAGCGGGGGTCGATCCTGCTGAACGCGGCCCGTATCCTGGCCGAGCGGAAGGAGCGGATCGGCCGCGTCGTCACCCGCGAGATGGGCAAGGTCATCAGCGAGGGACTGGGGGACGTCCAGGAGGGCGTCGACTTTCTCCAGTACATGGCCGGGGAGGGGCGCCGGCTCTTCGGTGAGACCGTCCCCTCCGAGCTGCGGCACAAGTTCTGCCTCACCGTTCGTCAGCCCAAGGGCGTGGTCGCCTGCATCACTCCGTGGAACTTCCCGACCGCCATCCCGAACTGGAAGATGGCCGCGGCCCTGATCTCCGGCAATACGGTCGTCTTCAAACCGGCCTCCAGCACCGCACTCTGCGGGACCGAGGTGGTCCGCGTCTACGAGGACGCCGGGGTGCCGCCCGGTGTCCTCAACATGGTCACCGGGAGCGGCGGCGTCGTGGGCGAGGCGATCTTGGACGACCCACGGGTGCGCATGGTCTCCTTCACGGGCGGCGTCGAGACGGGCCGTCAGGTCTACGTTCGGAGCGCCCAGACGCTCAAGAAGGTCCACCTGGAGTTGGGCGGCAAGAACCCGATCCTGCTCATGGAGGACGCGGACCTAGGGCTCGCGCTGGACGGCGTGCTGTTCGGGGCGTTCGGCACCTCCGGCCAGCGGTGCACGGCGACCAGCCGCCTCATCGTCCACGAGAAGGTCTATGACGAATTCCTGGGCCGTCTCGTCGAGCGCCTGGGGCGCTTCACGGTCGGCGACCCGCTCGACCTGTCCACGGGGATGGGACCCGTCGCCTCCGCGGACCAGGAGAAGAAGATCCTCGAGTACATCGACCTCGGACGGAGCGAGGCGACCCTCCGGTACGGGGGCACGAAGCTCACGGGAGGGGTCTACGACCGCGGCTACTTCCTGGCCCCGACCATCTTCGAGACCCGGCACGGCACTCGCATCTCGAAGGAGGAGATCTTCGGGCCCGTGCTCTCGGTCATCAAGGTCGGCAGCTACGACGAGGCCGTCCGCGTGGCCAACGACGTGGAGTACGGCCTTTCCTCCTCCATCTACACCCGGGACGTGAACCGGGCGTTCCGCGCCGTCGACGACCTCGAAGCCGGGATCACGTACGTCAACGCCCCGACCATCGGCGCCGAGGTCCAGCTGCCGTTCGGCGGCGTCAAGAACACGGGCAACGGGGGCCGCGAGGCCGGCACGGCCGCCATCGAGGAGTTCACCGAGGTCAAGACCGTCTACGTCGACTTCTCGGCGAAACTCCAAAAGGCGCAGATCGATACCGAGTGAGCTCGATGACCGGGTTCCGCGGCTCCGACGCGTCGCTGGACCGGGAGATCGCGACCCTGGAACGGATGGCCCGGATCCGGGTCCGGCGGGTCGCCAGCGAGCTCTCCGAGATCGACCGGGACCTGCGGGAACTCCGACGCGAGCGGGCCCGACGGAAAGCCGAGGCCACCGAGCCCGTGCGCTCGGAAGCTGCCGTCCCCGAGTCGGCCTAGCCGGACGGTGCTCAGAAGGGGCCCGTCCGGCCCGGGTTGTCGAAGTTGGTGAGGAGCAGTTGGCCGCGCGAGTGCGGACGGCCCACGGGGGCGATCAGCGGGTCCTCCTCCAGGGCGGGCATCGTGTCGGAGATGGGTACGTCGACGAGGATCTCCCGGGTGCGGCCCCCGCGTCCCCGCGAGACGATCGTCGCCCGGATGAGCCCGAGCGACTCGAGCTCGCTCACGTAGTTGGAGATCGAGCGGGCGTGCAGGGGTTGCAGGCCGAGCCGCTCGGCGAGACGGCGGTAGGCGTCGTAGACCTCACCGGTGAGGACACCGTTGCGGCGGCGCTCGCACGCCTGCAGGATCGCGTAGAGGAGGACCTTGCAATGCGGCGGAAGGGTCCGGCAGCAGTCCAGGATGATGTCCTGCTCCAGGCGGTTCTTCGCTTTCACGACATGGTCTGGGGTGATCCGTTTGGCCCGGTCCCGTTCGGCCATCTCGGCTGCCAGACGCAGCAGGGCGAGCGCGCGCCGTGCGTCCCCGTTCTCGAGGGCGGCATACGCCGCGCACCGCTCGACGACCCCGGGGTCGACGACCCCCTCGCGGAACGCCTCCTTGGCCCGGTCGCGCAGGATGTCCTGGAGCTGGAGCGCGTCGTAGGGTGGGAAGAGGATTTTCTCCTCGTTGAGCCGGCTCCGGACCCGGGCGTCCAGATGGTTCGTGAACTTGAGGTCGTTCGAGATGCCGACCAGGACGAGCCGCGCCTGCTCGAGGGTGCGGTTGACCTCGGCCAGCGTGTAGAGGACGTTGTCGCCGCTGCGGGCGACCAGCCGGTCGATCTCGTCCAGCACCAGCACGACGATGCCGCCCTTGGCGTCCATGAGCCGGCACATCCCGGACTGCACCCGGTCGACGGACCACCCGGTCGGGATCCGGTCCGCTTCGGACTTCGCGAACGTGTTGGCGATCGTCTGGAGCAGGCTGTAGGGCGTGTCGACGTTGCCGCAGTTGATGTAGACGAACGAGATGTGACTTGCGAGCTCGGTCCGCCGTTGGATGTCCTGGGTTACCTGCAGGACGACCGCGGTCTTTCCGGTGCCGATCTTGCCGTAGAGCAGGAGGTTGGAGGGCGCGTCCCCCCGGAGCGCCGGAGCGAGGACCTCGGCCACCGCGCGGATCTGTTGCTCCCGGTGCGGTAGCCGGCTCGGGACGTAGGTGTCGCGCAGGATCTCCCGCTTCCCGCGGAACAGCTCGCTCTTGGTCTCGAGCAGGGCGTCCAGGAACCCGCCGGCCGAGGTGGGGGGGACGGGCGGAGGGGTCGGACCCCCCATCGAGGGGGTCGCGACCGGACCTCCGCCCGTCGTGCGGTCGTTGACGGGGACGGCCGCAGTGAGGGACGGCGGCGCGCTCACCGGCGCGTCGGCGCCTTCCGTGGGTCGGTCCTCCGGTACAGGTGTCACCGTCGAGAGCCTGCCCGGGCCTCGGGCGGCCTTCGCAGGCTCGCGTGCCATATGTATCTTTTGTCGACACTCCGGGTGAACCGACGTTTTCTGTCGAAAATCGACGGCTCGCGCTCCGTTCGGCGACGTTGGCGGGCGGCGCCCGGCCCCGGCTCCGACCGAACCGATTTGAAGGGGGAGCGTCTGCTTCTCCTCGATGAGCGCCCACGCGGAGGCGACGCCGAGCCACGTGGCCTCGGCCGGCTCCATCTCGGTCCCGTGGGTCATCCTGGCGGCCGTCCTGTTCGGGATCGGTTGGTTCCTGACGGCGCTCTGGCTGCTCTACTTCCAGTGGATCTACTTCTCCGGTTTGGGGTTCCTGGTCGTCAGCGGCGTGATGTTGTTCAGCCAGCGGGCGGGCATCGACCACGCGTAGGCGGGGGGTCCGTCGGATGACGTCCCCGCCCGACCGACCCGGCCCGACCGTCGTGAAGCTTGGCGGCAGCGTCATCACCCGGAAACGGGAGGTCGAGCGCGTTCGGCCCAAGGTCCTCCGTCGGTTGGCCTCCGAGGTCGTGGGCGCGCATACGGAGCCGGTCGTCCTGCTCCATGGGGCCGGCTCGTTCGGGCATCCGGGAGCGCAGCGGTTCGGCCTCGCCCGGCCGCCCGAGGACGGGGCCTCCACCGCGCACAGGGCCCGGGGCGCCGGGATCGTGGCCGCCGAGGTGCGACGGCTGCACCTCCTCGTCCTGCGAGAACTCGTGGCGGCGGGCGGCACCCCCTGGTCGATCCCGCCGGCGAACCACGCCCGGAACTCTGCCGGACGGTTGGTCCGGTTCGACGCCGCCCCGTTCCGTGACGCCCTCGGACAGGGGATGCTGCCCGTCGCGTTCGGTGACGTCGTGCCGGACGACGTGTGGGGCTGGTCGATCCTGAGCGCCGACACCATCGCTCGGGTCCTCGCGGACGAGCTCCGCGCGCGTCGTGTCCTGTTCGTGAGCGACGTCCCCGGCATCTACGCGCCGGGGTCGAAGGGCCGCGTCCCGGTCGTGGACGAGGTCACGCCGGAATTGGTCGAACGACTTCGACCGGTCGGCCACGGACCCGACGTGACCGGCGGCATCCGGGGGAAGGCGGAGGCGATGTGCACCATCGCTTCTCTCGGCGTGGACGCAGGTCTTATTAGCGGACTCAAGGATGGAGAGCTCTCTCGGGCGATCCGGGGGGAGTTTGTCTACGGGAGCTGGGCCCGCGCGCGACCGCACGCAGCCTCCGGACACGGCCGGCCTTGACCTGAGCCACCGCAAGGCCGAGCACGTCAAGGTCGTGCTCGGCCAGAAGGTCGACGGCCGGTATCGCTACTGGGACGACATCCAGCTCGTGCACCGTGCCCTGCCGGAGTTCGACTTCGAGGAGGTCGACCCGTCGACGACGCTGCTCGGTCACCGCCTCGCGGCGCCCCTCGTCATCACGGGGATGACCGGCGGGTTCCCGGATGCCGCCAAGATCAACGAGAATCTCGCCCATGCCGCGGCGGACGTCGGCGTGGCCCTGGGCGTCGGCAGCGAGAGGGCCGCGATCCTGAAGGGTCAGTACCCCGAGAGCTACGCGTGCGTCGCCCGGTTCCCGGTCCCGCTACGGTTCGCCAACATCGGCGCACCGCAGGTCATCGCCCAGCATCCGGGCGAGCCGGTCGTCGGGGCGAAGGAGGTCCGCGCGGCGATGGAGCTCATCCACGCGGACGTGCTGGCGATCCACCTCAACTTCCTCCAGGAGATGGTCCAGCCCGGCGGCGACCGGAAGGCCAAGGGAGTCCTCGAACGGATCGGGGCGTTGGCGACCGAGTTCCCGGTCCTGGTCAAGGAGACCGGTGCGGGCATCTCCCGCCGAGTCGCCGAACAACTGCGTGACCGCAAGGTCCGCGCGTTCGACGTCAGCGGGACCGGTGGCACCTCGTTCGCCGCGGTCGAGCACTACCGGGCCCTGGAGCAGGGAGCCGAGCGCGAGGCCCGGGTCGGCAAGACGTTCTGGGACTGGGGCATCCCGTCCCCGGTCTCGGTCCTCGAGCTCGTACCCCTGGGGCTCCCGGTCATCGCGAGCGGAGGCGTTCGGTCCGGCCTCGACGTGGCGCGGGCGATCGCGCTCGGGGCCGGCGCCGCCGGCACGGCCGGTGGGGTCCTCCGGGCGGCCTCCACGAGCTACGAGGCGACCCGCCGGGAGTTGGAGCACCTGGTCCACGAGCTCAAGGTAGCGATGTTCTTGACCGGGTCGCGCAACGTGGCGGAGCTGCAGAAGGCGCCCTACGTCGTGACGGGGGAGAGCCGGCAGTGGATCCAGCACTGACGTCCGAGCCGCCGACCCCGGAGCAGATCCACCGGACGAAGCTCGACCGGGCCCGGACGGGGGCGGGCGGTCGGCTCCCGTCCAACGTCGATTGGGTTCGTTCGCTGCCGGCGGAGGAGCGGGCCCTCTACGAACGGTCCGTCCTGCGCAAGCCCTCCCGTTCGCTGTCGGGCATCGCCGTGGTCGCCGTGATGACGGCCCCGTCGCGCTGCCCGCACGGCCGGTGCACGTACTGCCCGGGGGGCGTGGAGAACCACAGCCCGCAGAGCTACACCGGCGAGGAGCCGAGCGCGCTGCGGGGCGCCCAGTTTCACTGGGACGCCGAAGCGATCACCAAGTCCCGGCTGAGCACGCTCGAAGCGGCGGGTCACCCGACCAGCAAGGTCGAGGTCATCGTCATGGGCGGGACGTTCCCCGCTCGCCCCCGGTCGTTCCAGGAAGGGGTGCTCCGCGGGATCTACGACGGGCTCAACGGGGGCACCGCCCCCGACCTCACGTCGGCGATCGCGCGGAACGAGACCGCCGAGCACCGGATGGTCGGGCTCACGGTCGAGACCCGGCCGGATTGGTGCGACGGACGCGTCCTCCCGTTCCTGCTCGACGCCGGCGTGACCCGGGTCGAGGTCGGCGTGGAGTGCCTGCGGGAGGAGGTGCTCAACGCGGTCGGCCGAGCCCACGGCGTGGAGGATGTATCCACCGCCAGCCGGGAGACGCGGGACCGCGGGCTCAAGGTCGGCTACCATCTCATGCTGGGACTGCCCGGGATGGACCCCGCTCGGGATATCGCCGACTTCGACCGCTTGTTCGACGACCCGGCCTTCCGCCCGGACTTTCTCAAGGTCTACCCGACGCTCGTGATCCCGGGCACACCGCTCTACGACGATTGGGTCGCGGGCCGGTACGCGCCCTACGACACGGAGACCGCCGTTCAGGTGCTGGCCGCCCTGAAGGCCCGCCTTCCACCGTGGGTCCGCATTCAACGCATCCAGCGGGACATCCCCTCCCGGCTGATCGCGGCCGGGGTGCGGACGAGCAACGTTCGGGAGCTCGCGCGCCGCCGGGCCGCGTCGGAGGGTCACCCGTGCCGCTGCCTCCGGTGCCGCGAGGCCGGCCGGCAGGCCTCCCCTCCACCGGACGCGTTCGTCCCGATCGAACGGACCTACACCGCGTCCGGCGGGCAGGAAACCTTCCTGTCGTGGGAGGACCCGACGACCGACACCGTCGTCGCCTACCTGCGCCTGCGGTTCCCATCCTCCACGACCGAGGGGGGCCTGGACGCCCCGGTGGTGCGTGAGCTGAAGGTCCTGGGCCGGGAGGTACCGATCGGCGCGGCAGCGGCGGGACGGGACGGCTACCAGCACCTCGGTTTCGGGCGACGACTGCTGGAATCCGCCGAGGGGCGCAGCCGCGAGGCCGGCCATCGCCGGGTCTACGTCACGAGCGCCGTCGGCACGCGCGAGTACTACCGGGCCCGCGGGTACGCTGCGTCCGGTCCGTACATGGTGAAGTCTCTGCGCTGACCGCCGTCGGCGCCGCTTCAGCAAAGCCTTTTGGCGCTCCGGGTGCCCTCGCAGCGTATGCACGGCCGCGTGACGGTGGAGAACGCGGCGGTCCCGTTGAGGGCCCGCTGCCGCTGTGGCCACCTCCCGACCCACCACATGGTGGTCGTGCCGATGGGCAGCTCCGGCAACTTCCGGCTCGAACCGTCGGGCCCGTGCGCCCTGTGCGGCGAAGCGGTCTGCCGGAAGTACTCCCCGGGCGACGACGGACCGCGCGTCTAGCCGTACGCGGTCTTGATGAGGTAGTCCTTCAGCCGGTGGAGCCGGTCGTCCCAGAAGTGGAAGTGCCAGGAACGGGCCGCTTCCCACGCGTCACCGGAACCCCAGCCCGCGTGCTCGAGCGTGACGTCGATCCCCTCGGGCGACTCCTGCAGCCGGACGTACACGTGCGTCTTGGGGAGCGGCTCGTTCATCAGCGGCGCCAGCTCGGGCGGACCCTCCCAGGACACGTCGAGGTCGACGTCCGGTGTCATCTGCAGGACCTCGCCCTCGCTCCGCCAGCCCTTCGGCTCGTTCCAGGCGAGGTCGTACGCGCCGCCCTTCTTCGCCTCGATGGTCGCGTGGTCGCTGAGCCAACCCTGGACGTGGGCGGCGTCGGTGAACCCGGTGTAGATCATCGGGATCGGGAGCGGGATGCACACCTGGATGAGGATCGCGTCGAGCTCCTCCGCCACGTTCCCCGCTCCCGGACCGCCACCTAAACGTTTACGGGGCGACGGCCCACCCGACTACGGTCGGCCGTTCGGACCGGCGTGCAGCGAGCGACGCAGCCGCATCGCCAACCCGAGCATCTCCAGACCGTACCGAGCGCCCGCGCTCGCCTCCGCGGGCAGGTGGTCGGCGAAGTATCCGCGTACCTCGGCCTCGCGGTCGCGGCCGATCCCGATCATCCCCCCGTGCAGGAACTCGCTCAAGAGCGGGCTGCCGACCCACATCTCCGAGAGCGGGCTCATCTTCTCGCGCAACCAGTCGAACAGTACCGGACCGGCGTCCGGGTTGGTCGACGCGGAGAGGAGGAGCACGTAGGCTCCCGACGGGGTGACCCCGGGACTCGGGATCAGGTCGAACGCCCGCCGGAGCGTCGCCGGGTCCTCGAGCTCCGCGAGGGCCTGCAGCATCTGCGTGCGCTCGCCTCCGAGCTCGGTGGTCCGCAGCCGGCGGACGAGCTCCTCGAACGCCTCCGCGCCTCCGACCTTCGCGAAGGCGACGGCCGCCGAGCCCCGCAGCGCGGGCGGCAAGCGGTCGAAGTCCTGGTACCGGGGGGCCCAGTGGCGGGCGAAATCGGGGTCGAACCGTACGCTGGACGCCAGCAGCGTCTCGCGGAGCACGACCTGGGACTCCGACTCCCCCGGGCGGGCCTCGAGCCCAACCCGCTCCCTCTGGACCCGAAGGAAGCGGCGCGCGGCCGACTCGAACTTCGGCACACCGGACGCCGGGACCCGGAGGTCGCCCAGGGAGCTCACGATCTCGGAGATCGGGAGGTCGTCCGTGAACTGCTCGGCCACGCGGTAGAGTTGCAGAAGACGGTCGAACGGCTCGAGCTCCGCGTCCACGAAGGCGTCCAGGTCCGTGACGAATCCCCACTGGTCGGGGGGTGCCATGGACGGAAGGCTCTCCAGCATGCGGTCGAAGAGCGCCCCCTCGTACAGGAGGCGGAAGAACCCGGGGCGGTCCGGGTCGATACGAAGCCCCTCGGGCGACGGGCGGGGAAGACGCAGCTCCCGCCCGTCGAAGAGCAGGGCCTGCTCACCGGACGAGGTGCGGACCCGCAGCGGGATCGGCCAGAGGTCGTCGGTCCGGCTCCCGTCCGTGCGGAACCGTTCCTGGCGGAGGACGAGTTCGCCGTTCGCCCACCGGACGCGGACCAGCGGGTACCCCGGACGCGTGATCCACGGTGCGAGGATCCGGCCGACCGGCTGGTTCGCTACCTCGGCCAGCGCGTTCCACAGGTCATCGGCCCGAGCGTTCGCGTACTGGTGACGGGTGAGGTAGAGCGAGATGCCCCGACGGAACGTCTCCTCTCCGAGATACGCTTCCACCATGCGTAGCACGGCGGCCCCCTTGCCGTAGGTGACCGAGTCCGCGTTCTCGCCGAGCTCGTCGGCGGACACGACGGGCACGTGCACGGGGTGCGTGGAGGTCAGGGCGTCCATCTCCAGCGCCGGCGACGTCCAGCGCACCAGGCGCTCCTTCCAGACCTCCTCCGCCGGGTACCGGCGGTGCAGGATGGCGTATCCGACGAACGTCGCGAAGCTCTCGTTCAACCAGAAGTCGTCCCACCACGCGTTCGTGACCAGGTTGCCGAACCACTGGTGCGCGATCTCGTGGGCCAGGGTCGACAGGATCCGGCGGCGGAGACGGACGCTGGTCGTCCCGTCGACGAGCAGGATGTCGTCCCGGTAGGCGATGGCGCCCCAATTCTCCATCGCGCCCGCCCAGAAGTTCTCGAGCGCGATCATGTCGAGCTTCGGTAGAGGATACGGGACCCCGTAGTACTCCTCGTAGGCCGCCAGGATCTCGGTCGCCCGCTCGGCGGCGTAGCGTCCGGCCGATGCTCGACCGGGCGAGGCCGCGACCGTGGCCGACCAGCGGCCCCCCGGGACCGTCAGCGTGTCGAACGGTCCGATGCCGAGGTAGAGGAGGTAGGCCGACATGCGGGGCGTCGGTGCGAACGTCCACTCCGTCCGACCCCCGACGGAGCGCTGCCCCGTGGCCGGGGTGTTGAACACCACGTGGAGGTCGGGCTCGGTCGTCAACACGAGCTGGTAGACCGTCTTGACCGCCGGATGCTCGAACGACGGCAGCAGGGTCCGACTCCCCGACGGGAACAGCATCGTGGTGAGCACGTACCGCGTGCCGGCGGGGGCCGTGTACATCCCGACGAGGGAATCGGACTGGACGGCCCCCCGGTACCGGATCTCCAGGACGTGGGGGCCGGGTGGAGGGTGCTCGAGCGTCAGGGTGGCTCGGGCCGGATCCACGACGAGGTCGACCGGCGCTCCGTCGAGCCGGGTCTCCTCCACGTCCAGCCGCAGGCTATCGATGACCAACGGGTCCGGTGCCTGGTCGAAGGAGATTCGAACCCGGCCGGAGAACGTCTTCTCCGCGTACCGAACATCGAGGTCCCATTCGACCCGGCGGACCTCGAGGGATCCGGGTCCGTTGGGTGCCGGCGTGGTCGTGTCGTGGGCCGTCGGTGCCACCGAGGTCCGGAAGAGCCGGCGCCCTAATCGTTTTCCGACGGACCGGGCGCAGGGGCATTGTAGACGTCCGGGTTGGGACGTGCGACCATGTCCGAGCGTCCGTCTTCGCTGCAGCGCGCCGCGGCCCGTAGCCTCGTCCGGAAGTATCTCCGCGTCCGGCCCGGCGAGAACGTGATGGTCGAAGCCTGGAGCCATACGCTCCCGATGTCGTCGGCGATGGTGGACGAGGTGCGTCAGGCCGGTGGCAAGGCATTCCTCGCGTACGAGGACGACGACGCGTGGTGGCGCGCCGTGGACCGGCGCGAGGAGGAGCCGCTGGGACAGCTCTCCGACCCGGAGTGGGCCGCCATCGCCGCGGCCAACGTCTACGTTCAGTTCTGGGGCCCGGCGGATTCGGCCCGGCTCGAGAAGCTGGGCGACAAGGGGGTCGACGCTTGGGGCGACGGGTGGTTCAACCGATGGTACACGCTGGCCCGGTCCACCGGGTTGCGGGGGGGTCGGATGGCGGTCGGATGGGTCACCGATAGTCGGGTCCGCCACTGGGGCGTCAACAAGCCGCGATGGACGAACGCCCTCCTTCAGGGCTGCCTGGCCGATCCCGAAGAAATGACGCGGACCGGTGGGCGCCTCGGCCGGGCCCTCGCCGCCGCGAGGAAGGTACGGATCACGCACCCGAACGGGACCGACCTCGAGGTGGCTCCGGGCCGGGCGCCGCCCCGGGTCTATGGCGGGTTCCCTCACCCCAAGGACGCGGCGTACAGCGAGTTCGACATGATGGGGAACTTCCCCGAGGGCTGTCTCCGGATCGCCCTGGATAGCACCACCGCCGAAGGGACGCTCGTCGCGAACCGCCGGAGCTACGACGAGGTCTGGTTTCCCTGGGCGACCTACACCGGCGGGAGGTTCGAGTTCGAGAACGGACGCCTGAAGTCGTTCTCGTTCGACGAGGGCGGGGCCCGATTCACGAAGAGTTACCGACGGGGTTCACCGGGCCGGGACCGGACTGGATCCCTCTCGATCGGGCTCAACCCCCGGCTCACGAACGTGCCCTACCTCGAGGACCGGCAACGGGGTGCGGTGCGGCTGGCGGTCGGCAGGAATTCCTACCTGGGAGGGTCCAATCCGTCGGACTTCTTCGGGTTCGTGACCGTCGCCGGGTCCGAGGTCTCGCTCGACGGCACCCCGGTGGTGCGCGCCGGAAAGATCCTGTAGCCCGTCCCGGGGGTCCGACGGCCGCCCCGCCGGACGTCGGCCGCCGTCGCCGGAGTACCCTCAAATAGCGAGAGGTTTCGTGGACGCATGTCGGGACTGTGGGGTAGCTTGGTCCATCCTTCGGGGTTCGGGACTCCGAGACGCCAGTTCAAATCTGGCCAGTCCCACTGCCACTCGCCGCCCGGCCGGAATGTCCGGCCGGGCCCGTCGCCTGGTCGCTAGAACGTCGCGACCAACTTGCGGATCGCGGCCCCGCCGTGCGTGAGCACGGGGCCCCCGTGGTAGCTCATCAGGGAGTCGACGGAGAGCTGGCTCATCCGGCGCGCGGAGACCTGCGCCGAGCCCATGTGCTGGGTGAAGTCGGGCGTCGTGAGGATGACGCTCGTGTCCTCGGCGAAGAACAGGTCCCCCGAGAAGAGGAGCTTGCGGTCGGTCTGGTAGAAGGCGGTGTGACCGGGCGTGTGCCCCGGGGTGTGGTAGGCGACCAGTCCACCCGCCGCGTCCAGCGTGTCGCCGTCCTTGAACGTCTCGTCGACGCGGAACGCCTCCGCCGGCGGCATCCCGGGTCCCTCGTACTTGGGGGACTCGGCGAGGAAGGCCGCCTCGAGCCAGTGGGCGAAGGTGCGGGCGCCCGTGAGCTTCGCCAGATGCTTGAGCGACCCGGTGTGGTCCAGAT
>JASHSU010000146.1 GCA_030038605.1 Thermoplasmata archaeon | reverse complement strand
CGCCGTACACCTCGGCGGTCCCCCCGGCGGGTGCGGCACTGTAACCTGCGACGGGATCCACGGTAAACGGGTACGCCCCATCGATGACGGAGACCACGAGGGAGTCGAAGCCCGGGCTCCCGGTTCCGGTCCAGTTCCGACCCGCGACGTCCAGTCGCCAACTTATCCCGACGGCGAGACCCGACTCCCGGAACGTCAGATTGTACAGAACGGCGGAGTACGCCACGAGGAGCGAGGAGGGGCCGTCGCGCACGGTGACCGTGCCCGTCACGGGCACGGTCACAGTCTCGTAGCCGACGACCGGGCTGATCGAGTAGGTCCAGTTTCCATCGGTTTCGTTGAACTGTAGGGAAGCATTCGTCCCGGCGACAGGGACCGTCCGGGTCATGTTCCCCAGAGCGACGCTCCACGTGACCCCCCCGGGCAGACCCGACTCGTTGAACCACACCGGATAGTCCTCCGCGATGAAGGTCAGCTCGGTGAAGGCCGGCGCGCCATCGACGGTCACCGAGGAGTTGAGCAGGAGAACAAAGCCCGACACCGGCAGGGGGGTGTAGTTGTAGGTGCCGTTGGGCTCGTTGAATGGGAGCTCGTCCGAGGTACTGGTCAGGGTCGAGCCGTTGAGGTCGATGCCCCAAAGCGTACCGGCGGGTAGGCCGACCTCCTCGAAAGTGATCGAGTAGTTGACCCGGTAGTACGTCGCGTTGAGCCACACCGGGCCCCCGGTTACGTTGACCCACCCGGAATACGGGACGGTCGACTCATGTACGCCCGCCACGGCAGGGAGCTCGTACTCGTACGTCCCGTTCGGGACCGAGTCCTCGGCCGTCTGATTCATTCCTGTAAGGTTGCACGGTAGAACGGTCCCATTCAGCACGACCGAACGTGACGAAGAGCCGGGCAGGCCAGCGAGGTCGAAGGTGACCGGGTAGTCCGCTCGAGCAAACACCACGCCGATCGCTAGCGGCCCGCCGCGGATCTCCAGCGATCCGGTGTAGTTGAGAGTCGACTCGTGGAAACCGGGAATCGCACCGATGCGGTAATCGTACGAACCGTTGACAAAAGCTCCGAACGAGATGGTGGGCCCGTTCGCTGACGTGCCGTTGAGCGAGTGACCGGCGAAGGTCACCGTCCAGTTCGTGCCGGCCGGAAGTCCGGATTCGACGAACGTCACGGGATACGTTCCTGCGCCGATCTCGACGACGCTGTTCGGGGGGACCACCCAGGACCCATCGACCCCCTGGGGGAAGTACTGGAACGCGGGCGTCTCGGTGGTATTGTTCCAACTCCAGACGCCGACGTCGGACCCGTCCAGGTTGGCGCCGGAGAGGTTGAGCCGTACCGCGTCGGTGAGGTTGGTGTTGGACGCCAGCAGGGCGCTCGCATTCTGTCCCGGCACCTCGGTCAGGGCCAGGTACAGGCCGGCCGGGGCGCCGGTGGCGGTCAGAGGTTGGTAGACGGTCCCTAGATGGTCCAGGAGCGTCGAGTAGAGCTGGTACCCAAACCCCGCCCCCCCCGAACCGTTCAGCCACGCCCCGTCGTACGCCCGAGATTGAAGGTCGTAGTAATCGAGGTTCCCGACTCCGTACTGCATCGCTTGCACGACCTCCGCGGTAAGGTACGGTACGACATCGAACGGTGGCAAGAGCACCGCGAGGTTGTCGTGGAAGGCGTTGAATTCGGTCACGAACAGCTGGATGTTCGTGCAGTTGCAGTTCGCCTGGATGGCGTGCAGGTCGCTCGGCACCCGGTCCGGAAAGCCGGAAGTCTTCGTGAGGGTGGAGTAGAAGTAGGCGGGCGAGGAGACGTTGTCCGCCCCGGCCGGGTAGACATGGATCGCCACGGCCGAGAGGTTGGGACCATTCTCTCGGACCGTCGCCCCGATGTAGTTCGACTCGTTCTTGGGACCCTGACCCACACCCGGTAGACCGATGAACTGCAGGGTCGCGTTCGCGGTGCGCATCGCGTCGATGTACTGGTGAACTTCGAGCGCGTACTCCGCCGGGTCCGTCAGATTCGAGTCGTTGGGCTGCCACGTGCCCCAGGGCTCGCGCCAGTGATGCCAGTCCGACGGCTCGTTCCCTATCTCCCAGTACGCCGGGACGAAACTGAGATTTCGGAGCGTGTAGTTGACGAGCGCGGCCGCGAACGAGGCGTTGTCGATCTCCCCGGGGACCTGCAAGATCGCCCGGCAGCCGACCGACCGGCACCAGTCGACGAACTGGGACTCGCTGGTACCGTTGACGGGGACCGAGGTACTGTTGTTCCAGATCTCGTTGTCCAGGTAGTTGTACCGCTCCGCGAGGTCGCCGCCGGGCCAGACGACGTACCGGGCCGGTGTGGCGTTCACCAGCTGGGCTTGATACGTCCCCAAGGAGGTGTTGACCGACCCCGCGCTCAGCCCCCAAAAGGCGGCACCCAGGTCGTGGGCCGAGCCGCTCTCGTTCAGGGTCACGTTCAAGGTCGGGTAGGTCGCGTTGAGTCCTGCCGGGGAAAAGCGTAGCGACTCCGCCAGTGCCGTCGTGCGGCCGAGCGACGCCTCCGACCCGTCGAGCCCGGTGGGAACGATCAGAAACACGACGGTGAGTGCGACCATCACATAGAGGGTCTCGGCTCGCATGAACGCCCTCGGTCCCGCCGGCCCTCACGCGCGAGGGTATAAGCCGCGTCCCGGCCCCTCGCTCGTCGTCGAACTACCTCGGGGTTCGTGCACGGCCGGCGAGTCAGAGCGTGACGGAGCCTCGTACCGGTATCGAGTTAGACAGCCCCGTCACTTCCAACCCCCGGCCGGATTCGGCAAGCGACCGCTGAGTTACCAGGAGAAGCGAGGAACCGTTTGGGACCTGAACATTCGACGGGCCCGGAGTCACCGCGGTCCAGTGGGCGTCGTCGGTGAATGCGAGCACGGTCGTCGAGTTCGGAGCGAGGAGGACCGCGTACCACAGCCCCGAGTACGGGGGTGGGGTCCCGGCGCACGGTACGGTCGGGGACGCGTTCGCGACGACCCCCGGGTCTCCGATGAAGTCGCCGTCCGTGATCTCGAAGACAATGACCGAAACACCGGCGGTCCACACGGGTCCGGACGAGTTGAGCCAGGGGATCGTCTCCACGTAGGCCGTCCCACCTTCCGCGCATGTCATCGCTTCGGTCGTCGGGGTCCCGAACTGCACGACGATCGAGCTCCCCGGGCCGGGCGGACTGTATCCGTGGGTCAACGGGCCGCTTGTCGCGATCGTGTAGGTCGCGACGGCGAGCACGACCAGCGCCACTCCGGCGACTGCCCACCCCCGTCGGCGGGCCACCGTGGCCGATCGAGCCATCCGGTACGTGCGCGCCTTACTTCGGGGGGGGTCGGCGGTCGGTGACGGATCGGGAACCGAGTCAGCGCCTTTCACGCTCCCGTCCCTCCTTCGACCACTTCGAGGTACGCATCCTCGAGTTGGAGCGATGCACTGGCAAAATGCAGGACCGGTCCGACGGCCTGGCACGCGGCGAGGATGTCGGCCCGACGCGCGTCGGAGCCATCGAAGGAGACCCGCCAGCGCCGGTCGTTCACGACCTCGACGCTCGCGGAGAGGGCGGCCAGCCGGACTCGGGACTCCGGTGTCACGGGCCCGCCGAACTCCACATCGACCCTTCGGGAACGGAAGTGGGCCGCCACATTCTCGACGCGGTCCTCCAAGAGCACCCGGCCGCGATTCACCACGACCAGTCGGTCGCAGACCTCCGTGACCTCCAACATCAAGTGGGAGCTCACGAAGATGAGGTGGTCCTTCTTGAGCCGGAGGAGGGCATCCCGCACACGGACCCGCTCCGCGGGGTCGAGCCCGCTCGTCGGCTCGTCGAGCAGCAGGACCGAGGGGTCGCCGAGCAGGGCGGAGGCCAGCGCCACCCGCTGGCGCTGTCCCTTGGAGAGGGTTCCGACGCGCTGGCCGAACGGGGGCAGCTCGAAGAGGTCGTCGCAGCGGTCGACCTCGTCGTCCAGGTCGTTGGTGCCAAGGCCCCGGGCCCGGCCGACGGTCTCGAGCGCCTCAAAGACCGTCAGGGTCGGGTACGGTTCGGGGGTCTCGATCAGGGCTCCGACGTCCCAGAGCGCCCGTTTTCGGTCGGTGACTGGGTCCGCCCCGTTGAGCGAAACCCGCCCCCGGGTCGGGCGGAGCAGGCCGACGAGCAGTTTGAGCGTGGTCGTCTTTCCGGCTCCGTTCGGGCCGAGGTACCCGATCGCACCGGAACCCTCGTAGCGGATCGTCAAGTCCTGCAGCGCCGGCGGGCCGGTGCCGAACCGTTTGGTTACGCCGACCGCTTCGAACGAGCCCATACTCACCCAGTGGACTCCTTCCGCTGGTAGAGGTAGGTCGCCAGCGGAACGAACACGATCACATACGCGAGCATGATCGCTACGCCCTCGAGGACCGAGGCACTCCAGAGGGTGTAGTACTGGTCCTCGCCCAGGGGAATGCTCTGGTAGTGCAGGAAGTCCGTGTCCAGCACCGCGGCCATGGCGCCGCCTGCGTACGTCAGGGAGAACCAGGGTTCGACGCCCGCGAGTTCCACCACACCCTGCAGGGTGGTAAATCCCACGTAGAGTACGAGCACGGTCGCTAGAACGCCCATCGCCGGCGTCCGGAACGCGGCGCTCAAGCAGAACGCGACGCTCAACGCCGCCAGTCCAAAGAGTACGGCCAGACCGAGGGAGAGCAGGAGGTTGACCCACGGCAGCGAGGTCAGTCCGAAGAAGTAGACCTCCCCGGCCGCGCCCAGGAGATAGTACTCCCCGATGATCGCCAGCGTCACCAGCGAGGCCGCCGTGTACCGACCGGCGAGGAGAATCGAGCGGCGGACGGGCAGGACGAGCATGAAGTAACCGGAGCCCGTCGAGAAGTCCACGCTCAGCGCGTCGCCCCCGAAGAAGGCGGCGGCGAGAATGACCCAGAGGCCGGTGTAGTCGAGGAAGTTACTGAGGTACTCCGAACCACTGTTCAGCTGGGCGATCCGGACCGTGGGCGCCCCCGCGTACAGCTGGAAGGCGATCGTGAGCACGGAGACCCCGCCGACGAACGCGAGCAGGCCGAGGAACCGATGCGTTCGCACGTAGTGGGCCAGCTGGCTGGAAGTGACGGCCCACCACTGCTCGACGTCCGTGGCGGAACGGTCCCGAAGTGCCGCCCGGACGGAGACCGTAGACTCGGTGGTGCTCACGGATTGCTGGACCCTCGCCGCTCGTTCGGGCCGGCCCCGTGTCCCTCGGTTCGGTAGGAACTCGCCGACACGAGGAAGAAACTCTCCGGCCCCGGGGATAAATCTTGTCGTCGTCCCTCGGAACCCCCGGCCACCGCCACCGGGACGCCGGGGCAGTGCGCGGACCCGATTCCGATGGTTTACCGTGCAGCGTTCTCGGCGCGTCGGGGGGCGGCGGCGCGGAACCCGTACAAGCCGGTTCCCCGCCGGCCCGTCGGCGTCGCGCCCCGACGGCGACTCCACCGGCGCAGGGCAGCGCACAGTCCCCCGCCGGGGCCGTGGTCTGCGATCGCCACCCCCCCGCGGCGCATCCGCCGGTCGACCGCGTCGAATTCTAGGACCGACGTGCGGTCGTTGTGGGGAACGTCGTAGACGAACAGGTCGATCCGGTCGAGTTCCTCCGCGAGAAGTGGGATGACCTCGGCCTTGTCGCCGAGACGAAGGTCCCACCGCTTCCGCAGGGCGAAGGGAACCGCCCAGCCGGACGTGCGGCCTTTCGGCAAGCTCCAGGAACCTTGGGGCCGACCGCGGGCGACCCGTCGGTCGACCTTCGGCAAGTCCACCGAATGCAGGGTGCCACGGGCGTTTCGCTCGAGGCCCTGGAGGAGGTAGGCGGACGAGACACCGGACGACACGCCGACCTCCACGACGTGGAGCGGACGAAGAAGCCGTACGAGCGCGTAGAGTTCGAGGGGCGCATCGATCTCGACGTAGTGGGGCCGCCCTTCCGAACGGTGCTCCCGATCCAGATGGCCGAACAGGCGCCGTTCCTTGGCGGCCGCGTCGAGGGCCGGATCCACCTGCTCCGAAGAGGACCCGGAAAGCTGAGCGACCCACAGCGAGTCGGGGTCGAGCTCGACCCGCATCAGGGCCCTCCGTTCCGATCCCGCGCTCCCGCCCCCGGTCGGGGTCCCGCCCGGGACAAATCCGGCCGGTGTCCGCCCCCCGGTCGTCTCAAGGGTCGCACCTACACGACGGCGTATTCAGCCTCGACATAGGGCGGGGTCTCCGTCCGGGACCGTACCGCACCATGCGGCGGCGACGTGGTCAGGCCGGGCACCGGAGCAGCGAGACCCGCCTCGACGTAGCGCAGGTACTCGGCGAACTCCGCCTCGTCGACATCGCACACGGGCCGGGATACTCCAGCGAGGCCTAAACCTCAACGTGGGTCTCCGGTCTCCCTCTCCACCGGAATCGATATGCCCCACGACCCCGTTGCGGGCCCGGGCGTGGCGACGGTGGCGGGAACGGGACGGGTCGTCCAAGTCAATCGAAAGTCCCAAACCCCGGGGGAACACGGACTTCCCAAGTACCCCGTGACGCAGGCGAAGGTCTCTGCAGCGGGCGTGGACGGTGACTTCAACCTCTATCGTCACGAAGAGAAACGGGACGACCCGGACATGGCCGTTCTGTTGCTCCCCATGGAGGTCATCGAAGCGCTCAACCGAGAGGGCTGGCCGGTCCGGCCGGGTGACCTGGGCGAGAACCTGACGACGATCGGCATCGCCAACGACGCGTTCCACCCGTCGCAACGGTTGCGGGCCGGGACGGTCCTGTTGCAGGTATCCAAGGCGTGCGACCCGTGCACGAACCTGTACCTGCTACCGTACGTCGGTTCAGAGAAAGGGCCGCAGTTCGTTCGGACGACCCTGGGTCGGAGGGGCTGGTACTGCCGCGTACTCCAGGAGGGGACCGTCCGACCGAACGACCCCCTCGACGTCGTCGCGGAGTGAGGGCCTCGGGCCCTTCGCGCAGGTTTTTCTGTTCCGACGCTCTCGCCGTCGTGATGGGGGACGGGAGCCCGTGCGAGCTGCACGACGTGGGCCTCTATCTCGGCACGACCGACGCGGGGACCCTCCTCGAGCTGGCGCACAGCCCGATCGGCGATGAGTGCCGCATCTGTCCGGTCTGTCGTCTGGCCCGCGAGTACGTTCAGGTCCGGCTGGGCGAGATGACCGGTCGGTCCTATCCCACGGAAGCCGACTCGGCAGCGCTGCGGCGCCAGCTGGAGCACGCGGTCGATTCGGTCCGGTCGGTTCACCATCGGCCCTGAGCCGACGCTCGGGCGGTCTCTTTATCGTCGTCTGACTGCGGTCGGGCCGGAGGGCCCGGCGGGGACCCGGTGACGTGTCAATGAGCTCGGGTTCGGACCTCGACGTCGTCGTGGTGGGCGGCGGGATCGTTGGGGCGGCGTGCGCGATGGAATGTGCGCGGGCGGGACTTCGAACCGCGCTCGTCGAGCCCGGACCGATCGGCGGTCGGGCGACCGGGGCGAACATGGGCCAGGTCCTCGTCGAGGATGGGTCGGAGGCCGAGTTTCGGCTGACTCAGTACTCGGTCCGGCTCTGGCGGGAGTTGGCTTCCCAACTCCCGGAGAGTGCGGAGTGCGGCTCCCCGGGCACGCTCTGGATCGCCGCGGACGAGGAGGAGCTCCATGGATTGGAGCGACGCGATGGCGCCTACCGCGCCGCAGGAGTGCGCGCCGAGCTCTGGGACTCGGAGACCCTCGCCCGCGAGGAGCCGAACCTGCGCCGGGGCCTGGCGGGGGGTCTCCTGGTCCCGGACGACCTCGTGATCTACCCACCCGTCGCGTGCGCCTGGATGGTCGACCGAGCGAGGTCACTGGGGGCCGAGATCCGGCACGGCGTCGCCGTGACGGCGCTCGAACCCGGTCGGGTTCGACTGTCGGACGGGAGCTTCCTCAGCACCCACCAGACGGTGAATGCCGCCGGCGTCGACGCGCCCCGGTTGTCACCGGGGGCGCCCGTGCGCCCGAGAAAGGGGCAGCTAGCGATCACCGACCGGTATCCCGGGTGGGTACGTCACCAGGTGGTCGAGTCGGGATACACCGCGCTAGCGTCAGGGGAAACGATCGAATCGGTTTCGTTCAATCTCCAGCCCCGCCGAACGGGTCAGCTCCTGGTCGGGTCGTCGCGACAGCTGGGGAACTCCGACCCCGCGGTCGAGTACCCCTTCCTCCGAACCATGCTCGAGCGGGCGGTCTCGTACGCGCCCGGGCTCACCCAGCTCACCGTACTACGGACGTGGGCCGGTTTCCGTCCGGCCACGCCGGA
>JASHSU010000145.1 GCA_030038605.1 Thermoplasmata archaeon | reverse complement strand
AGGCAGAAGGCGAACGCGACCACGACGCGCACGACCGAGAGTCCGAGGGCCTCGGGCAGCTGGTCGATCTGGTCGCGGACGGAGGGCACGATCGGCGACGAGAACACGTCGAGGATCGCCACGCCGAGGGCGATGAGGATCAACCAGACCCCGACCAGGATACCGCCGAGCACGCCGTAGTAGACGGCCGGTCGACTCTCCGCCCGCGAGCGACGAACCCCTCCTTCAGAGCGGGTCGGCAAATGGACCAGCTGGACCAGCGGTGTACTGACCCGGGCCACGCCCGACCGGACCCCGCGCGAGAGGAACTCGGCGGCTTGGCGGATCCGGTTCGGTCCGTGGGAGATGCCCGTGACCTCCCCTTCCCCCGACGGGGTCTGGTCGTACCGGAACCGCTCGGCGTACCGTCCCAGGGGTCGCCAGACTCCGAAGTCCAACAGGGCGATGAGGATCACCAGCAGGATGAGGCCGGTCAGGAACTCTGTGCCGTTGTGATCTTGGGCGGCGAAGGTGAGGTAGCTGCCGATGCCGGGCAACGCGTTGGACCCGTTGGTCGTGAAGATCTCCGCCTCGACCAGGAAGAACCAGCCGGCGGTCCACGAGAGCACCGAGTTGTAGACCAGGCGATTGATGGTCGCGGGATAGAGGACCTGCCGGAATCGCTGCACCCCGCGTACCCCGAACGAGTCGGCCGCCTCCCGCAGGTCCCCGGGGAGCGTCTTCAGCGACTCGTAGACGCCGAAGACCATGTTCCAGGCCATCGACGTGAAGATGAGGAAGACCGAAGCGATGTTGGGGCCGACCCAGCTGTTCGGGGTGAGCGCCGCCAGCGCGACGATCGCCACGGGAAAGAAACCGAGGATCGGTACGGACTGAAGGATGTCGAGCACCGGGATCATCACCCGCTCGCTCGCCCGTCGCGTCGCCGCGTAGTACCCGTAGGCCAAGGCGAAGCCGAACGACGCCGCGTAGGCGGCGCACATGCGGAGGAACGAGTACAGCAGGTCGACGGCCGCCGTCGGAAGATACGGGAGCACCGCCCCCGGGTTGACGCCCAGGGTCAGGGCCGCTACGCCGCCGGCCCCCAGGGGAAGGAGCAGGTAGAACAGAGCGGCCTTCTCACCGCCGCTCCATCCCGCCGATCGGGGGACCGACCCGTCAGCCCGTCCGGAAATCGCAGCCGGCGAGGGAGCCGATGGCGGACCTGACGGCGGCGGGCACTCCGAGTGAGTGAACGAATCGAGCCCCATGCAGTCCCCCGGACATGGACGCGGCGGGGACGATGCCGCCCTATTTGTGGAATGTGGTCGTGTCGGCGGGGCAAGCGTCGCCCTAAAGAGGGGCCGACGCCCACGTCCTCCTCCCGACCATGGCGAATACCTGCCCGGAATGCGGAAACGCTCTCGAACTGCACCGTGAGCCCGTGACCCTGCTCACCGGAACTTGCGGCGGATGCGGTCATCACTGGACGGCGTTCCGCCGGGAGACATCCGCCGGAAGTTCCGAGACCACGCCGACGGTGGTGGTATCGGCCGAGGGCGACGGCGAGGACGAGGGCGACGACGTCGAGGTCGTCGAGGAAGTCACCGTCGAAGGGCCTCCCTGCCCCTCGTGCGGAGGTATTCTCACGTTCCGACCCGGTGCGGGGTCCCAGGTCGAAGCGGTATGCAGCGGGTGCGCTCAGGTCACGGCGTACGCTCCGGCGGGAGGCGGTGAGCGGGAGCGTCCGTCGCGCGATCGACGCTCGGGTGACCGACCCGTCGGTCAGGCGCCGCGAGCATCCAACGCCCGGCCGTGCCGGGAATGCGGGGGACCGCTGCAGTTCACGACCGGACCGGACGGAACGATCACCGGCGAGTGCGCCTCGTGCGGGAACCGGTTCACGCTGCCGCCGCGCCGCTCCTCGCCCGGCGGCTGGGCCGGGGGCCCGTCGCGTCGGTTCGACCGGGGCCCCCCGCGCGGTCGGTTCCCTCCCCGTGGCCCGCCCCGTGGGCGGTCGTATGACAAGCGTCCGGGGGGGCGGTACGGTTCGCGGTATTCCCGAGAGGACCGGGACGACGACGACGAGGAGCGGCCCCGCCGGCGTCCGCGCCGCGAGTAGGACTGCGGCCGGCGGCCCGTCCCCGCAGTATTTTCGGAGGAACGTTTATCAACGCCCCCCCGCTGGCGCGCGGCGTAGCCCCGTAGTGTAGTGGCCAATCATGCGAGACTCTGGATCTCGCGACGCAGGTTCGAAAGCCGCGGGGGTGCGCGGACCCGCGGTCCGAAACTCCTGCCGGGGCTACTCTGCGAACCTTCCTCTTCCTCCGGTGCGGGGGTGCTCCAGCTCGGCCAAACGGATGGCGCGCGCCGTCCGGGCCACCGAGGCAGGGCTTAGGACCCTGTTGCCTAGGGCATACGCCGGTTCAAAGGGCCGCCCGGTCGACAGGGCCGGCGGCCGGAGACTCCGGCCCCCCGCATGCTCCGGACCTACGTGAGGCGGGAGTCGCGATGGGCGCGTCCGATCCCGTGCCGACGCCGGAGGAGATCCTCCGCCTCGATGCCGATGGTGCGGACGCCCTGCTCGACCGGCTCGAACGCACCGTCCCGACGTACCCATCGTTCACCCAACTCTCGACAGCCGGTCTGCGGGAGGCGGTCGTCTTTGGCGACACCCACGGAGACTGGCGCTCGCTGCTGGAGGTCGAGCGACGGTACCTGGACCGCGGCACGCCCCGTCTGCTGGTCGGGCTCGGAGACTATGTCGACCGTCCCCCGTCCGACTGCGGAGCCGGCTCCGTCGCCGAAGCCCTCCATCTGCTAGCCCTGGCGGCGCGGGACGCGCCTCGGGTGGTCCTGGTCCAGGGGAATCACGAGACGGTCCGCCGGATCCCGACCCGTCCCCACACGTTACCGGACGAAGTTGCGAGGCTCTGGGGCGCGGACCCGGACCGCGCCGGTCGTATCGAGGCCCTGCTTGAACGCGGTCCTCTCGCGGCGACACTTCCTGAGGGCGTCTACGTCGCTCACGCCGGGTTCCCCCTGGTCGGATCGTCCGACGCGTGGGCCGCGGCGTTCGCGGACGTGACCGAGGAGACGCTCGCCCAGGTGGTCTGGTCGGAGTGCGACCGGTCGCGGACCCGGCGGGCGGCAGCGATGGTGTGGACCGGCCGGGACCTGGAGCGGTTGTTCCGGGCGACCGGCATCCGGCTGTTCTTGCGGGGTCACGACCCGGACGTCACGGGAGAGCCGCTCTACGACGGCCACTGCCTCACGCTGCACACCACCCGCGTGTACGAGCGGTTCGGTGGAGTGATCCTCGCGCGGTTTCCGCTGGGGCGGCCGATCGAGTCGACGCGGGACCTGCTGGTGGAGCACCTGGCCACCGAGGGTCGGACGTACCCGCCGGTCGGTTGAGCGGAGAGGGTTAGCGTCCACCGTAGAGCTTCTTCTCGGCGGCGAGAACCGACTCGGGGGAGGCCCGGCCGGCATACAGGTCGAGCCGTTCGCGGTTGATCGTCAAGAACCCGTCGCCCCCTCGAAAACCCTCGAGCAGACGTGCCGCGTCCGACCGCCGACCCAGCACGTACAACGCCGCGCTCAGCGCTTCGACCGTGTTCAGTTCCGCCAGGCGGCCGTAATGCTGCGGGTTCGCCGCGATCAGGAGCGGAAGACGCCGAGGGACGCCGCCGGGTTCGGTGGCGATCCCGGGCAGCCGTCCGCGGCGCGCCAGCCGGTTCCAGGAGCAGTCGACCGCCAGCACGCCCCCGCGATGGGCGAGCGGCCGGTCGGCCCGGGAGAGCGGCTCGGGCGCGTGGGGGTCGAGGACGATGGGCGGTGGTCGAAGTCCGCTGATCCGCCGGACCGGTCGCACCAGGCCCCGACGCAGGAGTCGTCGGCCGGTGCACGCCTTGGGGTGGTCCTCGCCGGCGAGCAGCAGCAGGAGGGGGATCCCCTCGCTAGGCGAGGGGCTGAGCGTAACCGCGGAAGATCGCATGCAGGTCGCGGGTCAGCCGGAGCGCCTCCGCCTTCGGCCGCTGCCAGAGGTTGCGACCGAAGATGATTCCGGTCGCGCCGGCGTCCATCGAGGAACGGACCTTGTCGATGAGGTCGGTGTCGTCCACTTTCTCTCCGCCCGAGACGAGGACGAGCGCCCGTCCGGCGCTCTCGACGACCTTGCGGAACATCTCGAAGTGGGAGAGCTGGAGCGTGTTGTAGGGGGGCGGGCTGTCCTTGTCCTTGTCGGACGGGACCGGGTAGTTGATCTTGACGATGTCCGCGCCCATCTCCAGCGCGACCCGGGCGGAGTAATCGATCGCGTACAGGCTCTCCTTGCCGCCTTTCTTGGCCACGGCCTCACCCCGGGGATACGCCCACACGATGATCGGCATCCCGAACCGGTTGGCCTCGTCCCGGATCCGCGTAAACTGGTCGAAGTCCCGGTCCTGCGCGGGCGACCCGACGTAGAGGGTGTAGCCGACCGCATCGGCCCCCAGCCGGACCGCGTCCTCCACCGTCCCGGTGAGCGCGCTGAACGACTGGGCGTCCGACGGGATCGAGGTCTTCCCGTTGAGCTTGAGGATGAGAGGTACCTCCCCCGCGTACTGGTGGAAGTACTTCTCAGCCAGCCCGATGTGCAGCGCGATGCCGCTGAAGTGGCCCTCCTTGGCGAGTTCATACTGGTAGGCCGGGTCGAGGGACGCCGGGTTGGCGAAGAAGTCGACCGGGCCATGCTCCAGGCCCTGGTCGATCGGCAGGACGAGCAGGGTCCCTCCACCGGGGCCGTAATCGTACAGGAGTCGCTTGAGACGGGCCCGCTTGCCCGGCGACAAGCCCAGCTGAGAAAGGGCCGGGCGTGCGTAGCGGGGGTTCCGGGTCGCGGTCCCGGCCGTGCCCCCCGGGGCGACGGGCGGGGGCGACTGGGCCATCGGTTCGCTCATCGGTGATGCCTCGACCGCGGGGACCGTCCGGCTCGATTTAATGGTTGGTTCGGCCGCGTCGGGCGGAGAGAACGCCGTTCGGAAGGATTAACCGCCGACCCCCAGTAGGTAGGCTCCCGGAGAGGACCCGGGACCCGGATGCGCCCACAGGTCGTCATCGTCGCGACCCTGGTGCTGAACGCCACCCTGTTCGCGTTCAATCTGTCCGTCGCCCTTTTGTCGGGCAGTCGCGCGGTCCTGTCCCAGGCGATCTACACCATCACGGATCTCGTGGGGAGCGCGCTGCTGCTCGCCGGTCTGTACCTGTCCCGGCGGCGGGCCGATTACGACCGGCCGTTCGGCCACGGGCGCGAACGGTTCTTTTGGGCGTTCGTCTCCATCGTCGTCACCTTCACGGTCGCTGGCCTCCTGGCCCTCACCGTCGGCTTCCAGCAGTTGGTGAGCCCCGTCAAGATCACGCACATCAGTGACGACCTGCTCGTGGTCGGCGGGACCGTGCTGGCCAGCATCGCCGGCATCTACGTCACTCTTCGGGAGTTGGGTCTCTCCCGGCAGACGCTCGGCGGCCTGCTCGCGTCGGCCAACCAGGGGTTGAAGTCGATCTTCTACCAGGACCTGGTGGCGATCGTGGGGTCGATCGCCGCCTTCGTGGGGATCGTGGTCGTCTACCGAACCGGGAACGACGCGGTCGACGGGCTGACCGCGATCCTCGAGGGGTTGATCCTGGT
>JASHSU010000144.1 GCA_030038605.1 Thermoplasmata archaeon | reverse complement strand
GGCAGCGGCCGGGGGAACTCGTCCAGGCCCGCGACGATCGGCGGCGCCTCCGCGGAGATGAGCGCGTAGTCGTGCTGGCCGTGGTAGTGGCCCTCGAACTTCAGGATCGCGTCCTTGCCCGTGACGGCCCGGGCGATCCGGATGGCGTTCTGGGTCGCGTCCGACCCGTTCGAGCAGAAGGCGACCTTCTCGGCCGTAGGGACCATCTTCTGGAACATCACGGCGACATCGATCTCGAGGGAGGTGGGCGCCGCGAAGTGGAGGCCCAGCTCGGCGCGTTCCTGGATCGCCTTGACCTGCTCGCGCGGGGCGTGACCGTTGATGAGGCAGCCGTAGCCCAGGTTGAAGTCCAGGTACTCGTTGCCGTCCTCGTCCCAGATCCGGGGGCCCTTGCCCGCCGCGATGAAGGGCGGACACGGGTCGTAGGAGGCGACCCGGATGAGCGAGCTCGAGGAGTTGGGGATGTGCTTCTTGCCCTCGGCGAACAGCTTCGCGCTCTTCTTCAGCTTCGGGACCAGGCGCGCGATCGGGATCGGGAGCGGCTCGGCCTCGGGCGCCGGGGGCGGGGGCGTCGCCTCGACGGGGACGTCCTTCTCCTTGGCTTCCTTGGGCTCTTTGGCTTCCTTCTTTTCCTTCGGCTCCGAACCCGTCTCGGGGCCGGAGGCGGGGGGATGGACCTCGGTGTCGCCGCTCGCCCGCAGGGGGCTCAGCGGGTCGGGCCGGCCGGCCCCCGCGAGACGGAGCTCCCGCTCGCGAAGGTCGGTGGACAGGGTCCGCACCTCATCGACCATAAGGAACACATCGAAGGCGGGAGAACGACCCGGTGTGTCCTATATATGGATGGCTCGCGAAGTGTTTCGCGTTTCGAATTAATATAGTACCATACGGCGAGAATCCGCACTAGTAGTTCGACCCAGTAATACTCACGAAATACCCACTAAGACGCCCCAAAACAACCGAAAAACGCCCCAAACAGCCGGTTGGAAGCTACTTCGTGGTCGTTCGGACGGGGCCCAACGGGGGTTCCGGCGGGACGATCGCCGTCTCGATCCCGCGGGCCTTGAGCATCGCCCGGAACGGGCCCGGCGGGATGCTGCGTTCGGGCGGGATGACGCCCTGGACCGTCACCTGTCCCGTCGCGAGGAGCTCGGCGCCGACCGACCCCGCGACGCCGACTGCGTACTCGGTCGCGGTCAGGTGCCAGTCGGGACGGGGCGGGAACCGGCCCACGGCATGCCGGGTGACGGGCTTGCCCTTGTAGGTCCCCCGAATCTCGATGTCCAGGATCTCCCAGTCGTTGACGACGATGCCCTCGGGAGCGCCCAGGAGCTTCTCGCGCTTCAACAGGGCCAGTGTGAAGTCCCGGGGCGTGACGCTCTGGCCCTTCACGTCGAGGGGCTTGTCGGAGGCCATCCCAAGCAGGGCCATCGTCCGGAGGACCTCGATGCCCGGCCCGCCCTCCTTCCACTCGCAGTGCTGCAACCCCTTGTCGTGGAGCGTCTCGGGCAACGTCGCGGGCTCGGAGTGCAAGGTGCGGTAGACCTTCGTGCGCCCGACCGGCGGCAGAAACTCGTACTCCTCGGCGCCGCTCATGGCCGGGTAGTTCGCGTACTTGCCCTGCTCGAAGACGACGGCCGGCATCACCATCTCGTCGAGGAAAGTGCTCGGCGACCAGGTGAACGAGATCTCTGGGCCGTTCTCCGTCAGGTCGCGCCACCCGTCGCGGATGACCATCGACTCGACCCGGTCCAGGTCGGCGCAGGCCTCCATCGCAAGGACGTTCGAGATGCCCGGTACCTGGCCCAGACCGGGAATCGCGAGCAGGTGCGACGCCTTGAACTGGGCGTCCAAGGCCAGCTGACGCCGCGTCATGTGGAACAATCCACCAAAGTCGAGGTACGGGACCCGCGCGTCCAGCGCGGCCTGCATTACAGTGAGATTGAACTGGTACTGAACCGCGTTGACGCAGACGGCGGCGCCCTTCAGCAACTGGACGAGGGCGTCGTGATTCCGGACGTCTAGCTGCGTCGCGGCCGCCTTCGGGCCCGCAGCCTTCGCGGCCCTCTCGGCCAGTCCCAAGTCCAAGTCCGCGGCGACGACCTGGTCGAAGGTGGGCGAGGCGGCGAGGTCGCGGACCGAGCATTGGCCGGTGAGTCCGCCGCCACCGAGTACTACCGCGCGCGCCACCCGATGCCTCCCCCGTCCCGACCCAGCCGGACGGTGTATAGGAACGTTGGGGCCGCTACTTTTTCGCCCGGGGCTTCCGGGGCTTGTTCGCGATCGGTCCGGGCCGAGCCGTCGGGGTTGTGGGCGTCGTCGCCGCGGCGGCGACCGGGGGGGCGTCGGTCGCAATTCCCTTGGTCCGGTTCATCAGGTCGCGGAACGTCTCGAAGTGTTTCAGGAACGCATCGGTGCGGCGCAGGTCCTCGAGTTCTCCGAGCGCGATCTCGAGCAGTGCCTTGGCTTTCGGGTCGCCGCCGTCGGCCTTGACCAGGTACACACAGAGGACCTGGTAGTGGGGTAGCACGAAGGCGTCCGTCCGTGGCGTGCTCATGTCGCCCTTGCGGGGACGATAGATCCGCTCGAGCGGGATCGCGGTCGCCACGGCTTTGCGGTGGGAGAATCCGAAGTACCGTCCCGGGCCCAGGATGCGGGTCACTTCCCGGATGTTTCCGTTCAGGTTGTTGGTCAAGCGGTCGCACTCGTGCCAGAGCCACAGACCGAAGCCAAAGTCGCCGTCCGCGTACGCCTCCCAGGCCTGGCCGTACAGGCGTCGCTCCTTCTCCTCGTCCGGGAGCTCGGGCGGCAGCGAGGCCCGCCAGTCGGCGATGATGACGTCCGTCCGCATGGACGGCGAGAACTCCTTCATCTCCGGAACTCCCGACGGGGCCGCCATCGCCCGTCGACACGATGCGGGGGGTTAGACCCTTACTGCGGGCCGGTCCCCGTACGGTGGAAGGTGCGTTCACCGCCCCGCCAGGTCGAGCGGACGGCCGCCCGTCCCCGTCCGACCGCCGAGGGGAGGTCCGGAACGTCGAGCACGACCAGATCGGCCCGGGCGCCCGCCTCGAGGTGGCCCAGGTCCGCATCGCCGAGCGCGGGGCCCGCGTGGAGCGTGTACAACAGGATCGCCTGCTCCGGTGACAGCGCCTCCCAGGGTTCCGGATTCGCCGAACGGCCCGACGGGTCCGTGCGCCGGACCGCGGCCGCTAGACCCCGCCACGGGTCGGGTGGGTCGTACGGAGCGTCGCTCGACCCCACGAGCCGGTGGCCCCGGTCGGTCAAACTGCGGAACGGGTACGCCCAGCGGGCCCGTTCCGGGCCCAGCCGCTCCTCCAGCCACCAGTCGCTCCAGACGAACCCCGGCTGGACGACCAGAGTCGGCCGAACGCGTCCGAGCTGATCGTGGAGCTCCCGCGGGACGAGCGCCGCATGCTCCACCCGGGGTGGGGCTCGACCGGGGTGCACCCCCTCGAAGGCGCGGAGCACCCCACCGAGCGCCCGGTCCCCGATCGCATGCACGGCCGGGACCAGGTCGGCGGCCAGGGTCGCTCGGACGACCTCCTCCAGCTCGGACGGGGTCAGCGTCGCATCGCCGGACGTGCCGGGCCGGTCCTCGTAGGGACCGTTCAGGGAGGCGGTCCGAGGTCCGAACGCCCCGTCCGCGAACGACTTGGTGCCGCGGACGTCCAGCATCGCGCCTCCCTGCCCGTCCCAGGTGCGCCGAAGGTCGACCTCCTCGAGCAGCGACGGCCGGACGTACGACCGCACACGGAACGGCAGCTCGTGGGAGAGGGCGAGCGCGGCGAGGCCGGTCAACTCCTCGAGGTCGGTATTGAGCGTCCCGACGCTGGTGAGTCCGCACGCCGCGAGGTCGGCGAAGACGCGCTCCACCACGGAGGGGTCGGGAACGTACCCTTCGCGCGCGACCCGGCCGACCGGGTCGAGGGCCCGTTCGTACAGCCGCCCGTCCGGGGTCCCATCGGGGCCCCGGCCCAAGCGCCCCGCCGGCGGGTCCTCCGCGTGCGGACCGTACCCGGCCGCCTCGAGTGCCTTCTGGTTGACCACCGCGGCGTGGCCGCTCGCGTGGTAGAGGACGACCGGCCGGTCGGCCACGACCCCGTCGAGGTCCCGGCGGGTCGGCTCCTCACGTCGGTCGAACTGGTCGGCCGACCATCCTCGGCCGACGATGGGGCCCGTTGGATGGGCTACCGCCCAGGCCCGAAGCAGTTCGGCCAGTTCCGCGTGGGTGCGTGCCGTCTCGAGCGGCACGCCCTCCTCTGCTCGGACCAGCGCCTGCAGGTGGAGGTGCGCGTCGATGAGGCCCGGGAGGACCAGACCCCCGCGCAGCTCCTCGACCTCGACCCCCACGGGGCTGGCCCGCGCGACCTCCGGGGCCGAACCCGCCGCGACGACCCGGCCGTCTTCGATCAGAAGGCTCTCGACGAACCGGCGGCCCGTGAAGATGCGGCCCCCCGAGAAACGGCGCGCGTCGGCCATGGCGAGTCCGGGGGCCGGAGACGTCGGGGGCGAAAAAGCGCACCCGGACCGGTCGGTGCGCTACACGTCGAAGTACCGGTAGAACTCGTACGGGTGGGGCCGCAGGTTGAGCTCCAGCTGCTCGTGCCGCTTCGCCTCGATGTACGTCTCCAGCAGCGAGTCGGAGAAGGCGGGCTTCAAGAACGCCCGGTCCGACTCGAGCGCGTCCATCGCCTCGCCGAGCGAGCCCGGCAGCTCACGGATGGACAGTTGCTTGCGCTGGGCGGCCGTGAGCTTGTAGATGTCCTGGTCGACGGGCGGAGGCGGCTCGATCTTCCGCTTGATGCCGTCCAGACCGGCCAGGGCGAGCGCGGCCTCGGTGAGGTAGATGTTGGCGGCCGAGTCCGGCGTGCGGTACTCGATCCGCTTCACCTCGGGTCGGCCTTTGAGATAGAATGGGATCCGGACGCTCGCCGAGCGGTTCGCTTTGCTCCAGGCGATGAACACCGGCGCTTCGAACCCGGGCACCAGGCGGCGGTAGGAGTTGGTGATCGGGTTCGTGATGGCGCACAGCGCCCGGGAGTGCTCGAGGAGGCCGCCGATGTAGTACCGGCAGGTCTGGCTGACCTCCGCGTACTTGTCGGCGCCGTCATAGAAGGCGTTCTTCCCTTTCGACCAGATCGACTGGTTGGTGTGCATGCCGATGGCGTTGTCGCCGTAGATCGGCTTCGGCATGAGGCACCCGACCTTGCCGTGGCGGTGGGCCACGTTCTTGATCACGTACCGGATGTCTTGAACGTGGTCCGCCATCGGGACCAGCTCGTCGAAATGGATGTTGATCTCCGCCTGGGCGCTGGTCGCCACCTCGTGGTGGTGGGCGTCCATCCGCAGGTGGAAGTCGTCGCTGAGGACGTTCGAGATCTCCGCGCGTAACCCGACGGTCGTGTCGTAGGGCGGGGTGCGGTGGTACCCTTCCTTGAAGCGGATGGTGGACGCCTGCGGACCGACCTCCCACGGGGCCTCCGCCTGATGAAGCAGGTAGCCGGCCCCGGCCCATGGGTCCTTCACGCCCTGGGCCGACGGGACGAGCTCGATGGAGTCGAAGATGAAGTACTCGATCTCGGGCCCCCAGTAGGAGTTGTCGTAGCCCGCGCTGGCGAGCACTTGCTCCGCTTTGCGCGCCACGGCCCGCGGGTCGTGGTCGTACGGGGTCGACGTCCCGCCGATCCGGACGTCGCAGATGAACCGGACCGTGCCCCCCGCCTCGGGGTTCCACGGGATGGTGGCGAGCGTGCGGGGGTCGGGGACGAGCAGCATGTCGGACTCGAAGATCTCGCGGAAGCCGCGGACCGAGGAGCCGTCCAGCTTGGGGACGCCCGTGGCGAACGAGTCCGCGTCCAGCGTGTGGAGCGGGACGTCGACCTGGTTGTACCCGCCGAAGACGTCCGTGTAGAACAGCTGGACCCAGCGCACCTTCTGGGCGTTCAGGTCGTCGAGGATCTGGCTCCCGGTTTTTTTCGCCGAAGGCATGGGGCCTCGCGAGGAACGTATCGGTTCGGGTACTTCAACCGACCGTCCCCGGAGCGTTACGATTGTCCAGTCCTACTGCCTATGTCATTATAATTGACCTAACATATCTATATCCATGGGCCGAACGTCCTCCGCCGCCCTCGATGAGCTCGACCGGGAGATCCTCAACGAGCTGAACATCAACGCCCGTCAAAGCGCGCGGGACGTGGCCAAGCGGCTGCGGATTTCGCCGACGACGGTCGTGAGCCGGTTGCACGACCTGGTCGAGCAGGATGTGATCCAGGGGTTCATCCCGGTCCTGGACGACGAGAAGCTGGGCTGGGACCTGTGGGCGGTCATCGGCGTCTGGATCTCCAAGGGGAAACTGCGCGAGGCCGAGGAGCGGATCGCCCAGGACCCCCGCGCCTACGCCATCTACGACGTCACCGGCGACAACGACGCCGTCATTATCGGGCGGTTCCGCGACCGGCGCGACCTGGACCGGTTCGTGAAGCACATGCTGCAGGACCCGTACGTCGAGCGGTCGAACACCCAGGTCGTCCTCAATCGGGTCAAGGAGGACCGACGCGTGCCGGTGATGCTCAAGAGCCAGCGCGAGGAAGAGGCGAAGTTGGCGGCGAGCGAAGCCGCCGTGGCAACCGATAAGAAGCGCACCCTCCATCGCAAGCCCTGAGGTCAGCGATGGACTGGGGACTCGCCAACCGGATGGCCCGGATGTTCTCGCCGAAGAGCGAGAACACGGTGATGCTCGCCGTCGACCACGGCTACTTCATGGGACCGACCCACCACCTGGAGGACGCCCGGGCGACCATCGCCCCGCTGCTCCCCCACGCGGATGCCCTGGCCCTGACCCGCGGCATCCTCCGGCGCGCCGTACCCCCCTCCGCCACGACCCCGATCGTCCTGCGGGTCTCGGGCGGGGTCACCGTCCTTCACGAGGACCTGTCCCACGAGGCGATCACGACCTCCATGGCCGAGGCGCTGCGCCTCAACGTCAGCGCGGTCGCGATGAGCGTCTTCGTCGGCGCGCCCCACGAGCACGAGTCGCTCGTGCACCTGGGCGACCTGGTCAGCGAGGGTGAGACCGCCGGCATGCCCGTGATGGCGATCACGGCGGTCGGCAAGGAGCTCGAAAAACGGGACGCCCGGTACCTGGCCCTCGCGTGCCGGGTCTCCGCGGAGCTGGGCGCCCACATCGTGAAGACCTACTACTGCGAGAACTTCGGCAAGGTCGTCGAGGGATGCCCCGTGCCCCTCGTCGTGGCGGGAGGCCCAAAGCTCGACAGCGACCGGGCCGCGCTCGAGCTCGCCCACCGCGCCATCGAAGAAGGGGCGCATGGCATCGACATGGGTCGGAACATCTGGCAGTCCGACCATCCCGTGGCGATGCTGAAGGCGCTGCGCGCGATCGTCCACGAGAAGGCGACCGTCAACGAGGCGCACGACATCCTGGTCGCGGAGAAGAACCACCCGCACTCCACGGTGGCCCCCGCCACCGCGTAGCGTCGACCGTCAGGCCGCGCCGGGTCGCGTTTCGGCGAGGAACGCGTCCGCGCCGAAGCGGGTCCCGGTGACCTCGCGGAACCGCTCGTTCCAATCGTACGACGTACCGTCCTTCATCCAGTGCCGAACGAGCCACGGACCGACCTTCCGATTCGGCCAGAACGGTCCGCCGACGTCGTCCCGGACGGCGACCCGCAGGGCGGAGCCGATGAGCCGGGCCAGGAAGTAGCTCGGCGAGTACAGCGGGAGCTCCACGGCGAATCCGTCGGCGAGCGGGAGCGGCTCGTGCGTCTCGAACCCGAAGAACTCTCGGTTCAGACGATCCGCTACCTCCCGGGGCGGGCGCCCCGTCTCCTCGTAGAGCGCGAGCTCCCGGGAGATCCACACAACATCCCACGCGATGTTGTAGAGGTCTCCGCGGCGGACGGACGCGACGGCGGCCCGGATCTGCTTTCGAGTGAGCCCGGGCTGCCCCCGGAGCCAGGCCTCCGTGGCGGCGATCCGCTCGAAGAATCCACCCTCCCCCTCGGAGATCGCCGCGAACCCCGGCACGTGCTCGTGCCAGCGCAACAGATGGGAAGGCTGCCGCACGGCGCGGGACGCGACCGCGTGGCCGACCTCGTGGAACAGGATGCCGTAGCACTCCCACCCGCCCTCGGGATGGATGACGACCCGCACGTCCTTAGGAGGGTCCGGCGCGAGCGAGATGCCGCCCGCGGAAAGGTCGTGGCGATCGACGCGAAACCGCAGCAGGCCGGGCGGGATGCCCCACGCCCGCACCGCCCGGAGGACGGAGGGCAGCATGCGGGGGCCGGGAAACGAGGCCGTGGGGATCGGTACTCGAAGATGCTCTGCGTAGAGGACATCCCAGGGGTACCACCCGCGCTCGCCCGCGGCGTCCTCGAACTCTTCGCGGGCGACCCGCATTTCCGCCGGGACCCACCGGACCGCGCGGTCCATGAGCTCACGCAGCCGACTCACCGTCAAGCCCTCGGCGGCCAGCCGGTACTCCGGGAAGGAACGGAATCCCCACTCCCTGGCCCGCGCGTTGCGCAGGGCGACCAACCCGGCCAGCGGGGCGTCCATTGGACGGTACAGAGGCGCCTCGCCTCGCCAGGCGGCCTCGCGCTCGGTCCGGTCTGGACTCGTTCGCTGGATCTCCCGCAGCCGACCGCGTCCGACGCGGCGGCCCTTCCACCGTGGGTGGAACGCACTGACCCGCCGAACCAGCGGGTCCCGAAGGCGAACGACTTCGGGTGCCTGCTCGATCTGGACCTCGAGGGCCGTACGGAGAAGGAGTTCGGCCCTCCGACGGTCGGTCGGCTGGGCTAGTTTCGGGCCCTCCCGACGGAGCGACTCGGTGAGCGTACGGTCCGCGAATAGGCCGAGCCGTCGTCGCTGGAGCGACGCCGCGCCGGGGGTGGCCCGACCCACATTTTGGCGCCACTCGACCTCCAGGATCGCGCGGTCGATCGGTGCCAGCCACTGCTCGATCTGTCGAACTCGTCGGGCGAGCGGTTCTCCGGGGGAACGGGACGAGCGCACGGACCGCCCAGCACGGTCGAGGAAATGACGGGACGGTTCCGCGCCGTCGGTCCTACCGTAGGCTCTTAATCACCGCGCGATACGGCCCCTCCGCGCGGGGATTGCCAAGCTTGGCCAAAGGCGCCAGATTCAGGGTCTGGTCCCGTAGGGGTTCGTGGGTTCAAATCCCTCTCCCCGCACCGAACCTGCTCCGAGGTCTCAACGACCCCGGACGTCGGATATCGACGCGGTAGCCCACCCGGGGCGAGGCGAGCCAACGGGACCCGGCCCCGCTCCCCCACCGTGCCGTCCCGGGGCCGGGAGAGTTGGGCGACGCGACTCGCGGAGACCCTACCCTACGATGTACACCCGGTCGTTGCTGACGGCGGTCACGAACATGTCATCGGTGGCCTCGTCGTAGGCCAGGCCGAAGGCACCCGCCGTCGACGCCGTGGTGTAGGTCTTCACCACGGAGGCGGCCCCGGACGGACCGTTCGTTCCCGCGAGGACGTCCACCTTACCGGACCCGACATTGGTGATGTAGATCCCCAGGGCCGACTGGGACCAGACGACCGACGACGGCTCGTCGAATCCGGTCAACGTCGCGACGGGCGGCCCCGAGGTCCCGATGACCGAGACGTTGTTCGACCCGTAGTTGGCCACGTAGGCCGCGGCGTCGGCGATGTCGTAGGCGATCCCCTGGGGGTGGTCACCGACGGGGATGCTGGTGATGGGGCCCGCGCCGTTGGCCGGCACCACCGACACGTTGTTGCTGCCGAAGTTCGTGACCAGCAAAATGCCGGGCGAGGGATCGTAGGCGATGGCCCAGGGCTCGACGCCCACCATCTGAGTGAACGATACGCCGGCGACGGCCGTGTTGAGAAAGGCCACATCGTTCGCGCCGTAGTTGGCGACGACCATGTCCCCAAAGATGGGGTTGAAGATGATCCCCGAGGGCTGGCTCAGTCCGGTGATCGTGGAGACGAGCTTGGTCCCGGAGATCTCGTAGACCTGGTTCAGGGCGTAGTCGGTCACGTAGACCCGATTGTTGACGGGGTCGAAGGCGGCCTGGGTGGGACTACTGCCCTTCGGTAGCGTGACCGTGGCGACCCGCGCGCACGTGGCGTTGAGGACCGTGATATTGCTGGACAGACCGTTCGGTACGTAGATCTCGTGGTTCACCGGGTCGTAGGCGGGGAATTCCGGGTGGCTCCCGACGGAGCAATGCGCCGAGGCGGCGGTCGAGGCGAACAGCGCGGACGGCCGCGCGAGCGAGGGCGCCGCCGTCGGGAGTACGGTCGTTAGGAGCAGAACTCCCACGGCCACCAACGTTCCCAAGATACCCAGCCATGTCCATCGCCGAACGGTGTCGAGTCGACTCATAGTGCTCTCTCCTGCTGAGGGGGTCCCACCCTCGTCGCCTCGAAGCCCGCTGACTACATCAAGTCAGGTTATACGTCCCGGACGACCCGGCGTTCGAGCGACGCCGCGGCGCCCACGGAGCCCGGCGTCCGGCCCTGGAGTCCGCCCGGCTACGTTCGGCCCGCGTCGGTCGTCCGCCTCCGCTCGAGCTCCGCCTGGCAGACACGGTGGTTCAGCCGGGAGGCGACCCAGAGGATCGCCGCCGCGGCGAACCCGGCCGCCACGAGAAAGGCGAGGGCGTAGCCGCGGGAGAGCGATCCCGTCTGGACCGTCCAGGCCGCGGCGACCGTGGCGAGCAGGGCCAGCCCGACCGCCGCCCCCATCTGTTGCGCCGTGTTGAGCAGACCGCCGGCGAGGCCCTGCTGGGCCGGGTCGACCCCGCTGGTCGCCCCGATGGCGGCGGCCGGCAGACCGAGGGCGAATCCCACGCCGCAGAGCAACTGGCCCGGCAGGATGTTCACGAGATAGGTCCCGTTCGGCGACAGCTGGACGAACCAGAGCTGCCCGGCGGCGATCAACCCCAAACCGATCAGCAGGACCCGCTTGACCCCCAGTCGGTCGATGGCCCGGCGGGTGAGCGTCCAGGAGACTGCCACCACCGTGACGGTCGACGGGAGGAGGGCGAGGCCGGTGAGCAGGGGTGTGAAACCGAGCACATGCTGCAGGTACAGGGAGACGAAGTAGACGTAGCCCACGATGACCACGCCGACCAGGGCCATGGCGCCGACCGCCGCCCGATGCGTCGGGACGCGAAAGTAGGAGAACGGCACCATCGGGAATCGGGACCGGCGCTCGACCCCGACGAACGCGACGGCGAGCACGACCGCCAGCCCTAGGGCGACGATCGTGACCGGGAGGAAGAATCCGTTCGCCTCCCCGTTGCTCAAACCGAAGATGAACGCGGCGCCACTGGTCGTGACCAGGGCGGCGCCCGCGAGGTCGAGCGGCGTGCGTGCGGCCGGCGTGTCGGCCGGTAGCACCTGCCGGATCAGGACCAGGAGGACGGCCACGATGGGCAGGTTCACGAAGAAGATCGAACGCCAGCCCAGGAACCCGACGAGCACGCCCCCCGCGACGACCCCGGTCGAGGCCCCGGCGGCGGTCGCGGCCTGGAAGAGGCTCAACGCCCGGTTCCGGGCCGGACCTTCGGCGTTCCCGGCGGCGAGCAGGGCGAGGGCCGAGGGAGAGACCAACGCCGCCGCGGCGCCCTGAACGAGCCGGGCCCCGACGAGCATCACCGGCGATTGCGCGAGACCGCAGACGAGCGAGGCGACCGCAAAGAGTCCCAGCCCGGCCTCCAGCAGACGACGCCGTCCCCACAGGTCGCCGAGCCGGCCGCCCAGCAGCAGGAGCGAGCCGAAGGTGAGGGCGTACCCGGTGACGATCCACTGCAGCTCCGCCGGAACGAAATCGAGCTCGCGCTGGATGGTCGGGAGCGCGACGTTGACGATGCTGAAGTCCAGCTGGAGGATGAATTGGGCGGTGCAGACCACGGCCAGTCCGGTGACGATCGCCGTGCGACGGCGTCCGCCGGGCGAAGCCGAGGACCGAGTCGACCCACTCGACGCCATGTCGGCTCAGGGGGCTCCGACGCTCCCGAACCACGCCCGGAACAGGGTGCCGAACGGTCCGAAGGCCGCGCTCCCGTAGAGGAACGCCGTGACGAGCGCCAGCGCTGCGAAGACGAACGGCACCAGGACCAGCCGAGGACGGAACTCGCGGACCAGGTGCACGTAGACCGAGAACACCATCATCGCTAGGATCAGGGCGGCGCCGAAGACGACCGTGGCGGGAGGGATGAGCAGCACGACGGCGAGGAGCTGGAGGGCCCCGCCCATGGGTTGGACCCAGGCGGCGAATCCCCAGCGTTGGAACTCCGCCTTTCGGTCCGGGCTGGGCCGAAGGTCGAAGTAGCCGTACCACAGGAATGCGGCACCGAGGACCACTCGGAGGACGTCCCCGACCGCGTCCAGGGCCGTCACGCCGAGCCCCGCGGCGGCGGGTCTGGGGAGGGCACGGACTCCGCGGTTCCCACGTCGTATCCGCTCGGTCGCAGGAGGAGCACCCGGACGGCGACGAGCGAGATCAGCGTCGCCAGCGTCACGGCGGCGACGGCGAGGCCCACGACGTCCGACAAGAGACCCAGGGCGACCACGGGAAGGCTCAACCCCAGGTAGGCGGCCACGTAGAACGCCGAGAAGACCTCGGCGCGCTCGTCCGGAGGAGCGGCCCGGTTGAGCAGCCCGATCCCTCCCCGCAGGGAGACCCCGAACCCCACGCCGCAGATGATGGTGCCCACGAAGAACGGCGCGGCGACCCCGGTCCAGACGGCCGCCGTGATCGCCGCCAGACCGACCGGCACGCACGATGCGCCCACGACCAGCATGCGACCCTGCGACAGCCGCCGGACCAGGATCGGACCGACCGCCGCCGAGGCGAACGCGAGCAGGACGGTAGCCCCGCCGATGGCGTGGTTGGTGATCTTGAGGTCCTGGGAGAGGAACGAGGGCGTGAGCCCGCTGAAGATGCCCGCGAGCGCGAACCCGGTGAACGCCGCCAACCCGGCCATCGCGAAGAGCGGCCGGAGGTCGGCCGGTACGCGGATGAACCGCCGTTCGGGGCCGGTCGGAGGCGCGGCGACGCGCGCTCCCTCCCGGATCGCCAGGGTCGCCCCCACGGCCGCCACCAGAAGCGCCAGCAGCACCCAAAACGAGAGGGTCAACGGGTCCGGCGCGTACTGGGCCAGGATCCCGGCGTAGAACGGACCGATCCCCACGCCGACCGCGGTGATGATCGCCACGGTGAACGCGGCGCGGCTGCGGTTGCCGGACGGTTCGAAGTCGGTCAGGGCGGCGGAGGCGGTGTTCGTGCACAGGCCGACCGACATACCGGAGAGCACCCGGGCGACGATGAGCCACGCGTAGTTGGTCGCCAGCAGGAACACGACCGTGCTCGCCAGCGCGACGGCGAGGCTCAGCAGCAGGACCGGTCGGCGTCCGATCCGGTCGGAGAGCCGGCCGAACCGGAGCAGCATCAGCAGCAGGCCGGCCGCGTAGGCGGCGAAGACGATGGTCAGGATCCCCGACGAGAAGCCCCAGTCCTTCTGGTAGATCACGTAGAGCGGTGTCGGCAGACCGCCGCCCGTGATGATGACGAAGAACGTGAACGCCGTCAGGTCGAAGTGCCGAGCCGACGGGGCATCGCGTCGGGTGGGGGTCGGCGCGGCCGCCGGGCTCGCAGGCTCGCCGGACGTCGGCGAGCTCGCGGAGACCATCGCCGTCACGACCCTAGGGCGGACCCGGGCGCGCGGCCGGCGTCCCGCCGCCGTACGCGGCGACGGGGGACCAGGGCGGGTCGACCGGCGGGAGCGGCGGCGGCGCGACGGCGGCGAACGGTCCCGACGCGTGGACGATGCGTCCCCCCACCACTGTCAGGAGCGATTCGATCGAGCGGATCTCCGGCTCGGGGACCGAGAAGTAGTCCGCCGAGAGGACGGCGAAGTCGGCCCATCGGCCCACCTCGAGCGTGCCTTTCTTCCCCTCCTCCGAGGAGAACCACGCCGCGTCTGAGGTGAGGAGCCGCAACGCCTGCGTGCGCGAGAGCCGGTTCTCGGGCCGGGCCAGCAGCGTGCCACCCACCGTCCGGCCGGTCACCATCCACTCCAGATTGACCCAAGGGTTGTAACTCGCCACCCGGGTCGCATCCGTCCCGCCGCCCAAGGGGATGCCTTTGGCGAGGATCTTCGCCAGCGGCGGCGCATCGGCCGCCGTCGCCTCGCCATACCGCTTCAGGCAGTACTCTCCCTGGAACGCCATGCGGTCCTGGACCGCGATGCCTCCGCCCAGCCGGTGGATCCGGTCCAGGTCGCGGTCGCCGACCGTCTCGGCGTGGTCGAAGAACCAGCGGACCTGGCTCAGGGGGTCCCGGTCGTTGACCTCCTCGAACACATTGAGGAACCGCTCGATCGACTCGCCGTAGGTCGCGTGGAGCCGGAACGGCCACCGCTGTTGGA
>JASHSU010000143.1 GCA_030038605.1 Thermoplasmata archaeon | reverse complement strand
CGGGAGTTGGGTCTCTCCCGGCAGACGCTCGGCGGCCTGCTCGCGTCGGCCAACCAGGGGTTGAAGTCGATCTTCTACCAGGACCTGGTGGCGATCGTGGGGTCGATCGCCGCCTTCGTGGGGATCGTGGTCGTCTACCGAACCGGGAACGACGCGGTCGACGGGCTGACCGCGATCCTCGAGGGGTTGATCCTGGTCGCCGCGGGGGTCATCCTGAGCGCGGAGAGCCGGGAGTACCTCATCGGTCGGGCGCTCCAGCCGGCGGACACCCGGGCGGTCCTCTCCTTGGTAGAACGGGACGCCCGCGTGGCCAAGGTCCGCGACGTCCACTCGATGCTCATCGGGCCGGAGGACGCCCTGCTCGCGCTCAAGATCAACTTCCAGGACGGGCTCACGACCGACCAGATCGAGCTGGCGATCGACCAGTTGGCCGCCGCCATCCGTCAGGCCCGGCCGATCGTGCACCACGTCGTCATCGAGCCGGAGTCGTAGGGGTCGCCGACCGTTCCCACGGGTGCTGCCGCAACCGGGCCACGGTGAGGGCGACCAGGCCCACGGAGACCCCCGCGAAGAACAGGTAGATCCCCTCGTTGCCCCACGTGGCGTAGAGGTTGGTCGAGACGAGCAGACCCACCCACATGCCGAGAGAGATCGTCAGCGAGTAGATCGCCATCGTCGTCGCCCGACTCATGAGCAGCGTCAGGTCCGCGAGCGCCGCGAGCGCCGCCGGCCCGTACATCAGGGCCAGCAGCACCGAGATCCCGAGACCGGCCAGCACGACGTCCGAGACGCCGTAGGCGAGCAGGAGCGAGGCGCATCCCATCGCCGCGACGAAGCCCGCCGCCCCGAGCGTCATCAACCGGTTCCGTCCGAACCGGTCCGCAAGGCTCCCGTAGTACGGCTGAGTCACCACAAGGAGCGCCCCGCCCCCGCCGATCGCGACGGCGAGCCAGGTCGTCGAGATGCCCACGCCCTCCGCGGCGGTACCGAGGAAGACGAGCGCCGTGCCGATGAGCATGTAGATGACGAGCCAGGGGAGCGTCACGAGCAGTACACTGCGTCGGAACACATTGGCCAGAACCGAGGCGAACGCATACTCCTGGGTCCCGTGGTACGTGCTCGCACCGCGCAGGAGGACGGCCGCCACGCCCAGACCACCGGCGAGGGCGACCGCGCCGCCCGCGAACACGAGGTTGAGGCGGTCGTTGGGGAGCGCCCCGAGCAGTCCGAACCCGAGCGCGAACCCGCCGACCCATCCGAAGAGGTTCATCGCGTCGAACCGCCCCATCTCGTACCCGCGCCGGTGCTCGTCGGCCCGGTCCCCCACGACCGCGAGACTGGCGGCCAGGATCGCCCCGCTGGCGACGCCGAACAGGAGGTTGATCGCGCCGAGAGCGTACCGGTCCCGCGTCGTGGCGGCGAGGGCGAAGAGCACGGCCGCGCCGGCCATGCCGGCGAACAGAACCGGCCAGCGGCCGTACCGGTCCGCGGCGGCCCCGGAGAGCAGGACGGTCGCGAACTCACCGATCGGGGCGAGCGCGCTCACCGTGCCGGCGACCCCGACGTCCTCTCCGCCCAGCCCGGTCGACCGACCGACGATGTAGCTCGCGAAGACCGCGATCGTGAGACCGAACCCCAGACGGACGAAGAACGTCGCGGTGAGGACCGCGAGAAGCGGGCGGCGGTGCTCGGACGGCGGGGTCGGAGGAAGTGCCGCCGCCACGGTCCGCCGTACTAGGCCGGCGTCTTGGGTCGCTCGATGAGCTCAATCCAGACGTCATTCGGGTCGAGGATGAAGGCGAGCCGCGAAGAGCCCCCGCGCAGCTGGTACGGTTCCTTCGCGACGCGCACCCCCTTCGGGCGGACCCGTAGGAGGAACCGGTCCAGGTCATCGACCTCGAACGCCAGGTGGTCGAGCTGCTCGCCCGCCTCGAATTGGTCCTTGCCCTCCCAATGGGTGAGTTCGATCCGACCACCGGAGACGGGGTCATGCACGAAGGCGATCTCGGCGTGGTTCTCCGGGATCGTCCGACGCCGCTCGAATTGGAGGCCGAGGATCTCCGTGTAGAACGTGAGGCTCTCGTCCATCGAGCGCACGGTGATCGACGTGTGCAGCAGCTTCATCGTCGGACGCCGGGAGCGGGTGAGGGGCACCTAAACGTTGGCTTTCAGGGGTGGCCGTAGACGACCCGAAGGGGGTTGGATCCGGGCACCCAGTCCGACTCGACCCGGACGAATCCGACGCGCTCGAACTGCAAGATCTGGCCCGGCTGGGCCGCCGCCAGCGCGGCCTCTCCCCATCCCCGGGTGTGCTCTCCCTCCACTCCCAGCACGTCGACGGGGTAGGCCCCTTCCGTCCCGACCCACTGGAGCCGGGGGATCCGTTTGTTCTCCCGACTCGTGAATCGGGCGCGGACCTCTCCGGCGAGGCCGACCGGCTCGTCGGGGAGGTGGATGTTGATGAGATCCTTGAGCCGGACTTCCGCGCCCGCGCGGCCCACGAGGTCCCGTCGAGCGAGGTAGAACGACGGACCGGCCGGGGCGTCTCGGTCTCCCAGGGCGGGGAGGTCCGGATGGTTGGCGAGACGGACCGAGCCGAGGTCCGCCGGATACTCGTCGACGTCGACGCGGACCGGGTCCGCGACGAAGGCCCGCCGGACCGTGGTCGCGTCGATCCGCTTGCGGTTCTCCGCGTAGAGCGTCTCGGCCGGAACCTCGATGTCCGAGAGCGACATGCCGAACGAGAGCACGAACGCCCGGGTCGCGTCCATGGAGATCCCCCGCCGCTCCAGCGACCGGAACGACCAGGTCCGGGGGTCCGCCCACCCGTCGTATTCGCCCGACTTCACTTCCCGGTAGGACTTGCTCTTGGAGACTTTCGCCTCCCGCACCCGCAGGATGCCCCAGTGGCCGAACGGGGGGCCCCGGATCCCGAGCAGGTCCCAGATGTACCGCTGCATCCGGTCCTCGATGACCAAGTCCTTTCCGCGCAGCACATGCGTGACGCCGAGTTCAATGTCGTCCACGGCCCAGGAGAACTCCAGCATCGGCCAGACCCGATACTTGGTCCCGACCCGCGGGTGGTCGAGGTCACTGATCCGCATCAGCACCCGGTCCCGGAACGCCGGGTCGGGGTCCTGCAGGTCCGTCTTGAGCCGGAGGACCGCCTCGCCGGGTCCGTACCCGTTGCCGAGCATCTTCTCCCACTCGCTCACGGTCGCGTCGTGCGTCTGACTCCGGTGCCCACACGCCACACCCGCCGCACGGTTGGCCCGAAGGGTCTCGGCCGGGCACGTGCAGACGTAGGCCGCGCCCGCGTCGATGACCCGACGGGCCCACGGGTAGAAGAGCGGGATACGGTCCGACTTGTAGTAGACGGCGTCCGGCGTCAGACCGGCCGACCGCAGGTCCTCCTCGATGAGGCCGAAGAACTCGGTCTCGACCCGCTTTTCCTCCGAGCCCACCGTGTCGTCGAACACGAGGAGGATCTTGCCCCCGTACCGCTCGCGGTAGTACTGGTTGATGAAGATCATCCGGCCGTGACCGATGTGCAGGGCCCCGCTGGGGAACGGCGCCAGTCGCAAGACCACCTTCCCGCGTTCCGCACCCTCGAGTTCCGGAAACTCGCCCCCCGTGCTCGGGGCTTCCTTCGGGCGGGTCGCCTCGGGTCCCCCCAGGGACGCCAGGCGGTCGACTCGCTCGGGGCCCGGGAGCGAACGGACTTCGGCGACGACTTCGGACACGAGGTCCCGCACCTCTTCCGCCCGGCGGCGGAGCGCGGGATCGGTCGCGAGGAGACGGGCGAGGATCGGGTCGACGCGCGCCTCCCCGTCGTGGGCGACCGCGTTCTCGAGGGCGAGACGGTACGCCCGTCCATGCACCTCGGGAGGCAGCGTCACGTTCGTATCGAACGGGAGTAGATTATAGGGGTTCCGGCGCCGAGGCTCGGGGGCCCGAAGGTCGAGGGCCGGGATGCGCTGCGGCCACCGCCTCCGCTAGCGAAACGTCGCCGCGCAGGACCTGGACCGCGGTGGAACGCGAGATCGTGAACCGGCCCCCGCTGTGCTCGCGGCTCAATCGCTGGAGATTCGCGATCTCGCCGGCGGTGAACGTCAGGGCGAGGCGTTCCCGGACCGCGTCCCCGCGAATCTGGGCGATCGAGCGGGCGGCGGCCGCATCGCGCGGGCGCCGATGACCCCGGGGTGTGGTGCGGTGCTCGTCCACGACCTCGATCGAACGATGGTGGGCGAGCAGCTGATTGACGATCCGGTTGCGGTCGGGCGGGTCGCCTCCACCCACTCGGAACAGCACGTGACGCGACGGGAATCGGTGGTGGATCTGGCTGGCGAAGATCGCGACCGACTCCGGCGACTCGAGGATCCCTTCCGCGATGCAGGAGTCCCCGACCCAGACAGCGTACCCGGGTTGGGGCCCGGGGTCGACGCCGACCACGACCTCCCCGTCTCGGTCCTCGGCGTCCATCGCGTGACCGATCGCGGCCCGCAGCGCCCGATGGTCGCAGCCCGGCGTTACGGAGAGGACCCGTTCGTGGCGAATGCTCGGTGCCTCGGCCGGTGAAGTCAGGACGACGCCGACGGACTCCGGAATCCGTTGTCCGGGCAGAAGGCTAGTCGTCGGCCAACGTCGGTCCCGCAGGAGACCCGCCAGCTCCGCATAGAGCGCAGGGTCCCGTGTGACCAGACCGACGGACCGATGTCTCACCACGCTCCCTGACGGTCAAATATCGCATATACCTTGCTGCCGACGTGCCCGTCTGTCTGCACTGTGGCCAGCTCGCCCCCGACGGCGCACTGTTCTGTTCCAAGTGCGGATTCACGCTTCCACAGTCAGACGGTTCACCGGCCGCGCCACCGCTCCGTGGCCCACCAGGGCCGATGCCCCCGCCGATGGCACCCACTGCACCCCCGATGACCGCCGCACCGCCCCCCAGCGCCGGCCCGTTCGCCTCCGGGACCGCCGCGCCGTCACCCCCACCGCCGCCTCCTGTTCCACCGACCGGGTACCTGACGAGGATCCCCGCCCCACCGAACGGCAAGTACTGTATCCGGTGCGGTACCCTCATCTCGCGGCCGGCCGTATACTGTCCGGTATGCCAGCAGCCTCAGGGCCCGTAGGTCGCACGGGACGCCGTGGGCGCCGGACCACGGCGATGGTTCGCATCGCCCGCGAACGTATCGCGGACCTGTTCACTCTGGCCGAACGGGAATCGGCCCGCCCCGACGGCGGGTACGCCGACCGGTACGTGAATCTCGCGCGGAAGGTCGGGACGCGCTACAACATTCGGTTTCCGACCGAGTACCGGGAGTTGTACTGTCGGGGTTGCTCGACGTACTGGGTCGAGGGTCGCACGGTCCGTACCCGATTGCGTCGAACCGGTCGCGTGCGAACTTGTCTGCGCTGCGGGCGCAAGCGGCGATTGCCGTTGCAGAGTCGGTCCGTAGGGCCCCGGCCATCAGAGCCGGCGCCCTCCGTCGGGGAACGCGACGACGAGGCCCTGGTCGGCGAGACCGTCGACGAACCCGAGCCGCCCAGCGCCTCGGACCGCGCGGAAGACGAATAAAGTCGGGCGACCCTCGAAGGGACGCGCCGGGGTAGCCGAGCGGCCAAAGGCGGCAGACTCAAGATCTGCTCTCGCAGGAGTACCCAGGTTCGAATCCTGGCCCCGGCACGCCGCCGCCTCGGGACGCGGAGTCCGTCGGTGGCGTGGCCGTCCGAGTCGTCAACCTCGGCGAGACGAGCGGGGCGGGGTCCCGATCACCAGGCGAATCGCACGCGTGAGTTGGGCTCGCGTTTCTTTCGGGTCCCCCCGCAGGGCCGCCGCGGCGAAGGTCCCGTAGAGGAGCAGGAGGACGGCATCCGCGGTGGTCTCGGGGTCCT
>JASHSU010000142.1 GCA_030038605.1 Thermoplasmata archaeon | reverse complement strand
AACCCCGAGCCGACGGACTGGTCGGTGACGTTGGGAGGCAACACGCAGAGCTCGGACAACACCTCGACGGTGACCTTCACCGGATTGACGAACGCGACGTATCAGTACTCGATCCCGACCGTAACCGGCTACCTGGCGAACCCGTCCAGTGGCCAGGTCGTGATCGCGGGCTCGAACGTCACGACGCCGATCACGTTCACGAAGATCACCGGTGCGACGTACCCGGTCACCTTCCAGGAGACGGGCCTCAGCGATGTGGCCCAGACGCCGTGGAAGGTGTTGGTATCGAGTTCGTCGGGTGGTGTGACCTTCGGGCCGAGTAACACGTCGACGCTGCCGGTGCAGAGCCTGCCGAACGGGACCTACTCGTACACGGTGCCGAACATCCCTGGTTACCAATCGGTGACCGGTGGACAGTTCACCATCAACGGGGCGGCCCCGCCGACGATCACCGTCAACTTCACGACGGTGGTCTACACGCACTACAACGCGGTGTTCTCCGTCTCCGGACTCCCCAGCGGATCGACCTGGGAGTTCACGGTGAACGGCACGTTGTACAAGGAAACGACGGCCTCGGCGACGATCTCGCTCCTCGCGGGATCGTACTCGTGGGGTATCGTGTCGATCCCGTCGGGCTACACCGTGAGCCCGTCCGCGGGAACGTTCGCGATCACCAACGCGGCCGTCAGCGTGTCCATCACGGCGACTCAGACGTCGACGACGACCGTGACCACCTCGTCCCCCGCGTGGACGTACCTGAGCACGCTCGCCTGGGTCCTTATCGGGGTCCTGGCGCTGCTCGTGGTAATCTTCCTCGCGCTGGCGCTGATGGCCGGTCGCCGCCCGCCGAGCAGCCCGCCGGAGAGCTGGTCGTCCTCGTCATCGAGCTCCGACATGACGAAGGGCGGCAACCAGGGAGGCAGTTCGTAGGAACGCCCCGCGAGGCGAACCTCGCGACGTAACCCTTTCCCCTCGCCCGGGTCCCCGAAAGGGGGCCCGGGTGACTGTTCTTTTCCGGCGCGGGAAGACTCCGACGGGCTGACCCCGGTACGGCGGAGCCCGGTTTACAGCAAGTCGAGCGAGCCCGTCACGGCGTCCAGAGCACTCGCCAGCGCCGGGCCGATCCCCAGACAGGTCCGAGTCCCCGGCGCAACCTCGGTGAGGCCCGCGTCCTCGACCCAGACGCACGGGAGACCTCGGGCACGGGCCTGCGACGAGAGTTGTTCCATGTCGTCGAGCGTCGGCGCGGTAAGGACGATCTTCTTCTGTCCCTCGCCGAGCCACCGGTCGAGGACGTCGGCGTGACGTCGTTGAGCGGAGAGGGTCAACATGACGGCCGCGTGCGCCGCCTGCGCGGCCGCCTTGCCGGCGGTGAGTCGGAGCTCGGCTCGGATGACCAGGACCATCTTGTACTCCCCGGTCCCGGCGGACCCCCCCTTACGTGCCATACTGCTCCTCCCGCTCCCGGCGCAACCGCATCGACTCTTCGTCGAGCGAGGCCAATCGCGCCTCCAGTTCGGCCGCCTCGGAGCTGTGGGCCGCCGCTTGGCGTAACCGATGGGTGACCCGCCGGGCCTCCCGGGCATTCCGGTCGAGGGCCCGGGTCAGCTCCCAGGCGCCGTCCTCGCCCGGGTCGGTCGGTGGTTCACGCCCGGACGGCGGGACGGTGCTGTACGCCCCGGCCGTCCACCCGGCGACGAAGGTGATCAACGTGACCGCCAAAAGTGTCACTTCGAGCTCGGGATTCGCCCACGCCGCCTGGAACCCACCCGGCAACCCGGCCAAGAGAAGGTAGCCGACGAGGATCGTCCAGGCGACGCTGAGGACGAACGAGAGCGTGACGACCTCCACGCCCCGGCGCCAGGCGTCCGCACCCCGGAGTCGCCACTCGGGAAAGATCGCCCGCGTGGTCGTGTACCCGGGCACGAAGAAGACGAGCAGGAACCCGGCGGACGACTCGAGCACGCCGGTGGGAGTCATCTACTCCGCGGGCGCCTCGGCGCTGCCGAACTGCTTCTCGAGCTGGCGCCGCAGGCGTCGGTTGGAGACGAGGCCGTGGGCCGCCTTGCGGGTCGTCTCGAAGTGCTTGAGCAGACCGCGCACCTCCTGCGGCCGCTGGCCGCTGCCCCGGGCGATCCGGTGGACCCGGTCGGACTTGATGACCTGCGGATTGTCGAGCTCCTCCGCCGTCATCGAATCCATGATCGCGCGGAACCGGCGGAGGCGCGCCTGCGTGTCGTCGAGCGTCTTCTGGTCGACCTTGTTCCCGCCCATGCCGGGGAACATCGACATCAGCTTCGAGACGGGACCCATCTCGCCCAGGGACTCCAACTGGGCCCGCATGTCCCGCAGCGTGAACCGCCCGGACATGAGGTTCTTGGCCGCCTTTTCCGCGGCCTCCTTGTCGGAGAGCTCCTCGAACCGCTCGAGCAGGGTCTGGATGTCCCCCATACCGAGGAGGCGGGAGACGAAGCGCGTCGGCTCGAACCGCTCGAATTCATCCAGGTGCTCGCCGGTTCCGATGAAGAGGATAGGAGCGCCGCTCGCCGCGACGGCCGACAGCGCACCGCCGCCCTTGGCGGACCCGTCGAGCTTGGTGAGGATCACGCCCGTGAGCCCGACCGCCTGGTGGAACGCCTGGGCGCTGCGCCCGGCCGTTTGCCCCATGGCCGCGTCGAGGACCAGCAGGACCTCGTCGGGCTCGAGGACGGCCCGCACCCGCTTCAGTTCCTCGATGAGGTCCGGGTCGATCCCACTACGACCCGCCGTATCGACGATGACCGCCAGGTGCGGCGGGAATTTCGCGAGCGCTTCCCGCACGATGACCTCGGCCCGCTTCTCGGACCGGTTGGCGTAGAACTCGCATCCGACCTTGGCCGAGAGCTGCTCGAGCTGGTCGATGGCGGCGGGGCGGTGGACGTCCGCGGCGACCAAACCGACCCGGATCCCTTTCTTCTGGAAGTAGCGCGCCAGCTTACCGGCGGTGGTCGTCTTGCCCTGACCGAACAGTCCGGCGAGCAGGATACGACGGGGCTTGAGCTCGAACGCCCGGTCCTTGCCGAGAATGCCGCGGATCTCCTCGTAGATGATGCGGACCAGGAAGTCGCGCAGGCTCGCCCCGGCGGGAGGTTTTTCCTGGGTGGCCCGCCGGCGGACCCGCTGGGTCAGTTCGAGACTCAACTGGACGTTGACGTCGGCCTGGAGGAGGGCGCGTTGGATGTCGCGGACCACCTCGTCCAGCAGCGCCTGGTCGACGACCGACCCCCGGGCGATCTTCTGAAGGACCCCGCGGAGGGATTTGCCGAGCGAGTCCAGGACCATCGAACCTCCGAGAGCTGGGCGTCCTTACTGCCAAAAACGGGCGCCGGTATAAGTCAGGGACTGTCCGACCCGCCGGCCGGTCCTATAAGCCCCATCGGGCTAGCAACCGGTGGAGGCCCCTGCATGAGCCCGGACGCGACCAACCCACCCACTGCGCCGACACCGGCCAAGCCGCCGCCTCCGAAGCTCAATCCCGTGCGGGTCCCGGTGCCCGAGGAGGCGGTCGGCGAGCGGACCTCCGATTTCCGCGAGGTGCTCCACGCCTATTCGAAGGAGGACGCGATCCTCGAGGCCAAGCGCTGCATCCAGTGCCGCCGGCCGTGGTGCGTGGAGGCGTGCCCGATCACGAACGATTGCCGGGAGTACATCCGGCTCATCGCGGTCGACGACTTCGACGGCGCAGCCCGGGTCACGCTTCGGGAGAACCCTCTGGCGACGAGCCTCTGCAAGGTCTGCTATCACTACTGCGAAGACGCCTGTGTCGTGAAGAAGAAGGGCGTCCCCATCGCGATCCGTCACCTGAAGCGCGCGGCGCTCGACTACGGCCGGGGTGACCTGCCGTACGTCGCGTCGGCCCCGAAGCACCAGCGGGTCGCGGTGGTGGGCGCCGGACCGGCCGGTATGATGGCCGCCTGGGAGCTAGGCATCCGAGGCTACGGCGTGACCGTCTTCGAGCAGGAGGAGCGGTACGGCGGTCTGATGCAGACCATACCTGCCTATCGAATGACGGACGCGGACGTCGAGGCGGACCGCGCGCGGTACAAGAACCTGGACGTCACGTTCGAGAACGGGGTCAAGATCGGACGGGATGTCCCACTCGAACAGCTGATGGCGGACCATGGCTACGCCGCCGTGTTTGTCTCGATCGGGACCTCGACGCACCGTGTCCTCGGCATCCCGGGGGAAGAGCTGACCGGGGTCGTTCCCGCGCTCGGATTCCTCAAGCTCCTGAATCGCGGGATCGAGGTCCCGATGGGCCACGAAGTCGTCGTTGTAGGCGGCGGCGATGTCGCCATGGACTCCGTCCGATCCGCGCTGCGGCGCTGCCACGGGGGCCACGTGACCCTCGTCTACCGTCGGGGTCGGACGGAAATGCCCGCGGACCCGGAGGAAGTGCACGGCGCGGAACAGGAGGGGATCCGTTTCCTGTTCCAGAAGGCCCCGGTCCGTATCGTGGGGCACGACGGAGTCGAGGGGCTGGTCGTCCAGTCGATGGAACTGGGCCCCCCGGACGCCGGGGGCCGCCGCAGCCCGGTCCCCGTCGCCGGCTCCGAGGAGACGATCCCGTGCGACACGGTGATCGTCGCGGTGGGTCAGAAGGCGGACCTCGAAGGGTTCGGTCCCGAGCTCGACCTCCAATTGACTTCGCAGGGCTGGCCGCAGGGGAAGGGCAAGGGGTATGCCACCTCGGTTCCCGGGATCTTCGCCGCTGGGGGTCGGTCGGTCGTCTACGCCATGGGGAGCGCGATCGACGCGGCCGAAGCGATCGATGCCTATCTCGCCGCCCAGCGCGGCGAGACCACCGGAGCCCGGCCGGACCCGTTCGGGGGATCGACCACGTTCGTCAAGCCGGCCGGGTACACCGCACCGATTCGCGTCTGAATCCGGCGTGGGAGGAATGTATTTCCGCCCCACGGCGGCTGGATACTCCGCCATGGGCCGGCGATGGGTTCATACTCGGGTCGCCCGGCCGTGGGTCGGCCTCATTGGGGCGGTCACCCTTCTGCTCCTGACCGCCGTTCCCCTCGCCTCGGCGTCGGCGCCGGGAGTCCCTTCGGGAGAGACTCTGAGCGTGAGCGCTGGATTCGCGAGCCGAGCCGACTATTCGCCCGACCAGTTGGCGGAAGTTCGCGACCCGATACCCGCGAACGGAACACTGGCCGTTGTCGTGACCTTCAATCCCACCAACCCGACGCTGTTCGACCCGCCCGCACCCGGGGCCGCCGCGCTGACCCCGGCCGAAGTCGGTGAGCGATTCGGCCTCTCCGAAGCGGCGTACCTGCAGGCGGAACAGTACTTCCTGAGCAAAGGTCTCCGCATTCTCCACGCCGGAGTGGACCGCCTATCCTTGACGGTGGAGGGCCCCGTCTCCTCGGTCGATGCAGCCTTCGGCACCGAGATCGTCAGCGGCTCGACCTCGGAGGGCCCCGTCGAAACACCGGCGGTCGCACCCTCTCTTCCGTCCAATCTGGAGGACGAGGTCGCCGGGGTCACCGGCCTGTCGACGGGGTTCGACCGTTTCTCCCTCCCGTTGACCTCCGAGACCTCCGGCGGGTCGGCGGAGCCGACGCAGGGTTCCGGCGACCTCGTGACGCCGGCGATCGCCCGCCAGATCTACGACGCCTCGGACTTGTACAATTTCACCGGGACGGCCCACTACGCGACCGGCCAGGAGATCGTCCTGCTCCTCTGGGGCGAAGGGTACGCCCCCAACGACCTCTCGACGTTCTACGCACAATACTATCCCTCGGAGTTCCCGGCCGTGACGATCGACCCGTATCCGATCGACGGCGCCCCGGCCCCGTCCTCGGGCGCCCTCAACGACCCCAGCGGTGCGACCCAGGAGATGACGCTCGACCTGGAGTGGTCCGGGTCCCTCGCTCCCGGCGCGACCCTCGACGCGGTCTACGCGCCGGACGGGCCGGCGTCGGACGGCTACTCGCCGTCGGACGCCTCGATGGCCGATGCGCTCCACTTCGCGGTCACCGGACTGTCGAACGTCGCGGCGATCTCCATGTCGTTCGGCACGTCGGAGAGCACCGCCTCGGGCCTGGAGTCGGCGTGGACGACCGACCTGGCCGAGGCGGCGCAGGAGAAGATCACCCTGCTCGCCGCGACGGGCGACACGGGGGGCGACACGAGCGACAAACCCGTCTGCTCGGGCACACCGCAACCGACCTACCCGGCCTCCGACCCGGGGGTCCTCGCCGTCGGCGGGACCGACCCCAGCCTGGCCCGGAACGTGGTCGGGCAGGTGACCGGCCTGGCGTCCGAGTCGGCGTGGTCCGGGAGTGGCGGGGGCTTCTCGACGACGTTCCCGGC
>JASHSU010000141.1 GCA_030038605.1 Thermoplasmata archaeon | reverse complement strand
ACGGCGCGCAATCTGCAACGGCGATCCCTCGAGCCGATGCGCCGCGAGGTACCGAGCGAACGGGCGTCTGGTCGGGCATCGCCCGAGTAAGGAAGGTCGGTTCGAGGTCGCCCCGGACTCAACGAACGGGGACGGTGTCCTGCACGCCCGCCGGTCAACCCATATCGGGGGGGGGGCCGGAGTCCCCGAGGGACGTGGGAGTCCGAATCCGGAAGGGTGCGGTCGTTCTCATTCGATCAGGGTGGGGAAGCGCCCTCCCCGACGCTCGCCACGGCTACGGAGCACCCCCCTGCGAGGGCTCCGGTCGGGCTCGGTCCCCTATCCCATGGGTTCGGAGGGGATTCGCGTGCCCGATCGGGGGTGGCGGTCGACGGACTTCAAGTAGTGCGGGAGTCGTACTCCGGTGCCAAGGAGGGCCCGCGCGATGGACGCTGTCCGTCTGGTCGCTGTGGGGTTGGTCGTCGTGGCTCCCGTGTCGTTGTTCGCGCCGCTGGCTTACATCACGTACTCGGCTCCGCCGCTGGTTCTCGTCACCGAGACCGAGTGGTCGCAGAACGGGTACATCTACTACACCAACCATGCGGAGATTCGCGTCGATGGCGGCGGCACGTTTTCCGTGGAAGAGGGCCAGCAATTCGGATGCACAGCCCCACCCACCGTTTCCTCCCCGTTCGGCGTCGCGAACTATACTTGTTTCCAAGGTGTCTCCTATGCCCTTCATCCCCCTCCGGCCTGGTCGGTAGTCGTTCAGGCTCCACCGGACGCGTACACCGGCCCGCTCGTAGTCTACATCCCATGAGGGACGTCGACCGGATGGGCCCCGGTTAACGGAGTCCGTTCGTCTGCCTCACGTAACGTCCGCCGGCTGGGCCGATTACGTTAGACGCGCCGGCACTCGAAGTAGTCGACCGGCGAGCACGACCGCGTGGATCTTGCGGGTGTGACTGATGTTGTCCAGTGGGTTCATGTCCAGCACCACAAGGTCCGCCACTCGACCGGGTTGAACGGTCCCATACCGGTCGGTCCATCCGAAGAACTGAGCCGGGTTGAGCGTCGCTGTCTGCAGCGCTTCGACGGGAGAAAGTCCGGCTTCGACGAAGAGGGCCAGCTCGTTATGCAGGTCGATGCCCGGGACGGCACCCCAGTCGGAGAAATCCGAACCCGCCAACAGCCTCACGCCGGCCTCCCGCATGGCCCGCACGACGTCCAGCTGCTTCTGATGAATCGACAGCCGAGGTCCGAGCGCCTCGGGGTCGTTACTCCATAGCACGAAACCGCGCTCGTAGGCCACGAGCGAAGGCACGTACCAGGTGCCGTTCTTCGCGATCCGGCGCAACTGCTCGCGCCCGATCGGTCCCAGATTTTCCTCCACGGCTTCCGGAACGGACCGGCAGGTCGCTCCCTTCCGCCAGAGGGCGCTCTCGGCGAACGTCTCGACATGCTCCAGGGACGCGACCCCGGCGTCGGAGGCTTCGACCGAGCTGACGCCCTGGGGCAGATGGACGGCTACCGGAATCCCGGCGGCGCGAGCTTCCTCCATCAGGGCAAAGAACGCCGCCGGGGGCAGGGCGTTGTGCACTTTGATGAAATCCACACCGGCCGCCCGAAGGCTCCGCACCGCGCGTCGAGCTTCGGCTTCGGTGCGGACCGTGAGGCGGTCAGGGATCCCTTCCTTCGGGCCATCGACGAACGGGCCGGCCCGGACGATGTGCGGACCGACGCGGTCCCCTCGCTCGATCTCGGCCCGCCAGGCGTCGATCTGCTCGAGCCGGCCTCCGAGGTCGCGCACGCCCGTCACTCCGTGGGCGACCATCTGGGTCAGAGCACCGGGGCCGGTGTACGTGACGTGACCGTGCATGTCCCAAAGACCCGGGATCACGAACTTCCCTTGGGCCTCGAACTCGGGGGTCCCGGCGGGAACGGAAACGGCCGAGCCCGGGCCCACCGCCCGGATGCGGCCCTCCCGGATCACGACGGTGGCATCCGGCACGACCGGTCCGCCGGTGCCGTCGATGACGGTGACGTGGGTGAGGGCAAGGCTCGGGGCCGCTCGGTCGGTCACCGGTTCTTCGGACACGCTCCGGCCAGGGACGAACGCCCGGCTCATGAGATGTCCGTGCGAGCGTTCGCCGCCGCCCGGGCGACACCGCTCCAGGACCAGCGGCGCCAGCGGCAGAACTCGATGACCCCGCCGAGGCTCTCGGGCCCATGCGACCTTCGGGCCGTTTATACGTCGGCGTCGATGTCGTCCCGTGGTCCAGCATCCGTACGTCGAGGAGATCGGCGGCCAGCCCCCCACCGCGGCCCCGCTGCCCTGGTTCCGTCGCCCTCGCTGGCCGTGGCTTGCGCTGGGCGTGGGCCTCGTCGGGGCCGTTCTGCTGATCCTGGCATACGTGCCCTATTCGCAGAGCACGTCGTTTCAGCTGGACTACTGTGGTGGGGTGGGAGCCTCGATCGACGTCCCTCTGGGGACCTCGCTGTCGATACGGTGGTCGGCGGGCACTGGGGTGCCCGTCGGATTGGGGGTCTATCAGAACGGTGGGCAATTGTACCTGTCGAACGCCGCCTCGGGCGCCGCTTCGGTCAGTGTATCCGGGTACGGTGCGGTGATGTTCGAGCCGGCGGACACCGGTGAGCCCTGCACGGTGGGTACCGCTTACGTGCACGTGAGTTGGCAGGCGGCCCTGCTCTGGCCATTGGTCCGGCCGGACTGACGAACGGAGGCGAGAAGGAGGGATGCATCGGAAGCACCCGCCGTGGACCGTTCGCCCTCGGCGGCGGGTCCGGCTGACCGACATCGACACCGCCAGCACGCGACCGTTTCGTCTCACGAAGCGCCGGGCCGAGCTCGAGCTGGAGCACTCGCGCGAGGAGCTCGACCAACTCCAGGAACGGCTGTTCGCCGACGGACGTCACGCGGTGCTCGTCATCCTCCAAGGGATGGACACGGCCGGCAAGGACGCGGTGATCCGCCACGTGTTCTCGGGTGTCAACCCTCAGGGCGTCCGCGCCGTGGCGTTCAAGGCGCCCACCCCGGTCGAGATGGGGCACGACTTTCTCTGGCGGATCCACCCGCACACGCCCGGCAAGGGCGAGATGGCGATCTTCAATCGGAGCCACTACGAGGACGTGCTGGTCGCCCGGGTCCATCACCTCGTCCCGGCGGCCGAGTGGGCCGCACGGTATCGGGCCATCAACGGATTCGAGCGGATGCTCACCTCCGAGGGCACAACGGTCCTGAAGTTCTTCTTGCACATCAGCCGCAAGGAGCAGGCGCGGCGGCTTCGCGCCCGACTCACGGACCCGTCGAAGCAGTGGAAGTTGTCCCCGGCCGACCTCACGGACCGGCGCCTGTGGGCCGAGTACGTCCGAGCCTACGAGGAAGTGATCGAGCGAACGACCTCACGACGTGCCCCCTGGTTCATCGTGCCGTCGGACCATGCCTGGTTCCGAAACTGGGCCGTCTCGCGCGTCCTCTTGGAAACGCTGCGGGGCCTCCGTCTGCGGTACCCCAAGCCCTCGATGGACCTCTCCAAGTACCGCATCGACTGACGGGCGGTCCGGCCGGGAGGGGGACGTTCCCTGTGTTGAGACATGGGCCCGAGCCTTGGGCGCCGCGGGGCCGGGTGAAGCCGGCCTGACTTTGGCTTGATACCCGAGCTCGCGGGAATGCCGGCGAGGTCGAATGCCCCCACCGCGCGTCCGAGTCGCTGGCACCCAAGTTTGGTACCCATGGTTCGTAGTGGTCGCGCTCGCCCTTATGGCCCTCTTCGTCGTCTCCGGTGGGTCGTTCGGCGGTCGCGCGTCCACTTCCGAGCAACTCGGTCTGGTAACCCCCCGCGCCCCTCTCGGGACCGCCTCCCCCGTGGATTCTACCGGATGCGATGCCGAGGCCCTGTCCACGGTCTCTGTCACTCCGTCGGTCACGACCTTGGAGGCACTCTCGCACCTGGACTTTCGCGCTCTCGCCCTGAACGGGTGCGGCCAGAACGTAACCTCGCGCACGAACTTCTCGTGGGCGCTGACGACGCCCGACATGGGTTCGTTGAGCAACCGGACCGGACCGACGACGAGCTTGACCGCGTGTCTCTCGCCGATGCAAGGTTGGCTCACCCTCCACGGGGCGTACGGTCTCTCGGACCGCAGTGCCAATGCGTCGGTCACGGTCCTCACGCTGATGACCGTCGGCAACGGGACGACCCTGGCGCCGTTGCCTACCGAAAACGCCACCCGCGTGCCAACCGTGTGGGCGTGGGGTGCGACCCTCATCTTGGGGGCGGGCGCCCTCGTACTGGTGGCCCGAGTCCGCTCCCCATCCTCGCACGTTCGCCGACCCCGCGAGACGGCGGTCGAAGAAGCGTCGGACGGCTCTCCTCCGCGACGCTGAGAGAACCGGCCCGCTCGGCGCTCGCCGTGCGAATCCCGCCGAGTTCACCACGACTTAATACCGGAATTCGGTTTCCGGGCGGGGGTCCGATGTCGGGACTTCGAAAACTGGTCGCGGTGGCAATTGTGGGAGTGATCGTGGCGGCGTTCGCGGGCTACTATCTGGTGGAAGCGGCGGCCCCGCATACGAGCGTGAGTGTGGGCACGACGGAGCCGGGGAGTCCAACGCACTTTGGACACTCGGCGATCGGCGCGCACGTGGTGACGGGAACCGCGAGCCAGACGTTCCTCACCTGCGCCTTCGCCCTCACCCAGTGCGTGTACTCCGCGAACTGGGGAGGGTACGTCGTGTCCAACTCTTCGTTCCTCGTGACCAAGGTCGCCGGAGCGTGGACGGTGCCGACCATCGCCGGGGCCACCGCGACCACCTGCCCGGATGCCCAGACGACCTGGGACAGCAACGCGGTCTGGATCGGGATCGACGGGGCCAACGACGGAACGGTCGAACAAACCGGGATCAGCGCCGACTGTTACTACGGGACCCCGGTCTACTACCCCTGGTACGAGTTCTACCCGTCCGCCTCGGTGGGGCCGGCCTGGGCGGTGAACCCGGGGGACAAGATCACGGCCACCGTGACCTACCAGGGCACGTCGGGCGGGAACCCAACCTTCCAAACCGTCCTCAAGGACACCACCACCGGCAACACCCTCACGAGCCCGGTGACGGCGGTCCCGGGTGCGTTGCGCACTTCGGCGGAGTGGATCGACGAGTCCCCGTACTACAACGGTTACCTGGGCCTCACGGACGTGAGCAAGATCACGTTCACCGGGGCCTCGGCGACGATCAACGGTCACACGCACGCCATCTCGGTGTCGGGATGGGGGAAGTACAACGTGTACTGGTGGATCGTCGTGGACTACGACTTCCCGAACACGCTCTCCGTGGCGAACGCCAAGGCGGAGCCGAGCAAGCTCAACGGGTCGGGCACCAGCTTCAGCATGACGTGGGAGAGCGAAGGGCCCTAGGCAGGATCGAGCCGACGCCCCGACCAACCCTTTCGGCGTCCGGGGGGCTTACACCCCCGGGCGCTGGGCGCGACGGCGGCGTATCAGGATCACGGCGAGAACTCCCACCGCCCCTACACCGGCGACGACGCCGGCGATGACGAGCCCGACGTTCGTGGAAGACGCGGCCGTCATCGCTCGGAAAGTGATCGTGAGCTCCGTCCCCGTTCCCGAGACCGTGAAATTGCCCGCCGCCGGGCTCGGTGTCCAGTTCCCGTTCGGTCCCGTGGCTCGGAATGCATACGTCCCATTCGACTCGTCGAAGGTGATCGAGGGCCCGCTGACGGTCTGGGATTGGCCCGCGACGGTCAGGGACCACTCGAGGCCCTCGCTCAACCCGGTCGCCAACACCGTCACGATGTACTCGACCGCGTGGTAGGTCACCGCCTGAACGAACGAGGAATCGGATACGGTGACAACCCCCTGATAGGGCACCGTCGGCTCATGCCAGCCGGGAGTGCCATCGATCTCGTACGCGTAGGTCCCGTCCGGTTCCTGGAAGGAAAGAAGTCCGCCCGACCCGTTGACCGTCGCGTGCTCGGTCGTCGACCCCAGCGTTACCGTCCACACCGTGCCCGCGGGCAGACCCGCTTCCGAGAACGTCACCGGAAACCACCGGAGTGTGAACGTGATGTTCACCGTGAGGGAGTCGCCGTACACCTCGGCGGTCCCCCCGGCGGGTGCGGCGCTGTAACCGGCGACGGGATCCACGGTAAACGGGTACGCCCCATCGATGACCGAGACCACGAGGGAGTCGAAGCCGGGGCTCGCGACTCCGGTCCAGTTCCGACCCGCGACGTCCAGTTGCCAACTTATCCCGGAGGCGAGACCCGACTCCCGGAACGTCAGATTGTACCGCACGGCGGAGTACGCCACGAGGAGGGAGGAGGGGCCGTCGCGCACGGTGACCGTGCCCGTCACGGGCACGGTCACAGTCTCGTAGCCGACGACCGGACTGATCGAGTAGGTCCAGTTTCCATCGGTTTCGTTGAACCGTAGGGAGGCATTCGGACCGGTGACAGGGACCGTCTGGGTCGTGCTCCCCAGCGTGACACTCCAATT
>JASHSU010000140.1 GCA_030038605.1 Thermoplasmata archaeon | reverse complement strand
CCGCGCCGGATGTCGAGTCGAGGCTCTCGGGACCCGAGCCGCGGGCGACGACCACCCCCACCGCCCACGGGTCCGAGTAGATCGGCGCGTCACCGCCACCCGCGTTATGTAGGGCAGCCGGGCTCTACCGGCCGGGTCGAGCGTGCGGGTCTCGAAGGCGGGGGTGGTGGGCGCCGGCACGATGGGCGCGGCCATCGCGGAGGTTCTCGCGCGCAACGGAATTCCGGTCGTATTGAAAGACGTCGACCGCGCGCGCGTGGACGCCGGGCTCGCCAAGGTCCGCGGGTTCGTGGACGAGCTGGTCTCCTTTCACGAGCAGAGGGCCCCCAAAGAGATCGAGCGCATCGAGCAGCTGGGCGTCCATCTCTCGGTCGACCAGCAGACCGCGGTCCGCGCGAAGCTGGCACCGAAATTCACCCGCGCCCGGGGGGACGAGGTTGTGGGCCGGGTGACCGGCACGACCGACTTCGCCGACTTCGCCGGGGCCGACCTCGTGGTGGAAGCCGTCTTCGAGCGCACGGACGTCAAGCGCGACGTGCTGGAAGCGCTGGACACCGTGCTGCCCGACTACGCTGTCATCGGTTCGAACACGTCCTCCCTGTCGATCACCCGCCTGGCGAAGGGCCTGCGGCACGCGCGCCAGACGCTCGTGACCCACTTTTTCAACCCCCCGACGACGTTGCCGCTGGTCGAAGTGGCGGCCGGCGTGGACACGCGAGAGGACGTCGTGACCGATACGGTCGATTTCCTGCAGGGCCTGCGGAACCACCGGTATCCCCTCGTGCCGGTGCGCGTGCGGGAGGCGCCCGCCTTCCTCGTGAACCGGGTGCTCCTGCCGGTGCTCAACGAGGCCGCGTTCGCGCTCGACGAGGGGATCGCGTCCGCCCGCGACATCGACCTCGCGATGAAAACCGGGGCGGGAATGCCCATGGGCCCGTTCGAGCTCGCCGACCTGATCGGTCTCGATGTGGCCCTGGAGGTCGCCGAGACGTTGCAGCGGGAGACCGGCGATCCGAAGTACCGACCGGCCCAGGCCCTGCGGCGACTGGTCGACGCGGGCCACCTGGGCCGCAAGACCGGACGCGGGTTCTACGAGTACAGCTAGCGTCCCGTCGGGGCCGAATCGACCGCTGGCTCCTGACGCGCCCGTTGCAGGGCAAGGGCATACCACTCGAGCTCGGCGAACAGGACGTCGAACCGCCGTTCCCAACCTTCTCGGTCGGTCAGCGGCCCGTCCGGCCCGAAGCTCTTGTCGACTTGGGAGACCCCGATCATGGTCGGGATGCTGATCGCCTTCAGCCCCGGGATCACCAGGCGAAGGCCGTCGATCGCCCGCGCCCCACCGTAGGGCCCGCCCGCACCCACGAAGGCGAACGGCTTCCGCCCCCACGGCTCGAACAGGTGGTCGAGGAGATTCTTGAGCGTGCCCGGATAGCCGTGGTTGTATTCGGGGGTCACGACGAGGAACCCGTCGGCGCGCACCATCTCGGCTTCGAACTGGGCCACCTCGACGGGAGCATCCATCCACTCCCAGCTTCGGTGGATGAGGTTCCCGAACGGCAGCTCGGCGGGGTCGAACAGTCGGGTCTCGACACCGGGGCGTCGCTGGAGCCGTTCGAGCGCGAACCGAGCGACGTGGATGCTGCGTCGTTGGGACCGCACGGAGCCGTAGAGGATCGGCAGGTAGAGGCCCATCGGCGGTGGCACACGGTCTCGGGTTAAGGCAGTGCGCTCCGGCTCCGTTCTGATATAGAGAGCCGCGGTGGCTCGGCCGTGGCGTTTCCCTCCTCAGACTGGGCCGCGGCGTTCCGTGAGGCGCTCAACCACAGCGACGCCTTCCGCGAGGCGGCGGCGGCCTGGGAGGCCGACCTTCTGTTCCTGGTCCGGCCGACCGCGCCCGACGTTCCCGCACCCGCGGTTCGACTGGGGCTGAATCACGGCGTGTGCGAATCGGCCGTGTACGTGCCCGACGGCCGCGGAATCGCCGCCGAGTTCGTGTTCGAGGGGACCGCCGAGAACTGGCACAAGCTCCTGCATCGCGAGCTGGAACCGCTCCGCCCGTTCCTCGACGGGACGTTCAAGATCCGGGGGAATCTCGCCAAGGCGATGCGTTTCACGCGCGCCGCGAAGGAACTGGTCGATACCGCGGCCTCGGTACCCGGCGCGGACTGAAGGTCCTACGCGGTCGCGGCCGGCTTAGCGGGCGGGGCCGGTGCGGCCGCCGGCGGGGAAGGGACCGGCGGGGGACGCGGAGGCGCCGGCATGAGCGTGCGCTTGAGGAAGGCCACGGCCGCTCCCCAGGCGAACTCCGCCGCCCGCAGGTCGTACGCCGCCAGGTCGCGCGAAAGGAAGTCGTGCCGCACCCGCGGTAGGTCGACGAACTCGACCGGGACGCGAGCCTGCGCTTGGGCGGCGGCGAGCTGGCTCCGGGCACGGGCGCTCGAACGGTCGTCGGTGCCGCCGAGGTAGAGCGTCGGGGCCGTGATCAACCGGGGAAGGTCGTCGGGCCGCACCGGCATCGGGTACGCCAGGACGACGGCGCCCAGCCGCTGGTCCCGCGCCGCGAGGGCCATCGCCAAGCTGGCTCCGTAGGAGACCCCGAGGAGGCCGGTCTTCGTGGGGTCGACCAGTTCGCGGGCCCGGAGGGCCGCGAGGGCGTCCTCGTAGAGCGAGGTCATGGCGTCGATCTTCTTGTGGGTGGTGTGGACCCCGCCCCGGATCCGCACGCTGCCGCGTAGAGCCACGTGATGACCAGGACCCACCCCCTCCGTCTTCGCGACGTCCGGGAGGAACACCTCGAACCCCTCCCGGGCGCACCGGATCGCACCGTCCAGCGTGGAGGTCGTGATCCCGTAGACGTCCGGGGTGACGAGCAGCCCCGGGCGCTTGATCGGCTTGGTCGGACTGAGAAGGACACCCGGCGCCTTGCCGGTCGCCGTCGTGTCCGTCGGAAACCAGACGCGCTCGCTCCGGTAGGGTGGAAGGGGTGCCCCCGGCTTTTGCGTCGTCTTGATCCAGGTCTTGTTGAGGAAGTCGACCACGCAGAGCTTGAACCGCTCCTTGCTGAGGATGATGACCGCCTGTCGGGTGCCGCAGATGTCGCACACGCCGACAATCCCGCTGCCGAAGTCCGGCGGCAGTTCGAGCATCTTGTCGTCGTCGCGCATGCGCTCTCGACCGGCGTGCAGGCCGGACGCGCTTCTTAACCGTTCCCGGAGCCCGAGCGTGACGAGGGCGACGGGACGGCCCGCCGTCGCGCCGGCGGGCGGGGCGCGATCGCCTCGAGCCGGTGTCGGTCGCGCGGCACGAGGGCGGTGAGCCCGCGGATCGCCACGCGACGTCGCAGCTCCCGGTCCGCCGTCGCGACCCATGCTCCCTCCCGGGCGGCCGCCTCCAGGACCCCGTCGTCCCCTCGGGCGGTGGTGGCCACCACGGCATATCGTGCGGCGAGTGCTCGGGCGGCCAGCGCGCCCGGCGTCAACGACTTGGTGAGACCGTCCAGCTCGACCAGGACGCTCGACGGGACCAGGAGCCGGGCCCCAGGATGCGCCCGGTCGACCTCAGCCTCGAGCGGGAATCCAGCCCGCACGACCAAGAACAGGACGTTCGTGTCGAGGACGACCGCCGGCCGCCGGGGCGGGGTCCGCCTACGGTCGGCGGATCTTGAGGTCGAGCTGCTCCCGGTCGTGCTGGCTCCCTCCCGTGCGCCCCCGGAGGACGTACCGCTGGGCCTTCTGGTTCGCGGTCTTGGGAATCTCGTCAATGAATTCGAGGTACCGGGGCACCATGAAGAACGGTAGTTCGGCGATACAGAACTCGAACAGCTCGCGCGCACCGACCGACGCGCCCGGCTTGAGTTGGACGAACGCTTTCACGTCCTCCTCCCCGAGCGGGCTCGGAACCCCCACGACGACCGACTCGAACACCGCCGGATGACGGTTCAGGACGGACTCCACGTCGTAGGGGGCCAGATTCTCTCCCCGTCGCCGGATGACGTCCTTCTTCCGGTCGACGAAGTAGTAGTAGCCCTCGGCATCCCGGGTCACATAGTCGCCCGTGTGGAACCAGAGGTTCCTCCACGCCTCGACCGTCTTGTCCGGCTTACCAAGGTACCCGGAGAACATCGTGAACGGCTCCCGGGGCCGCACGACGAGCTCCCCACGGACGCCATCCTCCACCGGCTGGTCGTCGTCGTCGACCACCTGGGCTTCGACGAAGCCGAGCGGGGTGCCCACGGACCCGACGCGGATCGCCGTCGGGGGGTTCATCAGGGTCGTGCAGCCGCACTCCGTCATCCCGTAGAGTTCGATGATCGTGAGTCCGAACCGTCGCTCGAATTCGGGCCACACCGTGCGGGTCGTCCCGGCCGTGAGGGCGGTTTGCACCTGATGGGCCCGGTCACCGGGTCGTTCGGGCTGCTTGAACAAGACGTTGATCATAGCGATCAGCAGCGAGACGTGGGTCGCCCCCATCCGTCGGGCGACGTCCCAGTACGTGGACGCGTGGAAACGGTCGTCAAAGGCCCCGGTGACGTCGTACGTCAGCGCGGTCAGCGCCGTCATCTCCTGCGCATTGCAGTGGAACAGCGGTAGTCCGGTGAACAGGACGGAGTCCTCCCGCAGCCGGCTGCGAGCCCCGATCTCGAACGGGGTTCGAAGGGTCTTTTCGTGCGGTATGATCGCGCCCTTCGGAGGGCCCGTGGTTCCGCTGGTGTACATGATGGACGCCGGGTCGGACGGGCGCGGGACGTCCACGGCCGTCGCCGGTCCCTCCGACGGCAGTGACTCGAACGCAGCGACCGACCCGGGCGGGGGAACCTCGGGCGACGCGTTCGACCGGACCACCCATTCGCGCTCGATCCCCAGGCTGTCCCGGAACGGCGCGTACGGGCCCCAGAGTTGCTCGTCGATCACCAGGGCCTTGGGGGCGCTGTCGGCGAGCTCGTAGCGAAGGATCTCGCCCTTGAGACCGGTGTTCAGTGGGACGAGGATGGCTCGGCGCTTGGCGAGTCCGAACCACAGCAGCGGGAACTCCGGCGTGTTGAACAGGAGCGCCGCCACCCGGTCGCCCTCGCTGATGCCCGCCCGGGCCAGTCCGCGGGCGACGCGGTCGCTCTCCGCATCGAGCGCCGCGTATGTCAACTCCCGGCCGGCGAAACGAAACGCGACCTTGGGGCCGTTGCGCTTCGATTTGGCTCGAACGAGCGAGACCAGGTCGTGAAACTCCGGACCCGAGCTCGCCACGGGCGCTCCGAGACGTCGGGGTCCATAAGCTCGGCGAGGGTTGATACGACCACGACGGATGGGCCGGCATGTCCGGCGTGTCGCGGCGGTACCGTCCCGACCGGCCGATCGTACCTGAGCTGGCGTCCGGAGCCGTCATCGTGCATCGGCCGTCGGGTGATGTCTACCTCCTCCACTACCGCGCGGAGGACCGTTGGGGTCTGCCGAAAGGCCACGTGGATCCGGGTGAATCCCTCGCGGCCGCCGCCGTCCGGGAAGTGATGGAAGAAACGGGATTCCATGACGTTGATCTGGGCCCGGAGATCGCGGAAGTCAGCTACCGCTTCTACGACGCCGGACGGGACGTCAACGTCCACAAATCGAGCGTCTACTTTCTCGCCTCGACGACCGAGCGGACCGCCGAACCCGAGGACACATTCGACACCGCGGCGTGGGTCCCCCTCGCCGACGCCCTCGGGCGGGTGCGGTACGAGAGCGACAAACAGGTTCTCCTCCGGGCGCAGAGCCATCTGGCCGAAGCGCCCGGGGCGCCGATTGAAAAGAGGGAAGGAAAGGGTTGACGGGGCGGACCCTCACGGATCCACCCCGGGGGCGTTCGGTCCCGCTAGGGCAGCGTCCGCGGACCCTCGGGTCCCTGGGGCGCTTCGGCCGGAGGCGCCGGGGGCTGGGCGCCGGTGGGGGGAACACCGTTCGACCAGCTCTCGCCGTATCCGCCGACCAGGCCCTTCTGGGACCGGCGCCGAGCGTAGGATCGCCACTCGATCACCGCGACCGTACCGACCACCGCGACCACCGCGAGGGCGATAACCGCGATCCCGAGTAGACCGCCGGCGGCGCTGGACGCGCCGCCTGAGCAGCCGCTCAGCAGGCAGGCCGACTCGGCCTGCGCGGCGGGAACGGACATCGGCTGACCTTCGACCGTCGCGCCCGGGCCATTGGCCGCCGCGGGGGCGGGTCCGGAGACCGGTTGGGCGAGGGCGCTGGCCGCACCGGTCGTCGCACCGAACGTCGAGTCGGCGGCGCTAACGACCGGGCCACGAGCTCCCGGGCTCACGTAGAGTGTCTCGCCCTGGCCGGAGCCGACCGAGGCCGAGCCAAGCGACTCCGCATCGTACGCATGCTGAGCTCCGCCGAACAGGTCGAACGCGTGCGGGACCAGAATGTACCCGTCGTACGCGTCAACCGGGCCGGACACCAGCAGCACGACCCCCGTTCGGACCTTGTGGTCACTGAACGGGTGCACGACCTCGACCTTGAGTCCGATCAGGCTGACCGGTCCCGCCGCGGTCCAGTTGCCGGCGATGTCGCCCGTGCCCGAGCGGGTGGTCCCGTTCCATCCCTGGTCTGCCCAAGCGTAGCTGATGTTCCAGCTCGCGGACGGGTTGGCGGTGGCGCTCGAGTTCCACATGTTGACCCCGGTCAGGTTGAGCGGGATCAGGCCGAGGGCCGGCGTAAAGGCGACCGAGCCCTGCGCGACACCCGAGACGTTCAGGAATCCGCTGTGGGTGAGACCCCGCAGGGCGACCTGGATCGACTGGTCGACCGTCGCCTGGACGTGCAGGTTCTCGTTCTGGATGCCGAGGGCGGGTACCGGGGTACCATTCACGTAGACGGTCGCGTTGTCCGTCAGGTTGACGAACGCCAGGTCGGACTCCGTGCCGTGATAGGTGTAGGTCGCCGAGAGGTTCTTCGCGGTCAGCGTCGTCGTAAGGTCGAGGCCGACCGTCCGCTGCTCCTCGAGCATCACCGTCGAGTTGCTCGTGTTGGTCGCGGTGAAGATCACCGTCCAACCGAATGTCGCGTTCCAGGTAAGGGAGTTCGTCCCGATCTGGAGGGACCCCGTCGCGTTCCCCTGACCCCCGTAGGCCCACTGCGTCGTATTCGACGCAGCCGACGCGGACGGCGAAGCGGCATTAGCCGCCCCGGTCAGCGCGGGCGCGAGGGCCAGCGCGAAGAGGACCGTGATCCCCGTCGCGATCAGCCATCCGTTCGTTCGTCCGTGGCGCGCTGGGTTCTTCTGCTTCATCTGCTGGGACGGACTCCGTTCCGTCAGGGGGACCAGTCGGGGACCCCCGAGATAACTGTCCGTTCCAACCCCATCAAAAACGCTTGGACGCCGTGCTAGACCCTAGCGCTGGGACCCCCGGAGTTCCGGACGCTCACCGGGCCCGTTCGGGCCCGGAGTCCAGACCCGGAATACGGAAAAAGGCGTTTCGAGCGAGGTTGACGGACTCGGGATACCCGGCGTCGGCGTGTCGGGCGACTCCCAGTCCCGGGTCGTTGTGCAGTGTTCGACCGATCCGGCGGTCCGCGTCCGAGGTCCCGTCGGCGACGATGACCAGACCGCCGTGGATGGCGTTACCGATGCCCGTTCCTCCACCGTGGTGGACGGAAACCCACGTGGCGCCGCTCGCGACGTTCAGCAACGCGTTGAGGATCGGCCAGTCGGCGATGGCGTCCGACCCGTCGCGCATCGCCTCGGTCTCCCGGTACGGGCTGGCTACGCTCCCCGTGTCGTGGTGGTCGCGTCCGATCGCGACGGGTGCGGTGATGGTGCCGTCGTGGACCAGCGCGTTGACCAGGTGGCCGAAACGCTCCCGCTCTCCGTACCCCATATAGCAGATCCGGGCCGGAAGGCCCTGGAAAGCGACCTTCTCCCCCGCCAGTCGGATCCATCGACAGAGGGGTCCGTTGTCGGAGAACTCCGACAGGATCATCCGGTCGATCGCGTGGATGTCATTAGGCTCACCGCTGAGAGCCACCCAGCGGAACGGTCCGCTCCCGACCGCGAAGAGCGGTCGAATATACCGGGGCACGTAGCCCGGAATGTCGAACGCATCGGAGACCCCCGCCTCCCGTGCCTGCGTACGGAAGTTGTTCCCGTAGTCGAACGCCTTGGCTCCGCGGCGCTGCAGCTCGAGGATCGCGCGGGCTTCGGTCGCGAGCGACGAGCGTACGCGCGCGAGGTACCCGGACAGGTCCCGGGTCCGTTCCGCCGCGGCTTGCTCGACCGTAAGGCCCTGCGGGATGTACCCGACGCGCAGGTCGTGGGCGGCGGTCTGGTCGCACACGATATCCGGCACGACCCCGCGCCGCACGAGTTCGGGGTAGACGTCGGCGGCATTGGCGCACAGCCCGACCGACAGAGGGCGTCGCGCGGCCACGGCTTCGCGCACGAGCCGGACGCCGTCGTCGAGGTCGCTCGCCTCCACGTCGAGGTACTTGTACGCCCGTCGGCGGGCGATCGCCTTAGGGTCGACATCGACGATCAGGCCGACACCGCCCAGCAGAGTGACCGCGAGCGGCTGGGCCCCGCCCATCTCCCCGAGGCCGGAGGTCAGCATCCACCGGCCCACCAGGTCGTGGGCGCCGAACTCGAGTCGCGCCAGGGACGCGAGCGTCTCGTAAGTTCCTTGAAGGATTCCTTGGGTGCCGATGTAGATCCAGCTGCCGGCCGTCATCTGGCCGTACATGGTCAGGCCCCGCGACTCGAGGTCCCAGAACACTTCGTCCGTGGCCCAGTGCGGGACCAGGAGAGCGTTGGCGATCAGCACGCGGGGGGCATCCGGATGGGTGGGAAACACCCCCACCGGTTTGCCCGACTGCACGAGCAGCGTCTCGTTCTCGGTCAGCGTGCGCAACGTCGAGACGATCCGGTCGAACGCGCCCCAGTCTCGGGCGGCCTTCCCCCGACCCCCGTAGACGATCAGATGGTCCGGGTCCCGGGCGACCTCCGGGTCCAGGTTGTTCATCAGCAGGCGGAGGGGAGCTTCCGTCTGCCAGGACCGGCACGACAGTACGGTCCCCCGAGGCGACCGTACCGGACGCGGACCGGAGACCGTCTCTAGCATCGTACGCCGGGCAGCGGTGTGAGGGCTAAGAGTCTTCGGCTGACACGGCGGACGGGACGCATTCTATATCTCGGACGCCGACCCCTTCCGAGGCGGCGAAGCGCCGCCATAGCTCAGCGGTAGAGCGGCTGATTTGTAATCAGCAGGTCGGGAGTTCAATCCTCTCTGGCGGCTGGCGCCCCCGAACGCCGCGTTCCGCCGAACCCCGGCTCTTCGGGACGGGGCAGAACTTGGTCGGTGGTTCGAAGGACGTCCGGACGGCACGGAGCCGCTACCTGCCGGCCGGGGCCCAGATTCACGGGGGAGCCCCAGGTCCGGGCGGCTCGCTCGGGCGGAGTAAGCGTCGGAGGTATTCCTCCCGGTGTGCCGGACTATCCAACCGGCTAGCGACTTGGGAATCAAACAAGTGGTAGGACCCAGTGCCGAGATACGCGATCGCTATGGCGAGCATCGCCGGGACGAGCAAGGAGAAACTGCCCGTCATCTCCACGACCATGATCAGTACGGCGAGCGGTGCTTTGGAAACTCCCCCGAAGAACGCCATCATCCCGACGACCGCGAACGCCGAGATTGCCGCGACGGACACAAGGCCGGGAGCGATCTGATGGAAGGAGGCCCCGATCAGCGCGCCGATCAATCCGCCAATCACCACGCATGTACCGAAAGTGCCGGTGGCTCCGCCGCTTCCGACGGTCAGGCCCGTCGTGACCGCGCGAAGTACGATGGTGACCGCCAACGCCGCGAATCCAATCGGCAGCAGATCGGTCAGGCCTATCTGGCCCAACATCGCCGCTTGCACGAAGCCGTACCCCACGTTGATCGACGCAAGGGCGGCGAAGTGGTCTCCCCACGGCAGGAGGAAGTAGGCTCCGACTGCCAGCGTTCCGGCCAGGCCCATTCCCAGGGCGACCCGAAGCGGCGGGGTGAGGGAAGTTCGCGCAAAGCCCTTCTGAGCGTATCGGAGGAGCACGACGAATCCGATCCCCGAGGCCGCGCAAATGGCCCCGAGGAGGATGTAGAGAGGTAACTGCCCCACGGTCCAGTTCACCCCGCTGGCGGGAAGGGCGAACAACGCTCCGAAGCCGTAGACCAGACTGAAGAGGGAGTAGCTGACAACGGAAGCGATGATCGCGGGGAAAAAGACGTCCGGCTCGAAGTCCTGCAAATACAGAATCTCGGCAGCGTAGACCGCACCCCCCAGCGGAGCGCGAAAGATTGCGCCGACGCCCGCGGCCATCCCTGTCGCGAGAGCCACCCGTCGATCTCGCGCCGAAAGGTCGAGCGCACTCGACCACCAGGCCCCGAAACCCCCACCAATTTGTGCGGCCGGCCCTTCACGGCCGCCAGCGCCGCCCGTGCCAAGGGTGACGGCCGAAGAGATCAACGCCAAGATTGGAACACGGGCCCGGACGTTGCCGTCGCCCGAATGGAAGGCGGTGATGGCTGGCTCGGTTCCGTCGCCAGAGACCTCAGGGGCCCCGAATCGGGCGATGACACCGACCACGAGGCCCCCCAAAATCATCACGAGGGGCAGCAGAAGGATTCTCGGGAACTCGCTTGGCCAGGTGACGATGCCTGTGGAGGGTGTACCTCCGATGGGATAGCTGATGCCCACCACTCCCACCAGGAAGAATTGGGTGGTTTCGAGCCAGAGCCCGTAGAAGGCCACCGCCCCGAGCCCGGCCACCACCCCGATCGGGATGGCCAGGAGCATGACGCGGACTAGGTGCCCTGAAATTCCGAACCAGTCCGCCCCACTTCCCAAACGGTCACTTCGGTCGACCCTCGAACCGAACCGTGCGAGACGTCCGCGGTTCGTAGGTTTGGGGACGAGCGGAGGGGGCTGGGGGGCCGAGGGGGGAGGATTGTGCATCGACCCGGCACGAGACGGGCGGAAGAGGTTAGACGGTTTCGCAGGCGGCCGAACGCTCGGCGCTAGGACCGGGTCGGACCAGGTGAGAGCGCCGGACTCCGGGATCACCTCGACGGCCGCCGGGCCTACGCACCAACCTCATCCTTCCGAGGGGACCGAACAGAGTCGGCTACCCCTCTGGGGCTTCGCACGACCTGACTCGATCAACTCGGCACGCCGCAGGTGACAGCGTCTACGACGCCCATTCCCGCGATCGTGGTTCCACCACTCGCGTCGACACCCAGGGTCAGGGTGAAGGTGTTGTCCTCCTCGTGACGCAAGACCATCGGGAAGGAGGGGAAATTTCCCAGAAGCACCAAGGGAGGCGCGACGGTGACACCACACAGGTAGGAGTCGAACGGTACCTGGCTAATCAGGACCAGCGAATCGTTGAACGTACCGCCGGGAGCGACCGTCAGGGGGAATCCCCAGATGGACCCGGACTGGTTGATCCACTGTTCGGCATATTCGGGCGTCCCATTCGTCGGCGCCTGCTGTTTCACCTGCCAGTGGATCGACTCGACGGTCACCGTAGGGGCGGGAGCGGGCGCCGGAACGAGAAATAAGACGACGATCAGCACGACCAGCGCGACCGCACAGGCTCCGGCAACGTACCAGAACGGCTCACGGGGAGCTCTCACGAGGGGTCTCCCGGCCGGTGGGCTGATCGGCTCATCAGGTCACCACCGTCACCTGAATCGAGAGCTCTCCGGTGTACGGTGAGCCCGGTGTCGTGACATTGGCATAGAGGAACGCTTCCGTGCCCGGGGCGACGGAGAGAGGCACGTTGGCATTCTTGAGGGAAAAACCGTGGGTGACGACCGAGACTGCCTGAGCGGTGCACGTGGGTCCGGAGAGCCCTCCCGGGTACGTGAGCCCCACGTCCGCGTGGAACGTACCGTTCAAGGCGATCGTGCCCCCGAAGCTGAACTGACTGCCCTGCCAGCAGGCGGTCGGACCCTCGAACGTCCACAGCGTCCGGTTGAGGTAGGAAAACTGTTGGGTCGGGGGGTTTGACCCGCCCCCACCCGAACCCGACCACCACCGAGGGTAGGCGACGACCAGGATGACCAGCACGACGATCGCCACGAGCACCCCGAACCAGAGCCAACGCCCGAGGCGGGGCTTCGAGGGGGGCGGGGGCGCTTTCCGGGCGCGGTCCTTCGGGATGGGCGGCTCCGGCGAAGAATCTGCGTGGGCCAGGTAGTTAACAGTTCCACGGCGGAGGAGATGGGCAAATCCGGCTCGCCTCAGCTGCTCCGGTGGAACGGGATTCCCAAAGGTTCATAATCCCCATCCCGGCATGATTATTGGCGATGCGACCCCGGGTCTACGGGCGTCGCCGCCGTCAGGGCGGAGTCGCCAACATCATCGCCACCATTCTGTTGGTCGCGATCACGATCGTGGCGGGAGTGTTCCTGTGGAGTTTCAAGTTCAACACCCCGACCGCCTCGCCACAGATCACGTTCTCGATCCGCTCGGGAACCAGCAATCCGGTCTGGGGTGACCCCACCGATTGCCTGCCGTGGTTCCCGGCCTGGTTGAACTACAACACGATCTCCTCGACCTCCAACACCAACATCACGGCGGACTACTACGACAACGGCGGCAACTACGCCATCATGGGTGCGATCAGCACCGGCCCCATCGTGGCCAAGAACGGTCAGCACTACGGGAACAACTTCACGGCCTGGTGGAACGGCGGGCTCGCGAACGTCACGGGCGGTGTGAAGGGATCGACCGTCCACGACGACGAGTGCAGCGGCACTCCACCGACCGGTGACTTTTCGCAGATGAACTCGACCCAGTTCATCATCGCGGCTCACAGCCCTAACAACATCCCGCTGAGTGACGTGGAGCTCATCTTCGAGTGCAACCAGACCGTGTTCGTCAACGGGACGCTGGACACCATGACCTGGTTCCCCGGCTCATCCACCGGACCGGCACCCAACGCCCCGCATCTCAACAAGTGCGGCTCGTTCGTCCCGAGCGGTTCGTACAGCACGCTCTACAACCGGTTCGGTATCTTCGTCCCGATCGACCCGAACCAGACGTCGCTCGTGGAGAACGGGGACACGTTCGTCATGTACATCCACACGTCCTCTCCGTTCGACCCGGATGTGGCCGGGGAGAACGTGGGAGCCGGCGGTGACTGCGGCCCGGGTCCGGACTGCGACGACTACCATGGAGCACCGGCCTGGTGCTTCCAGGTGCCCGGCGCCTGTACGTTGAGCTTCGTCTACCTCGGACAGCCCAACGCGCTGCTCGCCCAGATCAGCCTGTACAACATCGTCCGCAGCTGATCGGCGAGTACGGTCGGGACCCCGTCAGGGTACTCGGCCCGCCCGTTGCAGCGCCCGCTGAACGTGTGGGTTGGGGGCGATCGACTCGACGACCTCTTCGACCGTGCCCCGGGCGTCCAGGAAGAACGTCACCCTCCGCGCAAATCCGAGGAACCCGAGCACGCCGTACGCCTTGGCGATCGACTTGTCGCTGTCGGAGACGAGCGGGAACTCGACATCGCACTTCGTGGCGAACGTCTTCTGGGAGGCGACCGAATCGACGCTCACTCCGACCACCTTGAGACCGGCGTCGGACAGCTCCTCAAAATGGTCCGCGAACGCCCGGGTCTCGATCGTGCATCCCATCGAGTTCGCCTTCGGGTAGAAGAAGAGGACCACCGGTGCCCCCCGCAGGGACGAGAGTTGGAGCATCTGACCGGTCTGGGTCGCCGCGGTAAAGTCGGGGGCTGGCTCTCCGACCGCGAGCATACCCCGACAGTTCGGGACCTCTATTTGAGAGCCGGCCCTGCGCGCCCCGACTCGGGAGCGGGCGGCGGACGGGCGGCCAAGACCCACTCGACCTCAGCGGGAGTCAAACCTGGCCGGGTCCACGCCTCCCGGGTCTCCTCCCACCGGTCGACCGGAGGGAGCGGGACGATCGCGGAGGCGACCCACGGCCAATAGGTCGCAAACCGAAGGGCGGACTGGCGCAACGTCCTCCGGCGGTCGTGCGTAAGCCGCTCCAGGCGGAGGACCGGGGCGTACGCGGATTCGATATCCCGGAACCGGACCGGTCCGGCCCCCGGACCCCGTTCGGCCGGGTTGGCGTCGAGCCGGGAGCCGTCCAGGAGGCCATCAGCCCAGACGTTCCGTGCGAGAAACGGGCCAAGCGGTCGATCCGGACGGACCGCCCAACGCGTGTCCAGGAGGGACAGCTGCCCCGAGTAGAGGTCGGCCGGCACGTCGTTCGACGCGGGAACCGTGGGCGACGGGTCGAGTTGGCGGCACCAGGACAGGGGCGGTGCCCTGCCCAAATCGGTCACGACGCGGTCCCGCAGTTCGGCGGGCGGGAGGGGCCCATCCCCCCACTCGACGACCGTGACCGACTGTGGGGCCAAGCGGCGATTGGACTCTCGGAGCGAAGTCGCCAGGCGGCTGGAGACTTCATCCTCGGCGCGGAGACCGACGGTCCCTTCGGAGCCGAATCGTACGAGGTTCTCCATCGTGCGCCGTACGACGACGGTGAGTGCCGTATCGAGGCTGGGAAACGCCAAGGCCAGAAGGCGCTCCGCCGCGGGCGGGTTGTCCGACGCTCCGACGTCCCAGAGGGTCACCCCGTCGGACCGGGCGCGTCGCATTCGCTCGACCATGGATCGTTCCAGGGTCGGCTCCGGCACGGTCGGTGACGGTACGGTGAGTCCCAGTTCCGATACGCGGCGCTGGGAGCGCCCCAGGGGTCGCTGCGGAATGGAGGAAGGTGTCACAGCGCTCCGGGCACCAGCGGGAAGTACTCAACGGTGAGCTCGGTGGCTGCCCCGCGGACGCGCGTCATATAGCGCCCCCTGTTGCGGACGAGCGGTACGGGGACATCGATGGCGCCCACTGGTTCCTCCGGGCCTTCGGCGCGACCCAGCGAGTTTGCCGAGTTTCTCCAGGCCGACTGGGGACGCTGGATGTCGGAGTATCCGGAGCTTGCGACGATCTTTGGCGTGCCGGGTCACAACGACCGCTGGACGGACGATTCACCCGACGGGATCTCGGCGCGGGTACGGCATCTGGAGGAGGTTCATCGGACCCTTGAACGGTTCGAGCGCACCCGGTTGACCGCAGTCGAGCAGCTCGACTACGACCTGTACACCGATCTGATGCGGGTCGCCGCCGAGGGCAGCCGCCTTGGTTACGACCCGCTCCCGTTCGACCTGGGGGAACCCCATGACCTCCGGATGCCGCTCAATCAGATGGAAGGTCTCCACATCGCCCTGGGTGAGCAGATGGAGCTCGCGCCCCGGGACCGCGTCCAAGACTACGACGACCGGATCGAGCGGCTCCACCAATTGCCCGACGTCATCCGGCAGCAGATGCGTCTCCTGGACCAGGGGCGAGCCGCCGGCTTCACGCCCTGCCGCATCGCGGTCGCGGGGGTACCGGACATGGTTCGGGACCTCGCGCCCGAGGACCCGAAGGACGCGGTCGTGCTCTCCGTCTTCCGCGACCTCCCGAGCCGATTCGGTCCGACCGAACACTCCCGTCTCGCGCGGGCCGCGGAGCTCGCGTATCGGGACCAGGTCCGTCCGGCCCTTCTCGACCTCTATCGGTACTTGGCCGAGGTCTATGTCCCCGGTTGCCGAGAATCTGTGGGCGCCTCGGAACAGCCCGGCGGGGCGGCGACCTACGCGTACCTCGTCCGGCGGGTGACGACCACCGACCTCACTCCGCCGCAGATCCACGAGATCGGGCTCTCGGAGATGACCCGGCTCCGGGAGGAGATGGATGGCATCATGCGCCAGGTCGGGTTCACGGGGTCGTACGCGGAGTTCAAGGAGTTCGTGCGCACCGACCGGCGGTTCTACTGGACGCGTCCCGAAGAGCTGCTGACCGAGTATCGTGCGATCGCCAAGCGCATCGACCCGGAGCTCGGACACCTGTTCGGACGACTGCCCCGACTGCCCTACGGCGTGATCCCGGTCCCCGGTTACCGGGAAAAGACCTCGCCGGCGGCCTACTACATCGGGGGCGCACCGGCGACGGGTCGGGCGGGGTACTTCTACGTCAGTACCTACCAGGTGGAGGTACGTCCCCGCTGGGAAATGGAGGGGCTCACCCTGCACGAAGCCGTACCCGGTCACCACCTCCAGATCGCCCTGGCGCAGGAGCTCGAGCACTTGCCCGAGTACCGGCGGTGGACGGGGCCGACGGCCTACACGGAAGGCTGGGGACTCTACGCGGAAAGCCTCGGCGAGGAGCTGGGGTGCTACCACGATCCCTACTCGAAATTCGGCCAGTTGACGTTCGATGCCTGGAGGTCCGGGCGCCTCGTGGTCGACACCGGCATGCACGCCCTCGGCTGGAGCCGCGACCGCGCGATCGCCTACCTCCGGGAAAACACGGCGATGAGTGAGCTGGGCATCGCGGTCGAGGTCAACCGGTACATCGTCTGGCCGGGTCAGGCTCTGGGGTACAAGTTGGGACAACTCAAGTTCCGAGAGCTCCGCCGCGCCGCCGAGCAGCGCCTCGGGCCCAAGTTCGACGTCCGCGCCTTCCACGACCTCATCCTGGGGGAGGGCGCTCTGCCGCTCCGCCGCGTCGACGCGCGGACGCAAGAGTGGATCGCCTCCCTTGCGGGCTCCTGACGACAGAGGGCGGGCCGGTCGAAACGCGGGGTTTGGGAGCGGAGATGTCGACGACCGGTTCGCGCCCGACCGTACGGACCCCGCTCGCGGAACGATACCGCCCCCACCGTCTCGACGAGGTGGTCGGCGGGGCCCGAGGACGGGCGGAACTTCGCTCGTGGGCGGACGCGTGGGCCTCGGGTCGACCCCCGGCCCGGCGGGCGGTCGTGCTGGCCGGGCCGCCGGGGGTGGGGAAGACGTCGACCGCGTTGGCCCTGGCCGAGGAGTACGGATGGACGCTGGTCGAAATGAACGCCTCCGACGCTCGGAACGAGTCGGCGATCGAGCAGGTGGCCGGCCGGGCTTCGATCACGCATACGCTGAGCCCGGGCACCGGGGGCCGGCGGGGCCACGCCCTGATCCTCCTCGATGAGGCCGACTGCCTGACGGGACGCCTCACGGAGACCCCGAAGGCGGCCGCTCCCGCCGTAGGCTTTCGTGACTTCCTCCGCGGCCGCTACGGCACCGTGGAAGCACTGAACGTCGCCTGGGGACTCAAGGCCGGCGGGAAGCCGGCGCCCTATACCGAATGGGACGACGTTCCGAAGACGCCCGGCCGGGGCGCCGTCGCCAAGCTTCCGGCCGTCCAGCGGGACGCGGGGGATTGGAAAGAGGGGGGCCGCCCGCGGGACCTCTCGGACCGGGGCGGGCTTGGCGCCATCGCCCGCCTGGTCAAGGACACGCGCCAGCCGGTCGTCCTCACCGTGAATGACGAGCGGACCCTCACCCGATACTCGGCCGTGTTTCGCACCAGCGTGCTCCGGGTCCGATTCTTCCCGCTCAAGGACACGGAGATGGCGCAGCACGTGGCCCGGGTCGCGCGCGACGAAGGCATCGCCCTCGCGCCCGGCGCCGTCGACGCCATCGTGCGCAAAGCGCGAGGCGACCTCCGCGCAGCGTTGAACGACCTCGACGCGATCGCACCTCTGCCCGCGGGCCCGGATCAGTTGAGTGTGCTGGGCGTCCGCGACCTCACGTCCGAGATCGAGCAGCTGACGGAGGAAGCCCTCACGGCCCGACGCTACTTTCGCTCGATCGAGGTACAGGACCGGCTGGATGCGCCGCCGGACGACCTCCTACCGTGGATCGAGGAGAACGTCCCACACTTCGCCCCGGACCCGAGACACCGGGCGGCCGCCCTCGACGTGGTCGCGGTCGCCGACCGCTTTCTACGCCGCGCGCGGCTTCAGCGGGTCTGGAGTCAGTGGAGTTACTCCAGTGAGCTGCTGACCGGGGGCGTCGGGTTCGCGATACGGGATGCGGGCGTACCGTTGCGTGAGGGCGCGGCGTTTCCCCGCTTCCTGGGCGACATGGGGCGTTCGAGGACGCAGCGGGGCCTGCGCGACGCCATCGCGGGCAAAGCCGGCGAGCGGCTGCATCTTTCGAAGGAGAAGGCGCGCCTGTGGGCTCTCCCGTTCCTCGAGGTCGTCCTCCATCGGGGCACGGAAAGCCGAGCGAGCCCCCGGGAACTGACCGTGGTCCGTCGCCTGGTCCGGGAGCTGGACTTGACACGCGAAGAGGTCGGCTACTTGCTCGGCGTTGAACCGGAGTCGCCGCGCGTCACCGGTGTGTTCGACCGTCCCGAAACGGCCGAGCCGGTGCCGGAAGCCTCTGCCTCCCGACCGGACCGAGGGGCCGACGCCGCCGCGGAGACCCCGCCGCCGGCCGCCAAGCAGCACCAGCGTTCGCTCTCGGAGTTCGAGCGGTGACCGGGCGGCCGCGTGCCGTCGTCGCGTGGAGCGGTGGCAAGGACTGCGCCTGGGCACTCCATACGGTGCGGACGTCGGGCGACCTCGAGGTGGTCGGCCTGCTGACCACCGTGACCGAGACGTTCGACCGCGTTTCCATCCATGGGATCCGTCGCGAGGTACTCGAGGCGCAGGGGATGGCGGTGGGGGTACCGGTCCACGTCGTGTCGATCCCCTATCCATGCCCGAACGAAGTGTACGAAGCGGCGATGGGTCGGGCGTTACAACGGTTGCGAGCGGACGGAGTCTCCCGCGTCGTGTTCGGAGACCTGTTCCTCGAGGATGTCCGCCGGTACCGGGAAGCTCGTATGCAAGGCACCGGAATCGAACCGATGTTCCCCCTTTGGGGCCGTCCGACGCTCGAGCTCGCCGGCGAGATGATCGCGGGAGGGCTCCGAGCCACGGTCGTCTGCATGGACCCCCGACGAATGGCCCGGACCCTCGCGGGCCGCGCGTTCGATCGCTCATTCCTGGAGGAGCTGCCGGCGGACGTGGACCCGTGCGGCGAGCGCGGTGAGTTCCACACCTGCGTCACCGCCGGACCGATGTTCGACCGGCCCTTGACGGTCCGTCACGGCCCGGTCGTCGACCGGGACGGGTTCGTCTTTGCGGACCTGGGACTCGACGGCGATAGTCTCTAGGCCAGCTTCGCGTGCACCGTGACCGCGACGTTGCCCTTCAGCGCCGCCGAGATGGGACAGTTCTGACCCGCACCCTGCGCGGCAGTCTCGAACTCCGCCGCTGTGAGCCCCGGGACTGTCCCCGTGACCTGCAGTTCCATGGTGGTCACTCGCCAGGCGTCGCCGACCTTGTCGAACGTGGCGGTCGCCTGGACCGAGAGTTTCTCCGGCGGCTTTTGCATGCGGCCGAGGCCGGCCGAGAGGGCCATGGAAAAGCAGGCGGCATGCGCGGCAGCGAGCAATTCTTCGGGACTGGTCTTCCCGCCCGAAGCTTCGGTCCGAGCGGACCACGAAATCTCCATGGACGGTAGGGCGCCGCTCGTGCCTTTCACCGAGCCGTGCCCGCGAAGTAGGTCGTGTTCCCAGACCGCCTGTGCTGTGCGCGTCGCTGCCATGGCCGCGCCAGCCGGCCTCTCGATTTAACCCCCACCGCGCCGACGCGGGCGCCGTTCGACCTCTCACGTTTTCAGCCCTTCCGTCCTTTGTCGCCCGTGGCGACCGCGCTCAAGGACCTGCCCAAGTTTCTCGTCCTCGCCGGGGTCTCCACCGTGCGACTGGAGATCCAGCTCGAAGCGCCGGCGTGCGAGATCGATGTCGAGCTCGAGAACCCCCGGCCCGGTCGGTCGTTCGTCCTGCTCATCGGTCACCCCGGGGGTCCGTACGTCCAGAGGGTCCGGCTCTCCGGGCGAGCCCGCATCCACTTCGACCCGGAGACCCCGGGCGAGTACAGTTTGCTCCTGGCCAATCCCAATCGGGAACCGCTGGTCCTCCGACTGCGTGCCAAGGACCTGGGCGGAACTCCGACCGGCACCCGCACGGCGGTGCGGGCACGCGGGCGAAAGAAGGCCCCGTCGCGCAAGCGGTCCACCCGCACTCCGTCCACCCCCGGGTCCAAGTCCTGATGAGTCGACGCCCATCCTCGCGTTTCCGACCCGCTGCACCGGCTCTCACGCGGTCCCGGGCGATCCGCTGGCGATGGCGCTGGGATGCCCAGCAAGCGGCCGACCTTCCGGAGCGGGAGGCCCGGTTCTCGGCGATGGTGGACTGGATTTCGACGCTTGAGGGTCGACGACCCCGCTGTCTCGACCTGGGATGTGGAACGGGGTCGGTCTCCGAGCGGATCTTGGCGAATCTGCCCGCGGCGCGTTGCGTCGGCGTGGACTACGACCCGATCCTCTTGCGTGTCGGGGCCACCGCGCTGGGCTCGGTGCGAGGCCGCATGACCTGGGTCGACGCCGACCTCCGTTCCCGCGCGTGGACCCGTCGTTTGCCCCGAGGAAAGTTCGACGCGGTCGTCTCCTCGACGGCCCTGCACTGGCTGACGGGCGCGGAGCTCCAACGGCTGTACCGTCAGGTCGCGGGCCAACTCCGCCCCGGCGGCGTGTTCCTGAATGCCGACCAGCTCCGATTCCCCGAGTCCTCCCGAACGCTCCGGGCCGCCGCGAGAGCTCGTCGCCGTAGAGACACTGTCGGGCCCCGACCCGCGGGTGCTCTCACCTGGTCGGACTGGTGGGAGGCGATCGCCCGAGACCCGGCGCTCGTCACCGAGTCGGCCTTGCGCGCGCGCCGGTTCCCGCATGAGCACCACGGTACCCCGACGCCCGACCTCGCCGGACACGCCACCCGGATGCGCGCCGCCGGTTTCCGCGAGGTCGAGGTGGTCTGGGCCGACGGCGAGAGCCGAGTCCTGGCGGCCGTCCGGTGACCGACCGCGCCGTCGGGAGAAGGCTTCAAAGGGACGACCGCTCCGGGGCGGGGCGCCCGTAGGACGATGTCGGACCTCGCACTGTACGCCGCGATCATCGTCACCGTCTTCGCCCTGGTCGACCCGATCGGCGGCCTGCCGTTCTTCGTCGCCCTCACCGAGGGGTTTGATGTCCAGGACCGCCAGGTCGTTCTGCACCGGGCGATCCTGACCCTCGGTGCGGTGCTCACGACGTTCGCGCTGGTCGGCCGGTTCCTCTTCCTGGCCTTCGGGTTCACGCTCGCCGCCTTCGAGGTCGCTGGCGGCATCCTGCTGTTCCTGGTCGCCTACGACATGCTCCGAGGAGAGATCACGCGGACCAAACTCTCCCCCAGCGAGAGCGACCCGGAAGGCCGGGCCGACGTGGGTGTCGTTCCGCTCGGTATTCCGTTGCTGGCCGGTCCCGGGGCGATCTCGACCGTGATGATCTACGAGGGAAATGCCGGGAGCGACCCCCTCGTGATCGTCGCCACCTTCGTGGCGATCGCGATCGTCACCGTGCTTTCGTACGTGATCTTCCGCTACGGCCAGTTGATCTTGCGGAAGATCGGGCGCGTCGGCGTGAACGCGATGACCCGGGTCCTCGGACTGATGCTCGCCGCGGTCGGCGTGCAGTTCGTCGCGAACGGGATCCTCGGGCTGTTCCCGCACCTGTAGAACGGACCCTCCTCGGCGACGATTTCGGTTGGGACGGCAACTGCCGAGCCGCCCGGAACCGCTTGACCGCCTCGATCATGATGGACGAAGGGGTCGCCGGATTCTGGTCCGGCGCCCAGACCTTCTCGCCCGCCCGGATCGGGACCGAGAGGTCGTTCTCCGCCGGTGGGAAGGCGCACTCGAAGTCGTCCGAATATGCGCAGTACGGATTGAACGCCCGGTTGAAATCGACCTCGTAGTCGTCGGACTCGTTGAGTTCGAGGATGAGGTACCGACCCGGACCGTAGCTGTCCCGACCGCTCGTCACGTCCCGGAACGGGACGAAGACGGAGGTCCCCACCCCTTCGCCCGCGTGGTACAGTCGGAGCGCGAGGTCGCTTCCGGCGATGCGAAAATGGAGGTCGCCGAGGTACCGCATCACCGCCGAGCCGTCGCGGTTGGTCCGCAGGTACGCTTCGGTGGGCGTCGCGAGGCGGTCCAAGTGGGCCATCACCCGGAACGCGGGGTCGGGAGGGAAGTAGCGAAGGTCGTGGAACGGGACCCGAGAGGAGACGAACGGCGACTCGGGATGGCGCAGCATGAACCCATCCTTTTGATGGCGCTCCTCCTCCAGGTCGGTCTTCCAGTTCTCCACGTCGTCCATCGTCGCGCCCATCGGACCTGCCGCTTAACGGTTCGCCGCTGCAGGCCGAGTCCACGTTCGGAGGTCAAGGACCATCTCCAGGGCGTCAATCCGCTGCTCACCACGTCGGACGCCTCCCGGGATCGCGCCGGACGGCACGAATCCCAGGTCGGCGTACAAGGCTCGGGCCCGGGTGTTGGTGGCGAACACCCCGAGCTGAACGACCTCGAACTGCGCTTTCGCCCGGTCCAGCGCCTCGACCATAAGCGCCCGTCCCACGCCGTGACCCCGGTGCCGGTGGTCGACCAGGATGCCCAGAATCCCCACATGTCCCATCTCGCTGTCGGCCCGCCCGCCGAACGGGGCGATGGTGCAGCTTCCGACCGCCCGTGCGTTCTCCTCCGCGACGACCGCGATCGTTTCGCCGGCCAGGACCCGTCGATACAATCCGGCAAACCATTCGACCTCGGACGAGAGGCTCGGACGTTCCGGGAACAGGTGGATCCCGATCGGCTCGCCGGCCGCCCGTTCGTCGTAGAGGTGCCAGTAGATCTCGACCAGCGGCTCGAAGTCGTTCCAGGCGAGGTCGCGGACTCGCACGGGAACGTCAGGGGGCCCCAGGGTTTCAACCTTCGCGGGGGACCCCGCCAGGTCGGTCCGGCCCCAGGACCGAGCCATCGATCTCATCGACCGAACGTCGGCCGGTCAGTGCCATCGTGGTCAGGACGTCGACGGTCATCAGGTCAATCCACCGGCGGACACCCGCGCCTCCGTCCGCCCCCAGGGCCCACAGCACCGGCCGCCCGACGCCGACGGCGCGGGCGCCGAGGCCGAGGGCCATCACGACGTCGCTCCCTCGACGGACGCCTCCGTCCAGGTAAACTTCGGCCCGCCCCCGCACCGCCCCGACCACATCCGCCAACATGTCGAGGCTCGCCGGGGCGCCGTCAAGTTGGCGTCCCCCGTGGTTCGAGACGACCACGGCGCGTGCGCCATGGTCGACCGCGAGGCGGGCGTCCTCCGCCGTGAGCACGCCTTTGACGACGACTGGAAGCGACGTTATCGATCGCAATCGGTCAACGACCTCCCAACCCATCGAGGCCTCGGAACGGAGCGTGTACGCCCCGCCGCGCGCCTCGAAACCGCGGGGGGGGCCGACGATATCGGGTCCGTTGCCGAGGGGGGGCCAGGCCTTGACCGCGAATCCTCCGCGTGCCTGCCGATCCCGGTTCGCCAGGACCGGTAGGTCGACCGTGAGAACGATGGCGGTGAAGCCGGCCGACTCCGCCCGATGGACCAACCGCCGACTGGACTCGAACTCCGGCTGCAGATACAGCTGGAACCAACGCGGCCCGGCCGGGGCGGCCCCGGCGATCGTTTCCAGGGAAGCGGACGAGAGCGTGGAAAACACGGCCAAGATCCCCGCGGCGCTCGCCGCTCGAGCGGTGCCTGCTTCGCCGTCGGGGTGGACGGACCCGTGGTACGCGGACGGGGCGACGAAGAACGGCGCCCGGACGGCTGTGCCGAGGAGCGTGGTGTTCGTCCGCAGCTCGGAGAGGTCGACCAGCGCTCGCGGCCTCAGGGTACGCCGGTGGAATGCGTCCCGGTTCGAGCGGAGCGTCACTTCTTCGGCCGCTCCACCCTGGATATAGTTCCAAACGGCGGGGTCGATCCGCTGGCCGGCCGCCGCCTCAAGGTCACCCAAGCTCACGAACGGGGCCCCGGGCGCCTCCGACGCAGCGGGGTGCGCCGAGCGCTCCGCTTCGTCCGTTCCGACCACCCCCGTCCTGAGCGGACGGACCGACTACATGTAGCCGAACTGTCTCTTGGCGAACTCGCTCATCCGGTCCGGACTCCACGGGGGGTCCCAGATCAGGTCGACCTTGGCCGAGTGGACCAACGGGACCTTTTCGATCGCCCCTTTGATTTCCTCGGCCAGGATGCCCGCGACCGGGCAGCCGGGGGCGGTGAGCGTCATCTTGAGTGTCACGTCATCGCCCGACCACTCGAATCCGTAGATGAGCCCCAAGTCGACGATGTTCATCGGGATCTCGGGGTCGTAGATCTGCTTCAAGTTCTCGGTGATCAACCGCTCCCGCTCGACGTACGCGCCGCCACCCGAGGGCGGGGCGGGCACCGCGGCGGGCGGTGGGGGGGAAGGGGCCGGCTCGGACCCGGTCTCGGTCATTATCAATGCTACCGGATTCGTGGGTATAACCCCGGCGGAAGAGGCGGGTGGGCTCGTAACGCGGCGGTAACCCGTTTAAGGCGAACTCTCGTTCAGCGCCCCGTGCGGGACGTTCACGCGACGGCCCCCGACCGCGCGGGACTTGGCTTACGGTCGGTTGGCCTCTCCGGAATCCGGAAACCGCTGTCGGTCCGTCGACCGGATCGGGTCCACGAGCTCGCCGTGACGTTCGACCTGGCGGTCGACCTGCCCGCCGACCGAAAAGGGTCGGACCTCTCGCGCAACGCCGAAATCCTCGCCGAAGTCGTGGACCGGAGCGTCCATCAACCGACCGACAGCCTCGAATCGACGTGCTCGAGTATTGCTCGGGAACTGCTGGCCCGCCACCCCACCGCCTCCGAAGCGACCGTCCACGCCGAGGCCGACTATTTCCTGACCCGGGGCGTGGCCCCGGAGCGCCAGAGCTACGAGGACTACCGATTGGTGGCGCGGGCCTTGGCGCGACGGACGGACCGTTCGGACCTGTACCTGCGGCGCGGCGTGGGAGCCGAGGCGGTGGGCATGACCGTCTGCCCCTGCGCGATGGAAACCGCGCGGGACCTGCTCACCCGGTCCTACCCGGCGCTCGAGGATCCGTCCTGGAAGGGGCTACCGGTGGTGAGCCACAATCAACGCAACCGCACCCGGTTGGTCCTCGACTTTGATGGCGCGTTACCGGTGGAGGTGGACGACCTGATCGCGGCCATCGAGTCGGCGTTCTCCAGTCCCACGTACGCGATCCTCAAGCGAGGGGACGAAGGAGCGGTCGTGGTCCAGGCCCATCAACGGCCCAAGTTTGTCGAAGATGTGGTCCGTGACCTGCTGGCAACCCTTCCGGGCCACTTCGCTCGATTACCCGACGGCGTCGACGTCGAGGTTCGGTCTGTGAGCGAGGAGTCGATCCACAAGTACGATGTCGAGGCCTCCCACCGGACCACCCTCGGTGAGCTCCGCCGCGCGGCGCCTCCCTGAGTCCGCCGGGAGCCAACGTGCCGTACGCGTGGGATTCCGTCCGACGACGCCCGGGTCGTTCGGCCATGACCGTGATCGGGGTCGGTCTGTCCGTCGCCTTGGTTGTCCTCCTGTTGGCGTTGTCGTCCGGCATTCAGACGAGCGCCGTGAGCCTCGCCGACGCCAGCGGGGTCGACCTGCTCATCGCGAGTGCCAACACGACGTTCTCTCAGGACACGTTCCCCCCGATCCCCCAGGCCCACGCACTCGCCCGTGAGATTCCCGCGGCCGACCCGAATGTCGCGTCGGCCAGTCCGTGGTTGGTCAGCGACCTCGTGTTCGGTAACGCATCGCTCTGGACCGCGGCGAACGGGAGCGACATCCCGGCCGGATGGGCTCCGACCGGCTCCGGTGCCGTCGGCTGGGTGCCCGGGGACAACGCGGGTATCGAGACGCCGACGGTGTACAACGGGAGTGGATTCACCGACCCGGGCGACCCCCACTACGCCAACGGGAGCTACACGGGACCCCTTACGGGAGAGATCGAACTCGACCAGGGCCTCGCGGGGGTCCTCGGCGTGGGCGTCGGCGCAACCGTCTGGGCCGCCGCCTCGGCCCCGACCGGGCCGAACGCCGTTGCTGGTTGGTACGCCAACGCGACGCCCTTCCACGTGGTGGCGGTCACCGGGCCGTTCTGGCTGTTGCCGTCGGCTCTGCTCGCGTTCAGCTACCTTTCGGAGCTGCAACAGATCGTCGGCGGAGCGTCGTCCACGACCGATTACGGGTCGCTCGTCCTCGTCCATCTGACCGACCCCACGTTGGCCAGCCAGGACCAAGACCGGATCGCGGCGGCGTTTCCTGACCTGACCGTATTCACGCTCACCGACATTCTCGGAGCCGTCCAGCACGTCGTGAACCTGTATCGGACCTTCGGCGAGCTCATCGGCGTCATCGGCGTCGTCGTCGCGGCCCTGTTCACGACGACCGTGCTGCAGATGTCCGTCGACGACCGCAGCCGTGAACTCGCGGTCCTGCGCGCGCTCGGCCACACCCGGGCTCGGGTGGGGGGTCTCGTCGTGGAGGAGGCGTTGCTTCTGACGGGATTGGGATTCGCGATCGCGGTACCGCTGGCCTTCGGTGCGGCCTACGCGATGAACCTCTTTCTGACCCGGCTGGTCGCCGGGCTCCCCGCCGGGTTCTCGTTCGTCTCGTTCGACGCGACCGTCCTGCTGTCCGGCCTAGCGCTCGTCGTCGCCATCGGGCTGGCCGCCGGGGTGGCCCCGGCGGCACGCGCGATGCAGTTGCCGGTCGCCGAGGAGTTGCGCGCACCATGAGGCGACGATCGGGGAGCCGGAGACTCCGCCACGCACGGTGGCAGGCCGTCCTCGCCGTCGTCGCGCTCGCCACGGCGGTCGCCCTGCCGGTCGTCTTGATCAGCGTTGGCGGGGGCGTTTCCGCCCATGAACTCGCGGCGCTCCAGAACGCCGGCTACCAGATCGTCGTGAGCGCCCCGGGGTTGCACGGCGTCGCGGAGGCCCACAACCTGACCGAGCAACTCCTGGCGTTGCCCTCGGTCGCCGCCGTCTCACCGGTGCTCAGCATCGCGATCGATGCCTTCCCGCCCGGCAAGGGGGCGGTGCCGGTCCTCGCCGAGGGGGTGATCCCCGGAGAATTCGGACCGACCTTGGGCCCGGCCGAGTCGGGACTGTTCCCGCTGCCGCTTCCTCTCGGCGACCCGTCGGACCGGACCCATTTCGATAACGGGACGTACGATGGACCCGCAACGGACGACGTGCTGGTCTCCTCACCGCTCGCCCAGGCGGAGGGGGTGGGCGTTGGTTCCCTGCTGCCCCTCGCGCCGACCGCCAATGCGAGTGCGGCGATAGCCTATCGTGTGACGGGGACCTTCGGTGTACCTCCCACCGTCCTCGGCCCCGTCGGAGCCTTCGCCATTCTCCTCCCCCTCTCCAACCTCCAGGTCATGACCGGATTCGCCCACGGGGCCGGCGTCCCGGTCCCGGATGCGGCCGATACGATCGAAGTCGCCGTGGTGCCCGCGGCGACCAGTCAACCGAGCGTACTGGAGCGGGTACGCGCCGAGATCCAATCGATCGTCCCCTTCTACGGCGTGAGCGACTTGTCCCAGGAAGCCCAGCAACTGCAGTCCGCCAGCGCCGTCCTGACGGGGTTCTACCTGGCGCTCTCCTCGGTGGGTTTGACGGTGGGGCTCGTCTTCCTAACGCTCGTTCTCGTCCGGCGGGTGGAACGGGAGCGACGGTCGATCGGTATCCGGAGGGCGATCGGACAACCCGGACGTTCCATCGCTACCGAGATCGTGGGGGAAGGGGCGGCCCTTGCGGCGGGCGGGGCGATACTAGGCATCGCCGTCGGGTACGTGGTCGTCGAGGCGCTGGCTGCGTGGGCCACGTCGACCGTACAGGAGGCCGCCCAACTCGCGGAGTTCGTCCCACTCACGCTGATCGAACTCTGTGCGGGGGTCGTCGCGCTCTCGCTCCTGGCCGGGGCTTGGGCTTCTCGGGCCGCCCTCCGATTGGACCTCGCGGAGGCGCTTCGGTGAACGACTCGTCCGCCCCCACCCTCGAATTGTCGGGGGTCGAGCGCACGTATGCGGCCGGAGAGCCGGACGAGGTCCGGGCCCTTCGAGGCATCGACCTCACGATCGCCCCGGGGGAGTTCGTTTCGCTCGAGGGCCCCAGCGGGTGCGGCAAGACGACGCTGCTCAACCTCATCGGCCTCTTGGACACCCCCAGCGCCGGAACCCTCCGCTGGGACGGCCGGGCCGTCGGGGACCGGACCGACCGGGAGCGGTCCCGGCTTCGCCTCGAGGGAGTCGGGTTCATCTTTCAGCGGTTCTACCTGCTGCCGTCCTTGACCGCGCGAGAGAACGTGGAACTACCGATGCGCGCGCTCGGCGTCAGCCGGGACGAGCGCCAGCGCCGGGCCCGAGCGCTGCTCGACGAGGTGGGCCTCGCCGGCCGCGAGCGGGCCTATCCGCACCACCTCTCCGGAGGCGAGGAACAGCGCGTGGCCGTGGCACGGGCACTCGCGAACCGGCCGGGGCTCCTGTTGGCGGATGAGCCGACCGGCGAGTTGGACCGCGCGAATACGGAAGCGATCCTCGCACTGCTGGAACAGGTCCGTCGCGAGCGGTCCGCGACCTTGTTGCTCGTGACCCACAATCCGGCCGTGGCCCGTCACGCGAGCCGCCACTTGGGCCTCGAAGACGGGAGTCTCGTCAGCGACCGGAGGGATGCCTAACCGTGGCGCGCATCGCCATCCTCCTCAACGACCGGTGTCACCCCAAGGAATGCCAGTGGGAGTGCCAGGCCTACTGTCCGCCGGTCCGGATGGGTCAGGAATGCATCGTGGAGGGACCGAACGGCAAGCCGATCATCTCCGAGACCCTCTGCATCGGCTGCGGTATTTGCGTGCACAAGTGCCCGTTCGACGCGATCAAGATCTTGAACACGCCCGAGGCCGACGAGTCCGAGATCGTCCATCGGTACGGGTACAACGGTTTCCGCCTCTATCGCCTGCCGATCCCGCCGAGCCAGGGGATCACCGGTTTGCTCGGACCCAACGGGATCGGGAAATCGACCGCGCTCCGTGTCCTAGCCGGAACGGAGGTACCCAACCTCGGCGCCTACGACCGCCCTCCGAGTTGGCCCCCCGTGCTGGAGCATTACCGCGGCACCGCGCTCCACGCCCACTTCGAGAAGTTGGCGCGCGGGGAACTCCGGACCGTCGTGAAACCGCAGTACGTCGACCGCCTGGCCGAGACGGACGAAACCGTCGACGAGTACGTGGGGGTCGCCGGGGCCCGGGCGGCCCCCGTCCTCGACGAGGTCGGGCTGGCCCGGAAACGCGACCGACCCATGAAGGAACTCTCGGGCGGCGAACTTCAGCTCGCGGCGATCGCGCGGGTCCTTGCGACCGACGCCGACCTCTATCTGATCGACGAACCGTCCAGCTACCTGGACATCGTCCACCGTCTCGCGGTGGCCCGCTCCCTGCGCCGCCTGGGAGAAGAGCGTAGTGTACTGGTGGTCGAGCACGACCTCGCGCTCCTCGACTACCTCGCCGACCAGGCCCACCTCCTCTACGGCTCGTCCGCCGCGTTCGGCGTCGTGAGCCACCCGATCCCGATGCGCTCGGCGATCAACACCTACCTGACCGGATACCTCAAGGACGAAAACGTCCGGTTCCGGACCGAGGCGGTGCGGTTCGTCACCCACCCTCCGAAACCTCCCGCCCGGCAGAACGCCCTGGTCGAGTTTCCGGAGCTCGAAAAACGATTCCCGAACTTCACGCTCACGGTCGGCGCCGGTCGGCTCGCGAAGGGCGAGACCGTGGGCATCGTGGGGCCGAACGCGACGGGCAAGACGACCTTCGTCCGGCTCCTCGCCGGGGTCGAGACGCCCACGCGCGGCACTCCGCCGCCCGGAGTGACCGTGAGCTACAAGCCGCAGTATCTCAAGGCGACCCAGACGTCGAGCCTCCGCGAACGGGCCAATGCGCTGGCCGCCGAGCCGACGTTCGACCTCCGGACCTTCGAACGGGAACTGGTACCTGGGCTGCACCTCGACGAGATCCTGGATGTAGCGCTCCCCGACCTGTCCGGCGGCGAGCTGCAACGGGCGGCCGTCGCGCTGGCCCTCGCCCGACCCGCGACCCTCTATCTGCTGGACGAGCCGTCGGCGTACCTGGACGCTGACGAACGAATGGCGATGGCTCGTCTTATACGGCGCCAGGTGGAACGGATGGCCGTCAGCGCCCTCGTGGTGGACCACGACGTCTACTTCCTCGACCTGGCGTCGGATGCGCTCATGGTGTTCCGCCCCGTCGGCACGGACGGTGCCGCAGGGCAGGGGGACGGCCCGTTTCCGATGCGGGAGGGGATGAACCGTCTCCTGCGCACGGTGGATGTGACGTTCCGGCGCGATGCCGAAACGTTGCGCCCGCGCATCAACCGGGAAGGGTCCGTCCTCGACCGGGAGCAACGGGCCACCGGTGAGCACTACTACGAGCCGGCCAACTGACGCCACCGGCGGGCGCGACGCGGAGGCGCCGGCTGACGACGGGCATCGGCAAACGAATCGAGCGGCGGGGCGTGTCTTAGGTTAGCCGTGCCGTTTCGTCAGGCTCTGGGCTCTCCTGGTCTTCTTCGCGGGCGTCGGGATCGGCTTCGTCATCTCCCGGCGACCGCGTCGGCCCCGGATGTAGCCTCGAGACGCGTCGCTCCCGGGGGAGGCCCGGCGAAGCCCATATGAGGAGAAGCACGTCCGGTCGGACGTGAGCGGTCCCCAGGCACCGCGGGGGCCGTCGACGGGCCCCCCGACCCGGGCCCGTCATGTGGACCATCGGGGTCGCTACCACGACCGGGGGAAGTACTCCCCCTGGAACC
>JASHSU010000139.1 GCA_030038605.1 Thermoplasmata archaeon | reverse complement strand
TCGCGGACGTCCGTCAGGTCGATCTCCTTCATGAACGGACAGATCGTCCCTTCGTCGAGCGGCGTGAACCGGGTCGTCGGGTTGAGCTGACGCATCCGGTGCAGGATGCCGACCTCGGTCGCGACCAGGACCTCGGGCGCCCGGGTCTCCTCCGCGTACCGGACCATACCGTCCGTGGAGAGGACCTGGTCGACCTGCGGGAGCACCTGGCTCGCGCAGCCGCACTCCGGATGGGCTACGACCGGTGCGCCGGGATGGGCGGCCCGGGCTTTGGCCAGGGTCTCGGGTCGCATCTTCGCGTGAACGGGACAGTCGCCCGTCCACAGGTGCATCGTACGACCCGTGCGCCGCCGGACGTAGTCGCCCAGGAACATGTCGGGCAGGAACAGGATCTCCCGGTCGGCGGGGATCCCGCTCACGACCTTGACCGCGTTGGAGCTGGTGCAGCAGTAGTCGGCCTCCGCCTTGACGTCCGCGGAGGTGTTGATGTAGGCGACCACGACCGCCCCCGGATGCTCGGCCTTCCACGACCGCAGCAGGTCCGCGGTGATGGCGTCCGCCAGGCCGCAGCCCGCCTTCAGGTCCGGCAGGAGGACCGTGCGGTTCGGGTTCAGGATCTTGGCCGTCTCGGCCATGAACCGGACGCCGGCAAAGACGATGACCGACCGGTCGGCTTCCATCGCCTTCCGGGACAGGAACAGGGAGTCGCCGACGAAGTCGGCGACGTCCTGGACCTCCGGCCGCTGGTAGTTGTGCGCGAGCAGGACGGCGTCCCGGTCCTCCTTGAGTCGACGGACCTCCGCCTCCAGCGACATCGGACCTCCGCCCCAACTAGGGGCGGGGCCGACTTAAGCGGACGGGACGGAGCATGAGATGGTACGGCACGGCCCGTGCCGAGTGCGTGATCGAACCTAGGCTCACCGCGTCGGCGCCCGCGCGCCGGTACGACGCGACCGACTCCGGCGTGATCCCGCCCGAGAGCTCCACCCAGCGTCCTCGACGCAGACCGGCCCGTTCCAGCGCCCGCACGATGGCCCGGGCCTGGACGGGTCCCGCGTTGTCGACCAGCAAGGCCTCGGCCCCTGCCCGGGCCGCCGCCACCGCTTCCCGGACCGACCGAACCTCGACCTGAACGCGTTCCCCGGGGCGGGCCGCCCCCCGCGCCCGTGCGATCGCCTCGGGGAGGGTCGCGAACCGCAGGTGATTCGACTTGATCAGCAGGGCATCGGAGAGGTCACGGCGGTGGGGCCGCCCTCCCCCGTCGACGACGGCGGCTTTCTCCAGGTCCCGGAGCCCCGGCAGCGTCTTCCGCGTCGCCCAGACTTCCAGACGCCGCGGCGCCCCGCGCGCGGCGCGAACGGCCCGGTCCGTCGCCGTCGCCACGCCGCTCGCGTGCATCACCAGGTTCAGCATCGACCGCTCCGCCGCAAGGACCCGGCGCGCCTCGCCCGTGACGGTCAGGACGACCCGGCCCGGCCGGACCCGGGTCCCGTCCGGGCGGTACGACCGCACCCGCAGTCCGGCGGCCCGTGCCACCGCCCGGGCGGCGGCGCCCCCGGACAGGAGGCCCGACCCCTGGGCGACCACGTCCGCCGTCACCCGTACCCGCGGGGGCACGACGCTCCGCGTCGTCCGGTCGCGTCCGACGCGGTCCTCGGCGAGGGTCGCGTGGGCCAACCGGGCGTAGGGGTCGCGCCCGGTCGCGGGAGCGCTACTCCGGCGCCCCGTCGGCGGCCTCCTTCGCAGCGAGCACGCCCTTCAACCGCTCGAAGTCGACCGCCAGGTCCGGTCGGAGTCGGGTGATCTCGTTCCGCTCCAGCTCGAGGACCCGTCGCCGGGCGCTCGCCCGGTCGCCGCGGGCATAGGAGAGCTGGGCGAGACGGAGGACGACGTCGACCTCGTCGGCGGGCGCCTTCAGCTCCCGAACGATCCGGTAGGCGTCCAGGAGCTCGACCTCGGCCCGCTCGTAGTCGCCCTGGTCGGTCAGGATCTTGCCCTGGATGATCATCGCGTTCACGAGGCCGAACCGGTCCCCGATCCGCTCCAGGATCTCCCGCGACTTGGCGTTCTGCTCGGCCGCTTGGGCGAGCGCGCCGGTCTCCCGGAGGATGTCCGCCGTGTTGAACAGGGCCCAGGCGACCCGCCGAGGGTCCTGGGCCTTCTCGCCCAGACGTTGCGCCTCGGCGAACTCCGCGATCGACTCGTCAAACCGGGGCGGGGGGCCGGGCATGCCGGCGATGACGACGCCGATGAACAGGTGGGCGAACGCCGCCTCGCTGGCGTCGCCCAGTCCCTCGAGCGTCTGGGCCGCGGCCCGGGCCTCCGCGATCGCCTCGTCCGGCTGCCCGAGCATCCCCAGCACGTTCGCGCGTCGCACCTGGCCCAGCGCGTGCGCCCGCGGGTTGTCCGTCGCGTCGGCCAGGCGGAGCTCCTCGTTGTGCTCCGTGAGGGCGTCCGTGTACCGGCCCGCGTAGTAGAGCGCCTCCCCGAGCAGGCGGTGGATGGCGATGACGACGTTCGGGTGGTCCTCGAGCTGGCGGAGCCGGGCCGGGTCGGCGAGCGCCTTCAGGGTCGACTCGGCCGCGTGCCATTCGCCGCGGTCGGTCAGGATCTTCGCGAGGTACAGCTCGGTCAGCGCGTAGATCGCCGGCGAGACCCGGGCCTTCAGGTCGCGACGGGCCAGGTGCTGCCGCAGCAGGTTCTCGGCCTGTTCGAGCCGGCCGACCCGGTCGACCTGCTGGGCCAGCTCGACGACCAGGTCCGTCTCCGTCTCCCAGTCGTCCGGCTTCGACCGGCGATGGCTCTCCAGGGCGCGGGTGAGATGCTCGACCGCGACCTCGGGGGCGTCCGCCCGGAGGGCGAGCTCCGCGGCCGTCCGATTGTAGGCGATCGCCTTATCGTCGACCTTGCCGAGGTAGAAGTGGCGGGCGAGGGCGTAGACGGTAGGGACGTCGGCCGCACCCCCGGCTTCGATCGACTCGCCGACCCGGCGGTGGAGCAGGCGGCGCCGACTCTCGCTCAGGCCGTCATAGACCTGACCGCGGACCCGCTCGTCCACGAACGAGAGGTTCTCGCCCGGTCGCTCGAGAAGTACGCCGGCCCCGACCAGCCGGTCGACGGTCTCGGCGAGCGTCTCCTCGTCCTCGCCGCCCGCGCGCAGCAGGGTGCCGAAGGTGAACTCGCTCCCGAGCACGGCGCCGGTGGCGACGACTCGTTCCTCCACCTCGTCGAGGGCGGGCGGTCCTCCGACCTCCGGAGCGGGCGCGTGAGCGCCCCGCGGGGCGTTCTCCCGTCCGCGCTCGAGCTGCTCGAGCAGGAGAGGGTTGCCGCCGCTCTCGCTGTACCGTCGCGCGACCTCCGCGTCGGTGAAGACCCGGTCGGGCTCGCGCTGGAGCAGGAACTCGGCGACCTCGGCCGAGTTGAGGGGCCGCAGCGGGATCCGCTCGGCGTGCGTGGCCGACTCGAACGCTTCCAGGCGGGCCCGGCGGGCTTCGGGCAGGGACTCCGGCGGTCGCGTCGTCGCCACGACCCAGAGCGCCCGATTCTGGAACTGTCCGGAGAGGTACTCGAGCGCCGCCAACGAGGTCTCGTCGGCGCGATGCAGGTCATCCAGCAGGAGGACGGTGGGTCCCCGTCGGGTGAATTCGAGGAACTGGTTGGCGATCCCGTTCAGGAGGGACATGCGCCCCGCGGCCCCGTGCTCCTCCGCGGTATCCAGGGCCTCCAGCAGGCGTTCCTCCACGTGGACCGGGGCGGCGAACATCCCGTCGTCCAGCCGCGGGGCGAAGCCGATGAGGAACTGCTCGGGAGGTCCGCCCGCGTCCTCCAACGCCGGTACCGCCGGAACGGCCCGCGCGCTCTCGATGACCGACCGGATCAGGGCGAACGGCGGTGGTGCGTCCAGCGCCGCCGCGCGGGCCTGGAAGACCCGGACGTCCCGCTCCTGGATCCGGCCCTTGAGGCGGCCGAGGAGCTTGCTCTTGCCGACGCCCGTTTCACCGACGAGCAGCGTCACGCCGCCGTGTCCCGCCCGTGCGTCCTCGAACCGACGCTGGAGGGCCTCCACGGCCTCCATGCGGCCGACGAACGGACGGCCGTCCCCGGGGTCGGCCGTCATCCCTGAGGGACCATGGGCGGGTCCCCCTATTTACGCCCATGTTCGAAAGCCGAAGCGCCGCGGCGACGGGCGGGTCGGGCAGGGGGCGTCGGACCACCCCGGCACCGGCCGGGAGGCTCCTTTGGACGGCCGTCGAACGGCGGGTCCGGCGATATATCGAGCCCCGGTTCTGAGCTCTTCAATGGCGCTGTGGGAGGTGACGTTCCGGAACCAGTACGACTACCCGTTCCTGCAACTCTCGACCAAACTTCCGGGCACGGCCCTGTCGATGTGGTGTATCTGGAACCGGGAGCTCCTGCAGGTCCCGACCCGGGACCCGGCCGTCTTGAAGGTCGTCGAGAAGGCGATCCGGGACGCGGGCCACGTCGTCGATGAGTGGGTCGACGCGCGGGGCGGGCGGATCTTCCTGCTCGAATGCACCTGCGGCCGGCACCGGAGCATGTGGAACGTCTTCGACGAGCACCAGTGCCTGGACAGCCCCCCGGCGGTGTTCCTGGACGGATGGGCGTACCACCGCTTCCTGAGCTTCGACCCGGAACGGACCCGCACGCTGTTCAAGGACCTCCGCGAGCTCGGACCGACCGTCCTGCTCCAGAAACGCGAACTCCCGCTCCACGTCCTGCCGTCCAGCATCTGGGCCGGCTCCCTGTTCGGTGATCTCACGGGCCGGCAGGTCGACGCGGTCCTTCGGGCCCACCGGTCGGGCTACTACTCGAGTCCCCGCTCCGTGACCACCGACGACCTGGCCCGGGGCCTCGGCCTCAGCCGGTCGACGTTCGAGGAGCACCTGCGCAAGGCGGAGAACCGCCTCATCAACGCGCTCATCCCGTACCTCGAGCTGTACGCGACCGCCGACCGACCACCGGAGAAGATGGCGTCGCGGGGTCCCCCGCTCGAGGCGGCGCTGGCGCCCCGCCTCGCGGGGAAGACGTAGCGGCCTAGCCCGCCTTCGGCGGCGTCCGGAACGGCAGCGGCACGACGACGGCCGGGACGTCCCGGCCCCGGATGGTGAGCGCGACCGTGGCGCCGACTTGCGCCCGGTCCTTCGGCAGGTAGGCGAGCGCGACCCCGTAGTGGAGCGTCGGGGAGAGCCCGCCACTGGTCGCGGCGCCGACCGTCTCCGTTCCGATCTTGACGGGCGAGCCGTGGCGGGGGATCGCCCCCGGCTCGTCGACCCGGAGGCCGACGAGGCGGACGGCGGGCCCGTCCGCGCGCTGCTTCTCCAGGGCCGGACGACCGACGAACTCGTGGTCGAACTCGACGAACCGGTCCTGGCCCGCCTCCAACGGCGAGTGGTCGCGGTGGAACTCCTGACCGGAGAGGAGGTAGCCCTGCTCGAGACGCAACGTGTCGCGGGCGGCGAGCCCCGCGGGCACGGCGCCCCCGGCGACGAGCCGCTCCGCCACGGCATCGGCCTCCTCGGCCCGCAGGGTGACCTCGTAGCCGCGTTCCCCGGTGTATCCCGTGCGGCTCACCAGGTAGTGATGCGGCAGTCCCTGGGCCAGCGAGAACCCGAGCCGGCCCTTCGGCTCGCCCCGGCCCGGGCCGGTCGGGAACCAGGCGATCTTGTAGAACCCGAGGCCGGACAGGTCCCAGCCGAACGTGCGTTCGAGCAGCTCCCGGGACCGCGGACCCTGGACCGCGAGCATCGCGGTCTTCGGGTTCCATCGGGTGATGGACGTGTCGGGGTACCGGTGCTGTCGGAGGATCTCCTCGACCTCGTCGGCACGGCCCGCGTTCGGCACGGCCAGGTAGTCGCGGGCGAGCGAGAGGCCGTCGTCCAGGCGGGAGACGAGCAGGTCGTCCACGATCCCGCCCGTGGTCTCCAGGAAGAAGGTGTAGCGGACCTGCCCCGGTACCAGCCTCGTCACGTTGGCGGTCGTGCGTCGGGCCAGTAGCTCGGCCGCGTGCTCGCCGTTGAGCGAGAGCACCCCCATGTGGGAGACGTCGAACAGCCCGACGCCCTCCCGGACGGCCCGATGCTCGTCCAGGATACTGGTGTAGTAGAGCGGCATCTCCCACCCCGAGAACGGGACCAGGTGGCCCCCGTGACGGAGATGGAACGCGCGCAGCGGGGTCTGACGTAGCGGGGTGGCCGGCGGGGCGTCGGGGCTCATGTCACGACCTCGGCAAGCCGGTCCTCGTCCAACGCCCGGCGGAGTTCCCGGGCGAGCCGCCGGCCCGAGCTCATCGGCTCGCGCCAGAGCGCGTTCCCGTACGGGTGGCCCAACGCCAGGTGGATGTTCGTTCCTCCGCCGATCCGGGCCGCGACGTCGAAGACGACCGGTTGGCCGGCGCTGTCGATACAGGTTTGCAGGCAGAACGGGCCCAGGATGCCGGGCGGGTAGCGGGACCGCGCAGCGTCCACGAACTTCTCGCCCATCCGGAACACCTCCTCCAGGATCGACTCGCGCACGGTCAGGGTCCCGTGGCCCACGACCGTGTACTCGGGCAACCCGTGGCTGCCGAGCTCCAGTTGCTGGGCGGCGGGGAGTCGAACGAGACCGTCCAGGTTGCTCTCCCGCCGTTCGTCCACGCCCAGCAGCTCCAGCCCCTGGGAGCGGGGGACCAGGGGGGAGAAGAAGAAGTTGAAGTTGAACACCGGACCGAGGACGTACCGCTCGATCCGCGCCGCCGCCAGGTCATCCCGGGCGATGACGCCCCGCGCCACCAGCGCCTCCGACTTCGCCCGGTACTCGGCCGGGCTGGTCGCGGTGAAGAACCCTCGCTCCAGGCGCCGGGTCGCGTGCGGCAGCTTGACCATGACGAGGCCGTCGATCGCGTCGGGTCCGTCCACCGCGGTCGGCGTCCGGATCCCGGCCGACTCGAGGAGCGTGTAGTAGTTCTCGCGCTCGCTGCGTTCCTCGATGCGGAGCATCGCCCGGCTCCCCACGATCGGCACGCGCAGCTCGTCCTCGATCGTCGCGAGGGCCACATACGAGCTCAGGGCCCGGTTCGGGACGAGCAACGCGCCGCGGGACCGAAGCCGCTCCTGCATCGCCGGGCTCGCGAGTTCGGCGAACCGGGGCAGCACCCAGACCTCGTCGACGCAGCCGCGCCAGCGCTCCCCGTCCGGCCGACGGGCGGTGAGGAAGTACTGGCCGTACGTCGCCTCCCGGCCCTTCTCCGCCAGGACGAGGCTGTCGAACCCCTCGGTCACCGCCCCGTCGGCGATGTCGAGGGCGGAGTGCGAGCCGACGGTGGCGACCACCGGAGGCCGCGGGTACCCGTCGAGGAGCGCCTGGATCTCCTCTCTCGGGATGCCCATGCGCAGGGCACCATCAAAGGAGTTTAAGCGCTCGGGCCACGCGCTCCGCCGATAGGGGCAGCTCGGTGACATGGGCGCCGCACGCGGCCCGGGTGGCGATCGCCACGGCCGCCGGTACGGGGATGATCGGGGGTTCCCCGAGGCCTTTGGCCCCGTTGGGCCCGGCCCCGGCGTATCCCTCGACGAACGTGACGTCGACCGGAGGGACCTCCCCGAGCGTCGGGATCCGGTAGTCGAGCAGGCCGTCGTTCACCAGCCGGCCGTCGTCCGTCCAGATCGCCTCCTCGGTGAGCGCCGTGCCCAGGCCCATCGCCACCGCACCCTCGACCTGCGCCTGAGCCGACCCGAGGTCGACGACGGTCCCGATGTCCTGGAAGGCGGCGTACCGCTCGACCCGGACCTGGCCGGTCGCCCGGTCGACCGCGACCTGCGCGACGTGGACCGAACCGGCGAAGTCGTTGTACGGATAGAACTGCCCCGCGACGACCCGGTCCTCGTCCAGGTGGTTGGGGGCGGCGAAGTGCCGGCCATCCGCGACCAGACCGCCCTCGGCCCGCTCGGCCTCGGTCAACAGCTCGGCGACCGGCGCCGAACGGGACCCGAGCGTCGCGACCAGGGTGCCCTCGCGTACGACGAGCTCGGCCTGGCCCTGGCCGTGGAGCCGCTCCGCCAGCGTCCGGCGCAACCGCACGGCCGCTTCCTGGATCGCTCGGCCCAGAGCTCCTACAGTCCGACTCCCGTAGACGCCGGAGTCGAAGGGCGCGGTCGCCGTGTCCCCGTACACGATGTCGATCCGGTCCGGGGGGATCCCCGTCGCCTGGGCGGCGACGGCGGTCAGGCCGGCCAGCACACTGCCGCTCCCGATCTCGCGCTCGCCCTCCAGCACGGTGAGTCGCTCGGGGCCCAGGCGGAGACGCGCCTCCCCGCCGGCGCCGGTCCCGGTCGACCAGAACCCTCCGGCGATGCCGACCCCTTGACCCGGCCCCAGGGCGGCGCGCCAGGACCGCGCGGTCGTCATCGCCCGTTCGAACGCCGGCCGGAGGCCGAAGGGACCGACGGTCTGGCCCATCGGCGTCGTCGACCCTTCGACCCACAGGTGCTGGAGACGGAACGTCTCGGGGTCCGCGTTCATCTCGCGGGCGACGTGGTCGAGATGCGACTCGACCACGAAGGCGCACTGCGGAGCGAACGGGGCACGGTGGGGTCCGAACGGCGGTTTGTGCGTCCGTACGGCGTACCCCTCGACCTCGAACGCCTCCGTGCGGTACGGTCCGAGGAGGAAACCGATACTGTAGCCGGTGGCGAAGTCGCGGCCGGGCAACGAGTTTCCGACGTCCAGCAGCAGACGAACCCGGCGGGCTCGGATGGACCCGTCCCGGACCGCGGTCTCCATCCGGATGACCGCCGGTAGGGTCGTCCGGCCGAGTCGGAACTCCTCTTCGTACGTGAGCGCGAACCGGACGGGCCGCCCGCTCGCCCGGGCCAGCAGCAGCGCGTACGGCTCGAGGAACGAACCGCCCTTTCCGCCGAACCCTCCGCCCACCCACGTACCGTCGACGACCAGCGACTCTTCCGGCACGCCGAGGAGCGACGCCAGGTCCTCGCGGACTCCGAACGGGCTCTGGGTGGAGGTGTGCACGTACCAGGTCGACCCGCGGATCTCGGCGACGCAGGCGTGCGGCTCGAGGGCGACCTGATGGACGCTCGCCGTGCGGTACGTCTCCGCGAGGACTCGGTCGGCTCGCCGGAACTCGCCGGCGAGGTCGCCGTGCCGGGCGTGGACGTGCGCGGCGACCTGCGGATGGGCTCCCGCGTCCGAACCGGGCCAGTCGGGGAAGACCGATTCCAGGTCGGCCACCACCGGGAGCGGCTCGACGTCGACCCGGACGGCGGCCACCGCCGCTCGGGCGGCGGCCAGCGACGGCGCGGCGACCAGGGCCAGCGGTTGGTTCCGGTAGAGGATCTCGTCCGGGACGAGCAACGGTCGCTCGGCGTCGCGCTCGCGCGGTCCGAGCAGACCCGGCAGGTCGTCGGGACCGACGACCGTCACGCCGGGCAGCGCCCGAGCGGCGCCGAGGTCGAGCCCCCGAAGGCGACCGTGGGCGACCGGGGCCGGGACGAACGCGGCCCAGAGCATGCCGGGGACGTCCAGGTCGGTACCGTACGGGGCCGAACCGGTGAGCTTGAGACCCGCGTCGGGCCGGGCGGCCGCCGTCACCGGTCCTCCGTCGCCAGCCGTTCGACGGCGCGCACGATCGCAGCGTACCCGGTGCACCGACAGAGGTTGCCCCCCGCGGCTTCGAGCAGCTCCTCGCGCGCGGCCCGGCGTCCGCGCTCGTGCAGCAGGCCGGCGAGGGTCAGCACGAACCCGGGCGTGCAGTAGCCACACTGGAGGGCCCCTTCCTGCGCGAACGCGGCGCGGACCCGGGCGACGGCGGCGTCCTCCGGTCCGACCTCGATCGTCGTGATCTGGGCGCCGGGGACGTCGTGGGTGAGCGTGAGGCAGGAGAGGGTCGCCCGCCCGTCGACGAGCACGACGCAGGCGCCGCACGCGCCGGACCGACACCCCTCCTTCGTCCCCTTGAGACCCAGCCGCCAACGCAGGGTGTCGAGCAGGCGCTCGGGCCCGGGGACGTCGCGTACCGAGTGGGCGTGTCCGTTGACCGTCAACGGCACCGCTGCGTCGGTCATGCGGACCTCGGGGGGGCGGGGCGGGTCAGGCCGACCGCGCGCTCGACGAGGCTCGCCACCAGGCGTCGTCGGTACTCCTCCGAAGCGCGTCGGTCGCTGACGAACGGGGACCGGGCCGCCGCCACGGCCGCCGCCCGTCCGACGGCCGCCGGCGGCGGGTCGGGACCGGTCAGCTCACGGGCGGCCTCCGGCAGCAACCGAGGCCGGGGCTGCACGCCCCCCACGGCGACCCGCCACGTCCGGTCGGACGGGGAGTACGCCGTGGCGACCGCGACCTGCGAGATGTCGTTCGACGGCCGGACCCTCTGCCAGCAGAACGCGGACGGTCTCGGCTCGGGGAATCGGATCGAGCGGACGAGCTCGTCCGGTCGCAGCTCGGTGCGACGTGACCCGATCACGAACCGGTCGACGGAGAGCCGACGCGAGCCCTGCGGGCCGAACAGGTCCAGCTCGGCGTCCAACGCCAGCAGGATCGGGATGAGGTCGGAGGCCGGAGCGGACCGCACCACGTTGCCCCCCATCGTGGCCCGTTGGCGGAGCGCGACGCTCCCGACGTTGCGCACCGCCTCGTAGAGACCGGGATAGAGGGTGCGCACCTGCGGGTCGTCCTCGAGGGCCCGAAGCGGCAGCGTGCTGCCCACGGTCAGCGCGCCGGCGACCCAATCGAGCGTCCTCCACGGGAGGCGGCGCAACGACAGCACGTGCGCGGGGGCGACCCGGCCCTCGTCCAGGTCGAACAGCAGGTCCGTCCCGCCGGCCAGCGGGGTCGCCCCGCCCGGCCCGGCCGCGCGCAGCGCCGCGACGACCGCCTCCGGACTCTCCGGTGCGGAGAGGTCGAACGTCGCCATCGGGGCCGCCAGCGCCCCGCCGGAGATAGCCTTTGGCGCGTCAGAACCCGCGCGCTTGCCCGGGTTTAATTACCGACAAGCGACTGGGTCACCGACTTAGAATGCCGTTTGAACTCGCGTTGCGTTACAGTACTCCGCTCACGCCCCTCAACGACGTGGACGAGGTGCTGCGCGAGTTCCTGCGCCTGGTCGGGTACCTGCCCGAGGGCGAGGACGGCCGGGGGTCGGAGGGGCCGATCGCGCACAGTCTGGCCCTGCGCCTGGTCCGGGAGTGTCTGCTGCGCGACCCGACCCGTCCCTGGTACATCGAGGAACTGACCGCGGTCCTCAAGACGAGCAAGCCGACCGTCTACCGGCACATCAACAAGCTCAAAGCGCTCGACCTGCTCGAAGAGGTCGGGGGCGTCGCCGACGGCAAAGGGCGGAAGGGGTACCGGCTCCGGTATGGGAACCTGGCCCGCGCCTGGGACTTCACGGAGGCGAACGCCCAGAACGCGCTCAAACGGTATCGGGAGACGGTGAACCACTTGCAAGGATTGATCGAGAAGAAGGCGGCCGAGATGCCGGTGCCGAAGGTCTCCGTCCGCGAGCGCGGAGGGTCGCGATGAGCGACACCCCGCCGGCCAAGCGGCCCGTGATCACGCTCGTCCCCGGCTCGCGGGTGCGGGTCCGGTCGGCCGGTCCGGACGACCAGGCGATCGACTCCAGCGGGACGTTCCGGGGCCTCGTGTCCATCGGCGGCGACAACACGCTCGCGATCGAGCTGGACGGCAGCGGCGGTGACGAGAAGGGCCGGATCCGGCTCGTGCCGGTCCCGGCGCTGCTCGCCGTCGACATCCTCGAGGCGGCCAAGCCCGAGGAAGAGAAACGGGCGGACGCGAACCAGGCGCCCGGGTACTTCCGGTAGACGCCCCGGGCGTACGGGCTTGCTGGGAGTTTCGTCGTCGGGGTCGCCGACGATTTCGAACCCAGGTCGTTGGCTTCGAAGGCCAACAGGATAGTCCAGACTACCCCACAAGCCCGCGGCCCTTCCACGGGACGGGGTCTATTTGGACGTTCCGCGCCCGGCCTACCCGACGGAAGGACGGTCGTCCGCGTCGGGCGGGAACTGGTCGAGGGTCCGCTGGGCCGCCGCGGCGGGGAACAGCGTCGCGAGCGAGTCCGCGAGCACCTGGATCCGCTGCCGGACGTACGGCGTGATGCCGTCGATCGAGCCCAGGCGCTGGGAGAGCGCGAGGTACTTGCGGACCGAGCCCTCGTAGACGGTGGAGAGCAGCTCGCCGTCGCACCGGCCGCTGCCGGGGCGCAGCGCCGTGCACCGGCCGGTCAGCGGGGGCCGCCGGTAGGAGGCCCCGCAGACCTTGCAGCGGAACTTCTGCGTCGCGTAGCTCTTCAAATTCCCCATGAGGTCCGGCAAGAAGTGCGCGTTCAGGACCAGCGTCACCGCCTCGGCGACGTCGACCGCCCGGATCTGCGCGGCCAGCAGGACCGACCGCTCGACGAGGTCGCTCATCGACTTGCTGTCCCGGTACGCCGACTTGACCGGGCCGGCGGCGATCCGCTCGGTGTCGTGGGTGAACCGGTAGTCGGAGAGCGCCCGGTCGGTCCCGAGTCGCCCCGAGACCTGTTCGATGAGCGCCTCGACCTCCTTGGCGGGTCGACGCTCGGACGCCGCGCGGTAGAACGCCAGCGGGTACCGGTCGCCGACGTCGACGTGGTGCGCCTCCTTGTCGACCTCGGTCGCCTCCAACCGGGTCGTGAGGACGAGCGGCTTGTCCATGAGGGCGCCGCGGCTCTCGGGTAGGTACGAGCGGGAGAAGTTCAGCAGCGCGTCCAGGAGCAGGGTCACGGAGTCTTCGTCGCCGTCGCAGTTCCGTCGCTTCGCGGCGTGGAAGACCGGGTGGGCGAAACATGCCTCCGCGTTCGTGAAGCCGATGATCCGTCCGGCGACGCCGCCGGACGTGTGCGGCGCGAGCGCGACCACGATCGCCCCGACGAGGTCGGCCGGACGGTGGGCCCGGTAGAAGGGGTCCTGATTGTACAGGTGGAGGAGCTCGTCATCGACGAACTGGGCGAGCCGGGTCAGGTACTCCCCGCCGGCGCGGGCGACCACGACATCCTGGGGGAACAGCTCGACCAGCTGCTCGCCCGACGTGAGGGGAGCCCCGGACCAGTCGTGCGCGTAGCCGAGCTCCCGGAGCCGGGCGACCGGCGTCCCCACCTCGTTCGGCCGGAAGTGGGTGAGCGGCAGGTCGGTGAGGTCGAATCGCGCGGTCCCGTCCTGGTAGACCGAGATCTGGTGGGCGGCCCGGAGGATCCCTTTCTCGATCGGCTCGGGGACCTTGCCCGGCGAGGTCAGGCCCTTGACGCCCTTCACGACCGGTGTCTTGGCCAGGTGCAGGCGGGCGACGGCGTCGCTCCACAGGCGCGCCACCGGCAGCGGTTCGCTGATGACACGCCCGTCCGGCTCCGTGTGGGCGCCGCAGGCACACCGGTTCCAGACGGTCGTGCGCTGGCAGGAGGGACAGACGCGGACGCCCAGGTCAACCCGGACGCCGTCCCGCATCGTGTGGCGGGCGGCTTCCGTGAGCGACCGGGACGGTCCTCCCGCCGGTCCGACCGGGAACAGGGCGTGGACGTTCGGCTCCATCACGCGCTGGTAGGCCTTCTCCGGCCGGCCGACGCGGCCGCCGATGCGGGAGGGGCCTCGGGCTCGGACCGTGACGCCGGCCAAGCGGCTCACATACACCAACGGGTCCTCGTCGACCGGGTCGAGGTCCGTCCGTCGCTGGAGGAGTCCTTCGAACGGCACCAGGCCGAGGCCGCCGACCAGGGCGTCGCTCACGTCGGTCTCGCCCTGCCAGCGGTCCGGGCCCGCCGGGGCCATGAGGAAACCGAGCCGGACCAGCACCTCATGCCAGCCCGGGTCGTTCGGGAGCTCGAGTCGCCCGTCGGTCCAGCGGCCGGTCCGCTCGACGAACTCCGCCAGCGCCCGGATCTCCCCCGGCGCGATGTCGTGCCAGAAGAGACCCCATCGCGGATGCAGCGGCACACGGTACGTCGATCCGACGCGGACCGCTTCGGCGTAGGAGCCCGGTGCTACGGCCGACGGGTCGGCCCCGGCGGCCCCCAGCTCGGCGACGTGCCAGTCGAGGGAGTAGGAGGCGGGAGCGAGCGCCCGGTTGTTCTCCAGGAACTCCCCGTAGCTCACGAGGATCTCCCCCAGGTCCACGATCCGTCGCACGCGCGGGAGCAGCTGGGTCGCCCGCTCCGGCTCGTGCACCGCGGTCAGGGTCCCGTCGTCCAGCTCGACGATCGGCCCCTCGACCGTGTCGCAGACGCCCATCGCGGTCGCCTTGCCGGGGTACTCCAGTTTGACCTGGGTGCCAACGGCGACGAAGTGCTGGAGGATGACCATCGTGGCCGGGTTGACCGCGCACGCGGCGAGACCCGTGGTGCGCGCCCGTCCGTAGACGAGGCGGAACCCGCCGGGGTGGCTCGGGTGGGCCAGGACCGGCCGACCTCCGACCGAGTCCTGGAGGTACTTCGGCGTGTGGGCCTCCTCGTCGTCGGTGGCGTGGTGGCCCACCTGCCCGAGGAACTCCCAGCCGTCCAGGCCGAGCTTGTCGACCACCCGGCGGATCTTCGATGCCTTCTGGCAGAGCCCCTCCGCGATGACCAGGCACGCGCCCCCTCGGATCCCGTTGGTCGGGACGCGGGCGAGATTGCGAAACGCGCTGACCTCCGCGTCGCCCTCGGTCGCCTCGCCGGAGATCGCGACCGGGACGTTCCGGACGACGAGCTCGACCTCCTCGGGGCTGGGGACATACTGGAGATGCTGGAGGTACTTGTACAGCGGAATCTCCTCCCGGTACCGTTCGACCTCCTCGCGCTCGGGCCGGAACTTCGCCAGTCCCAGGTCGCGGCGGACGATGTCGGCCAGGAGCACGCTGAGCGCCTGCGCGGTCCCGCCGGCGGCCCGGATCGGCCCGGCGAAGTAGAGCTCGATGTACGGTCCGTCGGGACCGGGACGGATGTGGACCTCCGCGAGGCCCTCGAGCGGGGCGACCAGGATCCCCTCGGTCAGGATCGCGAGCCCGACCCGCAGCGCGGCATCCACCCGGGCGGCCGTGTCGCCCCGCGCGGGGTCGGACGCGAGCCGTCGTGCGATGCGGACGGCGACGTCCTCCCGCGGCAGGGTCGCGGCCAGGGCTCGGATCTCGGCGGAGATCCCCTCGATGCCGAGGTGGCCCAGCAGCTTCTCGACCCGCATCGCCATGTCCTGGGCGCGCGGGATCTCCGGACGGGTCTCGGGGTCGAGCCCTTCGCTCCGGGCCCGTTCCGCCCGGGCGTAGGCGCGGTCGACCTCGGACTCGACCGCCCGAAAATACGATTCCACGGAGGGACCCCAGACCGGGGAGGGTTAAGGGCGTGCGGACGCGAGAGGGACATTAGGGGCCGAAACCTCGCACCCGGTGACCCGGCATGGAGGCGAGCGACTCGTACGGACCGGCGACGTACCGGCGGGCGACGCTCGCCGATGCGGACCGTCTCGCGGACGTGCACATCCGGGTCCTGATGGTCGCTTACCGCGGGATCGACCCGCAGGACTGGCTAGACAGCCTGCCCCGACAGCTCGAGGAACGACGCACCCGCTGGCGGGAACGCCTCACGACGCAGCCGGACGACCCGGTGATCGTTGCCGAGGTAGCGCCGGCCGGACTCGTCGGGTTCGCGGTGGGCGGACGAGCCCGCGGCGAACCCCCGCTGGGCTACGACGGCGAGTTGATCTCCATCTACCTGCTCCCCGAGCACCAGCGCAAGGGGATCGGCCGCGAACTGGTCCGCCGCGTCGCACGGGCTCTCCTGGGCGCCGGCTACCGGGGGCTGATCGTCCGGGTGCTGTCGGCGAATCCGGCCCGACTGTTCTACGAACGCCTCGGGGCGCGCTCCCTGGGTGTCGACTGGGTCAATATCGGCGGCCAGGACCTCGAGGAGACGGTCTACGGTTGGGCGAACCCTGACCTGTACTTTCCCCCCGAAGCCCCTGTCGAACCCGCGCTCCCGGAGCCCTCGACCTAGCGCCGGTCGACCGCTCCCCTCATGGGGCGTGCCCGTCTGCCGGGACCGTGAAGGTCCTCCTCTTCGGGGCCTCGGGCATGGTCGGCCAGGGCGTGCTGATCGAGTGCCTTCGCGACCCTCGGGTCGAGTCCCTCCTGTGCGTCGGCCGGAGCCCTCTCGGGATCCAGCACCCGAAAGCGCGGGAGCTGGTCGTCCCGGACCTCTACCATCCGGAGTCCGTCGCCCACGAGCTGACCGGCTGGGATGCCGCGTTCTTCTGTCTCGGCGTCTCGTCGGCCGGGATGAGCGAGGCGCAGTACACGCACATCACCCAGGACCTGACGCTCGCCGTGGCCGCGACCGTGGCGCGAGTGAACCCCGGCTTGACCTTCACCTACATCTCGGGCAGTGGCACCGACAGCACCGAGCGGGGCCGGGCGATGTGGGCCCGGGTCAAGGGGCGCACGGAAAACGGACT
>JASHSU010000138.1 GCA_030038605.1 Thermoplasmata archaeon | reverse complement strand
AGCGGTGTGATCCTGCTGCGAGCCGACCTGCGCGGGGTGGCCCTCGCGCTTCGGATCGGACGGGCGACGGTTCGCAAGGTCCGGACCAATTTGGCCTGGGCGATCGGATACAACGCGGTCTTGCTCCCGATCGCGGCGGGAGCGCTCGTCCCGTGGTTCGGCGTGCGCCTGTTCCTCTACCTTCCGGTCGTCGGGGCACTGGCGATGGCCCTTTCCTCGACCTCGGTCCTGGTCAACTCCCTGTCCCTCCGGTGGGCCACCCTCTCGGGACCGGACCCTACCGGCGGACCCTCCGCGTCGGCCGGCCCGTCCGTCACCGCGGGCGCCTGATACGGCCTCGCAGGCCCCGCGCACTCCTTTTCTGCCCACGCGGCCCGCGGTGCCATCCGTCCGGAGGGTGCGCGATGGTCCAAAGCATCGAGGCGCGGGGTCTCACGCGCCGGTTCGGCGATTTCGTCGCACTCGACCACCTCAACCTCAAGGTCGAGGGCGCGAAGTGCGTGGGGTTCTTGGGTCCGAACGGGGCCGGCAAGACGACCACCCTGAAGATGTTCACCGACCTCATCTTCCCGACCGAGGGCGAGGCGTTCGTCAACGGGGTCTCCGTCCAACATGACCGCAAGGAGGCGCTCTCCTCGTGCGGCGCCCTCATCGAGACACCGGAGATCTATCCGTCCCTCACCCCGACCGAAGCCCTCGAGATGAACGGGGCCCTCCGGGGCATGGCACCCGACGAGATACGGGAGCGGACGCGGACCGTACTGGACGAGGTCAAGATGACCGACTGGGCCGACAAGAAGGTCGGCCGGTTCTCCAAGGGAATGAAGCAGCGCATCAACATCGCGTCGGCGCTGCTGGCCGACCCCGACGTGGTCTTCCTGGACGAGCCGAGCACGGGCCTGGACCCGCGCGGCATGGCCGAGGTCCGGGACATCATCCGAGGGCTCAAGCAAGGGAATCGCCTCATTTTCATGAGCAGTCACATCCTGAGCGAGGTCGTCGACGTCTGCGACGAGGTCGCCCTCCTCGACCACGGCAAGCTCCTCTTCTTCGACACGCTCGCCAACGTGACCGCCAAGTTCGACGGCGGCGCGACCTCCGTCGACCTGGCGTTCATGTTCCCGGTCGGGGACCCGGATGTCGAGCGCCAGGTCGCTTCATTGGCCGGCGTCGCGGGTTGGAGTCGGCTCGACCCCACCCGGATCACGGTCCGCGTCAACGGCGGTCTGGAGGCGCGGGCCCAGTTGCTCCAACAGGTCGCGAACCTCAAGCTCGGTCTCGTCAGCTTCCGCGAGTCCCGCAGCGCGCTCGAGGAGATCTACCTCAAAGAGATCTCGACGGGGGACTCGTGAGCACGGCGAACCCCACGGTCTCGGGCCGCGCGCACGGGACCTCCGCCATGGGTCGTATCCCGCCGACCTGGGCTCAGGCGCTCATCCTCTCCCGCTACCAGTTCCGCGACTACCTCCGTTCCGCCCGCTTCATCCTGATGATGGCGATCGTCGCCGTCGCCGGATTGATCCTCACGGTCGTGGTGGGGTACTATCGTCCCGCGAGCATCCTCGACAACTCCAACGACCTCTACGGCGCGCTCTGGGGCAGCGGGGTGACGTTCGTCGTCCTCTTCGGCGGGATCATCTACGGCGGCGATGCGATCGCCGGAGAGTTCCAGAACAAGACCGGCTACTTCCTGATGGGACTACCGGTCCGCCGGGCGACCGTGTACGCGGGGAAGTACCTGGCCTGCGTCGCGGCCACGCTGGTCGCCGTCCTGGTCTACCTGCTCATCGTGATGGGCAACGCGGTCTTCTATCTCGGGTTCGGCGCCTTCACGAACCTCTCTCCGCTGGTCCAGTCGTTCGCCATCTCGTTCCTCTACCTGCTGGCGCTCATCGGGTTCGTCTTCCTGTTCAGTTCCCTGTTCAAGACCAGCCTCTACGCGGTCCTGGTGGTGGCCGTCCTGTTCCTCTTCGGCTTCACGATCATCAGCGAGGTCGTGACCACGCTGGCGCACTCCGAACCCTGGTTCCTCTTGTCGTACGTGGACGCGATCATCGGCTACCCGTTCACGGGAGTACCCGCCCACATCACGCACACGACGAACCCGTTCAGCCACGCCATGGTCACCACGTTCAACCCGACCTACCCCGAGGGCCTGGCGGTCATGGCCGGGTACTTCTTGCTGACGACGTTCGGCGGCCTCTGGTTGTTCGAGCGGGAAGAGTTCACGTAGCCCGAGGTCGACTCAGGCACGATTGGCCCGCCCGTCGATCCGGGGGACGACGTACCACCGGAGGAGGGCCAGGGCCGGCAGCGCGGGCAGGCAGAGGAGCCCCCAGGTGAGGGCCGGCCCCAGATTCGCGGCGAGCACCACGCCCCCCAGGGTCGGGGCGAGGACCTGGCCGACGCCGATGAGGGCGAAGAAGGCGCCGTTGTAGGCGCCGACCTCGGAGCGGGGGGCCAGGTTGGACGGCAGGGTTGTCGTCGGGATCGACTCGACGTTCTCGCCCATCGTGAGCACGACCACCGCGCCGAAGAAGATCGCCAGCACGAGCGCCGGGACCAGGGCCACGAGCGCGAGGAGCAGAAATCCCGCCACGTAGAGGAGCGTCCCGAGGTAGAGGGCCGTCGTGTGGCGATGGCCCGCCGCGGCCCGGGTCGTCGGGGCCTGGGCCGCGACGACGAGCACGCC
>JASHSU010000137.1 GCA_030038605.1 Thermoplasmata archaeon | reverse complement strand
AAGCAGACGCTGACCGCGCCCCTCGCAAGCTCGAACGGCCCGCTCATCGGGTCCGTCGACTGGCTGGTCCTGCCGCTGGCGGGGCTTCAACCCCTGAGCGGCTCGGCCCTCCAGTACTTCCATCTCACGGGACCGCTGGCCGGTCTCGGCCCCAGCACCTTCTGGGTCGGTGTCAACATCCTCTATTGGATCGCGTGGATGAGCCTCCTGCTCGGACTCTCCAACGCCCTCCCGCTGATCCCGCTGGACGGCGGGCTCCTCTTCCGGGACTTCGCGGCCTCGATCGCGGCCCATTTCCGCAAAGGGTGGGACGCCGCGCGGCTGGACGAGTTCGGGGGCCGGGCGGCAATCCTTTCCTCGGTCCTGGTGTTGGTCCTGCTCGCATGGCAGTTCATCGTGCCTCGGCTCCTCTAGACCTCGCCTCCCTGTTCGGGGAGTATCCGTTCCTGCCCGGCGCCGAGAGCCTGCTGCACGACCCGTCGTGGACCGTCCGAGCGCTCTTGGAGGACCCTGCGTACGCTTCGGCCCGGTCGCTGGGGCGTGCGCGCATCCTCGCCGCCGCCGACGACCCTCGCGCCGTCCGGAACGTTGCCGAGTTCGCCGGTGCACCGCCCGATCTTCGGTATCTCTCGTTCCTGTTCGCGCGCCTTGTTCTGGCGTGCGCGACCACACCCGCGGCGCTGCGCCGATGGGCGGTCGCCGAGTCCAAGCGGGCGTCGTCCCGGTTGGAGACCCTGCGGGGTACCGAGCAGAGCGCGGAGATCGAGGCCGTGGCCGAACGGTTGCAGGCTCCGTTACGGTCGGGGCCGGACGGGATGGAGGTGGGGCTCGTGGAGTACGTGCGCCTGGCCACGCCGATCCGGGAGGCGGATTTCCGACTCGTCCGTCAGGACCTCCGGGCGGGGGTCGTGGTCGTGCGCCCGAAGCGGGCCGCCCGGCTGCTGGAGGAGGCGATCCGGCGGACGCTGGCCGAGCCTGTGGCGGTGAACGCCGAGGTCGTGGCCCTCGTCCGCAGCCGGGAGTCCGAACTGCTCGCCGACGTCGCGGCCCGGATGCCGTTGCCGACCGCCCGGGCGGCCGCGGGCGGCGGCACCCTCCGACCGGAGCTGTTCCCTCCGTGCATTCGCAAGATGCGGCGCACCCTCCAGAAAGGGGAGAACCTCTCGCACGCGGGACGGTTCGCCCTCGCCGCGTTCCTGCACCGGGTCGGAGCCGACACGGAGACGATCGTCGACAGCTACCGGGGCGCTCCGGATTTCGATGAGTCGATCACACGGTACCAGGTCGAGCACATCACCCAGCGCGACGGCGGCGTTGGGTACGAGCCACCGGAGTGCGAGACCCTGCGCAGTCACGGGCTCTGCGCCCGCGACGGGGACCCGACCGCCGACGACCCGAAGGACCGGGAACGTGACCCGCGCTGCTTCGACGAGCGGATGCGTCACCCGCTCATGTACTACCGCTGGCGCGGTGGGTCGGTCGTGGAGCGCCGCGACGCCCCGCCGGTCACGTCGCCGGGGGTAGGGCCCGGTACACCCCGACCGCCCGGGCGATCGCCGTCCACTGGCCCGCGATGACGAAGTACAGCATCGCGACATCGATCACGGTGAACGTCAGGCCGAAGGCGTGGAAGCGCGACCACGGCGCACTCGGGGCCCAAGGCCACGGCAGCGACCAATCGAATTCGAGGAACGTCGCCAGGGCGAGCACGACCAGCCGGTCGGCCCGGGTGAGCAGGCCCCCGTACCGCCGTCCCTGTCCGAGCGCCTGGGCCTGGGTGCCCATGTAGCTCGTCAGCAGGAGGCTCACGAGCGCCAGCAACGCGAGGATCGGGTCGGCGTAGCTCGACACCGCGATCCCCACGACGATGACGACGTCGGCGTACCGGTCCGCCACGTGGTCGAGCAGGTCACCGCGGGTGGAGGTCCGGCCGGTGGCACGGGCCACGGCGCCGTCCAGCACATCGAACACGCCCGACCCGAAGATGAGAAGGGCCACCGGGAGGAACAGCAGCGGGGTGGTCCATCGGACGAGGGCGGCCACCGCTCCGGCGAGGACCGCAAGGACCAACGCGAGTACCGTGAGGCGGTCCGGTCGCCAGCCGAGGAACGGACGGGCCAGTCGGGCGACGTACGGGGCCACCCGAGCCCGGTACTCCTCGAGGACCATCGGCGCCCCTACCGGGTCCGGTCCAAAAGATAGTCGGTGACGGAGGGGTCGGCGAGCCAATCGATCCGAGAGGACGGCGGGCGTCGACGGCGGCGCACGTACGCCGCCACCGCCCGCGCGACCTCGGCGACGTCGCGCCCGGTCGTGTCGAGTTGCACGACCCGGCGGCCTCGGCCGACCGCCTCCCATCGGATCACGTCCGTCGCCTCTGCGACGACGTTCTCGCGTCGGGCTCGGCCACCCGAACCGGTCCGCCGGGCGAGACGACGGTCGAGCTCGAGCGGATGGCACCGGAGCACGACTACGTCGCGCAGCGGCAGGAAATGCGCCAGGTGGCCGACCACGACATCCACGTCGCGCAACGAGCCCTGCCGTCGGGCCTTCGCGATGAGGCGCGGAAGGTCCACTTCGACGCCGCCGGGGGTCGAGTGTGCCAGTCCCCACCGGCGCGCCAGCTCCGCCACCTCGACCGGCCGCAGACCGACCAGGGCCCGGGCGACGCGGGACTTGCCCGTCCCCGGAGTGCCGGTGAGGGCGACCGGTCGACGGCTCACGCGAACTTGAGCCCGGAGAAGGTCGTGCGCCAGGCGAGGACCTCGGGGCCGACCTTCTCCTTCCGCAGGCCCCCGCGGGTCAGCAGGTCCGCCAGCCGCGGCATGTCGGCGGGGGTGAGGCCCAGCCGCGCGACCTCGGCGGTGCCGACGCGGCCGACCAGGTCGATCAGGAGTCGCTGCCGTTCGAGACGCCGAGCCAGCGCGCCGGCTTTCACGTGGTGGGTCGCGTCGAGCGCGGACCGGTCGAGGTGGAGCTGGTGCGACTGCGTGAACCCGCGGTCGGCGGCGACCAGCGGCCACCCCCGCTCGGTCAGGGCCCCGCCGAGCGCCTGCGCGTTGGCCACCACCGTGCGGGCGTAATCGGCCCCGCACCGTTCGAGTTCGAGGAGGGTCTGGGCCAGCCCGGCGATACGGTTCCAGTGGGCGTTATCGAAGACCCGCCACACGAGGGCCGGGTCGATCTGCCGGAACAGGTCCTCCCGGTCGGTGTAGAGCAGCCCGCCCTGCGGTCCCGGGAACGACTTGTGCGTCGACCCGTAGACGACATCGGCGCCCTCGCGAAGGGGGTCCTGGAAGACCCCGCCGGCGAGAAGACCCAGGACGTGCGACGCGTCGTAGAGGACGAGGGCCCCGACGGCGTGCGCGGCTTCGGCGATCGCCCGCAGCGGGTAGGGGAAGAGGAAGAAGCTCTGGCCCAGGACCACCGCGTTCGGACGCTCCCGCCGGATCGTCTCCACGGCCCGCTCCTCGACGACGGTGCCCCCCGGTCCGTCCGCCGGCAACGGTCGCACAGTGTACCCGAACAGGCTCGGGATGAATCCGGGGGCGTACCCGTCGTACCCGCCTTCGTTCGGCTCG
>JASHSU010000136.1 GCA_030038605.1 Thermoplasmata archaeon | reverse complement strand
GTTCCGCAGAGGAGTAGGGAGGTCAGCCGGTCTTGGTACTTGTGGGCGTATTCGAGCGCGGTGAACCCGCCCGCCGAGAACCCGAGCAGGTGGAGCTCCTTGATCTTGAGGGCCTTGCGGATCGCCTCCACGTCCTCGGCCATCTGCTTGAGGGTGTAGTCGGCGCTCCGGCGCGGCGCCCAGCTGTGCCCCACACCCCGGGGGTTGAACAGGATCACCCGGAGATGGGCGTTGGCCAGCTTGAGCAGGCTCCGGAGGTAGTGGTACGTCAGCCCCGGTCCTCCCGGGTGGACGAGGAGCGTAGCAGGTCCCTTCCCCTGCGAGACGTACTCGAACGACCGGCGACCGGGGACCGTCACGCGACGCAGGCGGGCCATCGGCGGAGGTAGTCGTTGCGGGGGAAAAGCAATGCTCCCCGCCACCGGCGGGCGCGTACCTCACGGGGGAGGGGCACCGAGCCCGTCGTGGACCTCGGCCGGGGCGAAGGCGAGGAGCAGGAACTCTTCCGATGCGCGCCGCAGCTCGGCCCGACGGGCCGGGTCGATCGCGGGCGGCCGGAGCGCGACGAGCATCAGGAGCAGGAGCGCCAACGCCCCACCGCCGAAGACGACCGCGTTCGCGAGGCTCTGGACCGTGCCGTTGAGGACCGCGAGGGAAGTGAGCGCCGCGTCGCAGCCGGCGAGGATGAAGAAGACCGCGAGCGCGACGATGAGACCGAGCACCCGCCGTCGGCGCTCGGGAAGAAAGACAACGTGGACCAGCACGGTCGCGAGCGTTCCTTCGTGTCGCAGGCGGAGGAGCATGACCACCAGCACCGCCGTCAGCAACGTGACCAAGCCCGCCGAGGCTACCACGGTGATGACGCCCCCGACGTTCGCGCCGCCGTCCATCATCGTCCAAACTCCGGCGACGCGAGGGATAGACGTTGGGTTCGAACGGTGAAAAGGACGGGCGCCAGAACGGCGGCCGAGAAGGTGCGGGCACCGGGATTTGAACCCGGGTTATAGGCTTGGCAAGCCTATGTGATAACCAGACTACACTATGCCCGCGTGCTGACGGCCCGCCGTCCGGGGCGGCCGCGAGCGCCACCAGCACGACCCATATAACCTACCGTGGCGCCGGCGCGCGCCCGGCTCGGCGATGCCGGGGGGTTATTACCGCCGCGTCACCGTGCCCGCGTTCGGGCACGCCGATGGCCAGCGACGACCGGTGGAGCGAGGGCGACGCGGTCAGCCTCGTGGCGGCGCGCGAGCCGGCCCGTATCGTGCGTCTGGTTCGGGGGCCGACCCGGGTCGGCGAGGACACGGTCCTCGACCTCACCGAACTCCTCGGGCAACCGGTTGGGGGTCCGATCCAGGTCCTGGGGACGACGTTCCACGCCGTCCGTCCCTCGCTCGCGGACCTGCTGAGTACTCTGCGTCGAGGGGCCCAGATCGTCACGGTCAAGGACGCGATGCAGCTGGTGCGCCTGGCCGGCGTCGCACCGGGCGGCCGCGTCGCCGAAGCGGGCGCCGGCACGGGCGCACTGACGCTCGTGCTGGCGAACGCGGTCGGACCGACCGGGCGGGTCGTATCGTGCGACCGCCGACCGGAGTTCCTGGAGAACGCGCGGGCGAACGTGGCCCGCGCCGGATGGGAAGACCGGGTCGAGTTCCGCCTCCGGGATGTCGCCCGGGACGGTTGGGGGGAGGGTACGTTCTCCTCGGTCGTGCTGGACCTGGCCGAGCCGTGGGAAGTCCTGGCGGCCAGTTTCACGTCGGTCGAGGTCGGCGGCTACGTCGCGACCTATACTCCCACCTACAATCAGCTCGAGCGCACGGTGCGACGCATGCGGGAGCTGGGGTGGGCCGACGTGACCGCGGGAGAGCTGTTGGAGCGAGGCCTCCACGTCGGGGAGGGCGGCACCCGACCCGAGTTCGAGATGCTCGGACACACGGGCTTCCTAGCGTCCGGGAGGAGGGTCGCCTGACCATGGTGGTGCCCTCCCTTTCCATCGGAGCGGCGGTGGGCGTCGTGCTCTCGGGCGCGTATGTCTACGTGGAGGTCGGCCGGTACGCCGCCCCGCAAGTACCGGTCACGCTGTTCGACGAGCGCCGGGAGATCTTTGCTTACACAGCCGGCCTGTTCGTAGGCGTGCCGGTCGCCGTAGCCTACTTGTTGTTCGCTGTGGCCATGGGCAACGGTGCGCTGCCCGGCGCCCTGCTCTTCCTCGGAACGCTGGTCGGAGTGACCGAGCTGGCCCAGTGGTTACTGCTGCGCAGTGTGTACTGGGGCCGGTCCGACAGCGGCCCGTTCTACGCGCTCGGGTTCCGTGCGGGCGTGGGCGGGATCGTCGCCCTCGCCATCGTTGCGCAATACCTGGGGGCCGGGACCGTCGAATGGTACGGGGTACTGCTGGTCCTCGTCCAGTCCGTCGCGGTGCTGGGATTGGAAGTGACCGGGGGTCTCTTCTCCCTACCGCCGGGAGGCGCCGAGCATCGGACCGGCGGGGGACCCCTCCGGTCCGCGCTCTTCTCGGTCGTCGGGTTCTTCCTGATCGGTCTGGGTCCGCTGGTCGGACTGGCCGGCAGCTTCGGCGGGGCCCTGATCGCCCT
>JASHSU010000135.1 GCA_030038605.1 Thermoplasmata archaeon | reverse complement strand
TGTGTCGCCCGTACCGCCGGTCGCTGCCATCGTGACTGCCTCCAGGGGTCATTGGCAGCACGCTGCGGTTCGAGCCCTTGGGCTCCGGCTGACCCCTCAGCCGGAGACACCCAGGACGCCCGCAGTTATGGCGTCACGGGTCCGAAAAGACCCCGCGCGGTGGGTCGATGCCGAACGAGCCGCCACAGAGTTGAGTTGGAGCGTGGGTCAGCCACTACCGGATCTCTCCCCCGGACTCGTGAGTTCGGGCGGCGCCGACGCTTGTGGGCCGGTCGACACGGGCTGGGTTATGATCGTCGTCCGAAGTAACGACCAATTCGGGCCCCGGCAGTCCACAGCTTGAGCATTTATTTCCCACTGCGTTGACCGCGGAGGGCTGTGGGGTCAGCCAGCGACCGCGATCTGCGGCCGTGAACCGCACATGGTGCCGATGACCCCTGCAACGGTGGCACCATGCTCGGATACGTGCAGAAGCGCAAGGGAGAGAAGCTTACCCCGCCCATCGAAAATCTCGTCGTCCCACCCTCGCTCATCGTCCGGCTGCGACCGTGGATCGATGTCGAGGAGGTCGGAGATGAGGGATTCTGGTTGTGGCTGGGATCGGTCCTCCCGCTCCTGCCTCAGCCCGCCGATGGTCAGCTTTCCAAGCGGAGCCTGCTCTCACGTCGGAGAACTCCTTACGGAGACCTGGCTCGCTTGCTAAGTCAGGCAGCGCGTGAACGCGCACGAGTTTCGGTCATGCTGGACCGGGTTGAGGTTCAGAATCGCCGCATGCTCGTTCGAATTCGGTCCCTCGAAGCTGCGCTGAGGACGTACAACCTGGCCGCGCACAACAAGCCGACCCGCTAGGGCGGGCAACGCTACGAGACTCAGACCCTTCAGAGTCAACGTACGAGCCGGGCCCACCCTACGCGAGGGGCCGATTCGTTCACATACGCGCGAGGTTCGGAGAAGTCTAAGGTTGCACACGAGCGCCAGCGGTGGTACCGGCAAGGAATGGGCCCAGTCGGATTTGAACCGACGACCTCCCGGTTATCAGCCGGGTGCTCCAGCCAAACTAAGCTATGGGCCCATACGTCAGAGAGTTGCCCGTGGAACCCCCCGCACGCGGGCTCTCACTCTAGCCCATCTACAAAACCCCTTCTTCGTCCCGATGGACGACGGGTCGTCGTGAACGATTACGCCGCCGTCCATTCCAGACTGGCGACCGAGACCTGATACTCCAGAGACTGCCAGGCCACTTGGACTTGATCGTTGATGATGACACCTGAGACCTCGAAGTGCGCACGAATCACCGTCCAAGAACCGAGCGGAATCTCCTCCGCGGTCACATTCGTTTCCGCGACCAAACCGGTGAGGCCGGCGAGGCGGAATTGCAGGACGACCGTCGTGGGTTTGCCGGTTGACCCGTTGGCCACGGCTACGCGAGCCGAGAGGCGCAGCGAGTAGTTTCCGGGCGTGGTGAGCCCGACCACGACCTTCCCCAATTGACCGGGGTGACCCACGGATCGATTGGTGGTCAGGATGGACTGCGATGAACCGCTGCCGTTGGTGACGACGAGCCCCGAACCCCCGGGAACGAGCCCGTTGCCGACCGTGAACACCGGACCGGGCAGGGGGGCGACCGGGCCGAATAGCTCGGCGGGGCCATGATAGAACTGCTCGAACAGCAGCACGGGCCCGATCGCAGTTGAGTCGACGTACCCCCGCAAGGAGTAGTTGGCCGGATCCTGAAGCGCGCCGCTGAGCCCGCCGCAGTTCGGGTTCTGGCTCAGGTTGTACGCCGTGCACGGCGCCTGACCGAGCGTGGACGGCGTCGCGAGGACGTACGCTGGATAGAGGCTGGCGTTGAAGGGGAGCGCCGCGATCTGCGAGGCGTTGTACGCGTGGAACCGGTACGACTGCAGGTCGTTCGCCAGGTAGGGTAAGAGATTGTTCTGGACTTCGACCGGCTGGCCGTGCGGCACCACGTTCACGAGCTGCTCGACCCAGGCCAGTCCGGGTTGGACGGCCGAGAGGTTGTCAAAGTACTGCGGAGAGAACGGTCCCCCCAGTTGTCCCACCGTGGCGGGGATGACCGGGCAGAACGGATTGAGCAGGAGATTGACCGCGACCACGGCGATCAGCAGCGGAGCCAGCCAAACGGCCCTCCGGGGGCCTGGGCGCGTCACCGTCGCCGACGGCGTTCCGAGAACGCCGGGCGGGACCGGGGCCGACTGGGGGGCCGGTCGATTCTCCCAGGAAACTTTGGCCAGCCCGTACGCGAGGCCGATGAACAGCGGGACGAGCGCCACCATCGTGTACTGACTGCCGAGACGCGAGAATCGGTGGCTGGTGCTCAGGAATGTCACCACCATCCAGGGTCCGGTGATCACCCATGCCCGCCACGAGAGTAGTGGGAGGAATCCGAGGAGCGCGAACAGGATCAGCCAGTACTCAGCGGTGAAGCCGAAGGTCGAGGGATTGAACACCGACCCGGCGGAGGACGCGACGGGCCCTGCCGAATTCTGGAAGAACAGTCCGGCCAGCCCTCCGGGGGTCGAGGGCGTTACGACACCGAGCAGACGTGCTCCGAACTCGTTCATGAAGAGGGCGAGCGCTACGAAGGCGACGGCCGAGACTCCCATCAGGACCAACGAGTACCGGACCTCGAGTCGGCGGAGCTGGGTACGAATCGTCGCGCCGACGCTACGGAGCGCCCCATCGAGCGAGAATCCGGACCCGGGAGCCGTGCGACCCGCAGCCCATGCGTCGCGCAGGAGCGGCGGAAGAACGGGCACGAGAAAGAACACTCCGATGAGGAACGTGAAGATCGGTGCCACTTCCAGCGTCACGAAGGACAGTCCGGCCGCGAGCAGCCCCCACCGGTACCGGCGTGCCTGCCAGAGTGCCGTGAGAGTGAACAGCTCGAGCGGAAGGAACGACTCGACGTGGAAGGAATAGAAGTCGCCTGACATGGTTGGCGACCAGACGAGATAGAGGCCGGCGGCGACCAGGGCTTTGGAGGTCGACCCGGTCACCTGACGCGCGAGCCAGTACAGCGGGATGGCTGCCGCCGCTACGATGATCGACCGCGCGGCCAGCAGGGTCAGGGCGGAGGGTGCGATCGCGTAGAACGGGGCCAGACCGTACAGGACCAGAGCGGGGTGGACGAGCAGGAGGGAGCAGCGGGCCTTGGCGGTGCAGTCCGAACTCTCGAAGAACGGGACGTGGAAACCCTGTACCGTACTCGACATCGCCTGCTGGAAGATCGCGAGGTCGTAGGCGTGGGCGTTGACAATCCCGAAGTTGGCGTAGGCGACCGCGGCCCCGACGAACGAAGCCGCGGCGAACACACCTACCATCAGCAGCAGGACGACGCGAGGGTGACGCGTGACCCTATCCACGAGCCCCCGAGGCTGGGGTGAGTTACCGGACGCCTCGGAGAGGTCGTCTTCACTCCGGGCCATGACCATGCGTCCCCAGCCCGGGGCCAAGAAGAGCATTCCCCCGGAGCGCCATTCCGGCACCGAGTGGCGACTCTCTCCGCGGGTTTGAGGCGGCGGCTACCCGAACCCGTCGAGCGTGCGCAAGAACGACACGACCTCGGTCAAAACGGCCGGAGACCACCAGAGGTAGAGCCGACCTTCGGACGCGAGCGACGCCTCACGGTATCGCTCGAGGGCGACCGACGCGGGCACTCCGTTCTCGCGGTCCCCGATCGTGAGTTGGACCGTGAGCGAACGTGGGTCCTGTCCATGGGCGAGCCACTGCGAGCGCAGTCGCTGGAGCACCGCGGTCCAGGCGTCCGTGCCGAGGGTCGCCCAATGCTGGGTCTGGGGGTACACTTCATCGACGTGACCCCGGAGTAGTCCGTAGTCCCAGCCGTACGCTTGCAAACGTCCCTCTCGCAAAGGGCGTCCGGTCGGGTAGGCGATCGCCCGCCGGCCGTGGGCCCGGCAGACCGAGGCGAACTGGTCGAAGTGAGCCAGACTGGACCCGAACTCCCAGGTGAACTCGGGGTCCCAATTCGGTTCGTAGTCCAGCAGCACGGAGCGGAGGGAGACGGCGCCCTGCGTCGCGATCGTCGCCACCTTTTCGAGCGAGGAGGTATGCGCGAGCAGCCCAACACCGTCCGGCAACTCCGATTCGAGACGCAGCGCCCACTGGTTGAGGGTCTCGATCGACAAAGGCCGGTCGTGGTTGCCCGCCACCAGGTCGACTTCGTCGCCTCGCCGCAGGAAGGGTCGCAATGTCCCGAGGACGGCGTCCACCATCGGCGGACTGTAGGCGGCCAGCGTCAGCGGGACCGACCGAGGCATCGATGGGGGATGGGAAAATCAAGCCATCCGTCTTCCGGCCCAATCCTCAGTCGCCGTTCGGGCGATAGGTTTATCGCACAACCACCGGGAATCGAAGAGCGCGTGTCCGCTCCGGAGCCGGTTCGCTCGACCGTCGTATCGAACGCGTCCCTCGAGCGCGTCGTGCATACGCACCACCGGTACATCCTTCCGGTCCTCGCAGGCCTCTCCTTCTTTCTCGGTGCCACGATGCTCTGGCGTGGGTCGAGTGCCTTCGGTGGACTCGCGGCGTTGGGGTTGCTAGGACTCGGCGCCGGGTCTCTTTCCGCGTCCCTCGCGTACGTTCAGTGGCGGAGTTCCCCGGCCGCCTCCCTCCCGGATGTTCCGACCTACCTGCCGATTGGCGTGGATGGTCTCGAACCGAGCTCGGCCGAGTCGGCGGATGCCGGCTCCGACTGGGAGGAGTTGTTCTACCGGCGGTTCGAGGCCGGAGCGTCGACCCCCGGGGCCGTGGCCGGCTCGCGGGTCCTCTTCACGCCCACTTCCGCCGTGGACCAACTGTGGGTCCACTGGCTGCCGGCCGAGGTGGGGGAACTGCCCGTGGAGTTGATCCCCCCAATCGCGGAAGCGGCCTACCTGGCTCCCGAAGCCGGGCCGTTCGAACCCTTGGACTCACCGGAGGACGTGCTCGACGGAGGCGCCCTGTCTCGGGTCGACTCGGCCCTAGCCACGGAGGCGTTCCTGATCGACCCTCCTCTGCCGTCGTTGACCGCGGCGTTGGACCCGAGCGATCGCTCGCCGGATGCGGAGCCGGCCGGCGACTCGGTGCCGACCATCGAGGCGGTCGTCTCGGTTTCCGGCGCGCACTCCCCCCTCCGCCCGGATGGGGACGAAGAGGTCCCGCACTGGATGCAGGCCGTGCTGGCCGAGGCGCTCAACCCGATCCCGCCGCACCTCCGCGGCA
>JASHSU010000134.1 GCA_030038605.1 Thermoplasmata archaeon | reverse complement strand
AGCTCGAGCGGGACGTCGCGCAGGACGTTCTTGGTGCCGTGGATCACCCACGCCCCCCGGGGGACGAATTCACCGGACGCCGCGGACTTCGAGACCTGGTCCGGCGTGACCCAGAATGCCGAGGCGGAGGCCAGGCCGGCGCGCCACGCTTTGGAGTACGCGACCGCCCATTGGGCCGCCTCCCGGATCGTCGCTTCGGCGATCGGGCTCCCCGGCGCGGTCCGTTTCACGACCACGCTGGCGGCGCCATGGATGTCCGCGTGCACGTACAGGTCGCCGTCCTTGAGGTTCCGCCGGACGACGAGGTCGTTGGACGCCGCATCCCGCCCGGCGATCACGACGACGCCCTCGCTGCTCACGAACCAGCGGTACTTCTCGAACCAGAACGCCTTGCCGGTCGTGCCCGGACCCGAGCGCCGTCGGACCACGGCCGATGGGATGGGTGTCCCCTCGCGTCGGGTCTCCGACTCGGCCAGGGCCGCACGGGCCCCGCTTAGTTTGGAGCTCCGCCGCTTGGCCTCCTCGAAAAGTTCCTGCGCGGTCTCGCGGGCGCTCGGACGCACCTCGACCTCGACCGCACGCCCATCGAGCTCCAGGCGCACTCGGCGATCGCCAGCCCCCCGCGCCCGGTCGAGCGCCTCGTCGACGTATGCGTAGTGCGCCAGGACCGCCTCCGCGTCCGACTGAAGTCGGGCCACGTCCGCGGCCAACAGTTCGACGGCCTCGCGCTGGCGCGCGATAAGCCGGTCGGCCTCCTCGCGCGCCGCCAGCGCGGCGGCGACCGCGGGGTCGGCCGGTGCGGGAACGACCGCCCGGAAGTACTCTCGGACCGCCTCCGAGAAGGTGGGCAGCGTCCGTTCCTCGACGCCGCCGACCCCGCTCCACCGGCGGGAACGGTACGGTGTCGCATCGACCGGCGTCCCGTCCCTTCCGTAGAGATACCCCACCGGTCGGTCCCCCACTTCCCCCCGGAGCTCCGCTAACGACCCGTGGAGTGCGGGCGCGGCCCGGGCGGCGATCGTGGCCGCGGACTCGGTGCCGTGCACGGAGGCCCGGGCGACCAACTCCTCGGCGAGGGGCCCTCCCAGGCCCATCCGGGCGGCCAGCGTCGTGGTCAGGTCCGTGCGGGACCGGGTGAGGACCTCCTCGATCGCGCCGACCGAGAGGGACCAGGGGTCGGCCCGGCCCGGAGGTCGGGCGTACTCCGCGCCGACCCGGACGGACCGGTGCGCCCACTTCCGAGGGCTCGCTACCGCCGCGATCTTCCCGCCGACGGCAACGGTCAGGTTGCCCGTCCCGAACAGCTCGAGGGCGAGGATCAGGTCGGAGCCGACGTCGCCCCGGGCCCAGGTCATTTCCAGGAACCGTTCACCGGCCGGCTCGGCGACCCGGTCGAGCGACGCCCCCGAGAGCAGCCGCCGGAGTTCGCGCGCGAACGGTGACAGGTCGTCCGACCGGTCCGACCCGAAGGGAAGGAGGGCGGCGTACCGGCCCGGGACGAGCCAGAGCTCCCGTCGCCCTTCGCCCCGGGTCCGCAGCGCGAGCGACCAGCCGCCGTCGGCAAGGTCGAACGCTTTGTCGACGAACGTGCGGTCGAGCGCTCGCACCTCGCGGACGAGCGCGAGGGTGTCGAGGGCCGTAAATCGGTCCTTGGTCGTCGGTCCGCCCGGCACTGTCCGCCCCCTCGACCGGGCCGCGACCCGCCGCCACGCATTAAGAGGTTGTCGTTCTGCGCACGCCCGTGACGTCTCCGCCGGAGGAATCCGGAGCCGGTTGGCGGGCGACCGCTCGGGCCTGGGCGGACCGGGAGGTCCGGCCACGGGCGGTGGCGATCGACCGGGACGACCGGATCCCACCCGAGCTGATCCGGTCGCTCGCGGCCTCCCAGTTTACCGCGATGGGTCTCCCGCGCGAGCACGGGGGAGTGTCCGTGTCCTCGGCCGACCTGTGCGCCGTCCTCGAGGAACTCGCGGCGGCCAGCGCGGCGGTGGCCGTGACGCTGGCCGTTCACCTTTCCGTCTGTGCCGCTCCCGTGGCCCGCTGGGGAACGTCGGACCAGCAGGCCCGCTGGCTGCCGTCGTTAGCGCGCGGTGAGCGGATCGGTGCCTTCGGCCTCACCGAACCCGGGGCGGGTTCGGACACGGCCGCCCTTCGAACGCGGTACGACCGGTCGACGGAAGGGTTCGTCCTGCAGGGATCCAAGACCTTCATCTCCAACGCCGCGACCGCGGGGCTGCTCGTCATCTTCGCCACCCGGGACCCAGCGCTGGGGTCGAAAGGGATCTCCGCGTTCCTCGTGCCGGGGGGGACGCCCGGATTCTCGGTCAGCCAGCGATTCGACAAGCTCGGCCTGCGCGGCAGCGAGACCGTCGAACTGCGGTTGGACGGCGTCCGCCTCCCGACGAACGCCCTCCTGGGCGCCGAAGGGGCCGGTCTTCAGGTCGCCCTCGGCGCACTCGAGGGCGGACGGGTCGGCATCGCAAGTTGTGCCCTCGGGGTCGCCCGGGCGGCCTTCGAGACGATGCGCGAGGCGGTTCGGGCGGACCCCATCGACTGGAAGCGGACCCTGCTTGCTCGGGCGTGGGTCGAGCTCGCCGCGGCCCGAACGCTGGTGGACGACGCGGCGCGGCAGCGCGACGCCGGGGTCCCGTTCGCGATCCCGGCGTCCGCGGCCAAGCTGGTCGCCTCCCGGGCGGCGGTCTCGATCGCCTCCGCCGGCGTGGACGTCGCCGGCCCCGAAGGTACGCTCGCGGGTCAGCCGGCCGGGCGACTGCTCCGGGATGCGCGGGTCTTCCCGATCGTCGAAGGCACGACCGAGATCCAGGAGCTCATCCTCGCCCGGCGGCTCCTGGAGGCCGACGGGCCGCGAACCGCTTAGTACCGCGCCCGGTGTCGACGCGCGTGCCGGCCCGTCGCCGCTCTTCGCCGCCCCCATCGCCGGTGGTGCGCGAGCCGTCGGCGCCCGTCCCCCTGGCGGAACTTCCGATCGATGACGAGGTCCGCCGGTTGCTCGAAGCGGACGGGATCCGCTCGCTCTACCCGCCCCAGGCGGCGGCCTTGGGCCCCCTCTTGGCCGGCGAGAGCCTCGTCCTCGCCTGCCCGACCGCCAGCGGCAAGTCGCTGGTCGCCTACCTGGCCCTCCTGCGAGCCGTGCGATCCCACCGGACCGGCCTGTACCTGGTGCCGCTCCGCGCCCTCGCCCAGGAGAAGACGGACGAGCTCGCCCGCTTCGCGTCGCTCGGTCTTCGGGTCGGGCAGTCGACCGGGGACTTCGACCTGCCCGCCGAGAAGCTCGACCGACTGGACGTCCTCGTCGCGACCAGCGAGAAGGCGGACGGGCTTCTCCGGCGCGGCAGCCCGTGGCTCGACCGCCTGGGTGTCGTCGTCGCGGACGAGGTCCACCTGTTGCGCGACCCGGACCGGGGACCGACCCTTGAGGTGAGCCTGACCCGACTGCGACGGAAGTATCCGGACCTGCAGGTCGTGGCCCTCTCGGCGACGGTCGGCAATTCCCGGGAGCTCGCCGAGTGGTTGGATGCGCGCCACATCGCGAGCGACTTTCGCCCGGTGCCCCTCAAGCTGGGGGTCTATTCGGACGGGCGCATCCTGTTCACCGACCTGTCGACCCGGGAGATCCCTCCGCCGGGGGAAGCGGTGCCCCGGCTGGTGCGGACCGTGGTCGAGGATGGGGGCCAGGCGCTGGTCTTCGTCAACAGCCGCCGGGCGAGCGAGCAGGTCGCCGAGGCCCTCATCGGCACGGTCCGGACCCTCCTCTCCCCGGACGAGCGGGCCCGCGCTCGGGCCTGGGTGGAGGAGCTCGGCCAGGCGTCGGACGAGGACACGCAGGGGATGCGCCGGTTGGGAGGCCTCCTCCCGCACGGCGTAGCGTTCCACAACGCCTCGCTGACGAACGCCGAGCGCCGGGTCGTGGAGAAGGCGTTCGTCGAACGGACCTTGAAGGTCCTGGTGGCGACGCCGACCCTGGCGGCCGGCATCAACCTGCCTGCCCGGCGGGTCATCGTGCGCGACACCAGCCGGTACGAGGGTCGCCTCGGCATGCAGGCGCCCATCAGCGCCGGTGAGGTGCACCAGATGCTCGGTCGGGCCGGACGGCCCCGGTTCGACTCGGCCGGCGAGGCACTGCTGCTCGCCCGTTCGGCCGAGGACGAGGACCGGATGCTCGACCAGTACCTGTCCGCCCCGCCCGAGGACGTCGTGAGCCGTCTCGCCGCGGAGCCCGCGCTCCGGATGCACGTCCTGGCCCTGGTGGCCAGCGGGGCGGTCCGGTCGGACGCCGAGCTGACCGCGTTCTTCGCCGCGACCTTCTACGGTCGCACCCTGCCGCTCATCGAACTCCAGACCAAGGTCCGGAACGTGCGTCGGTTCCTGGAGGAGAACGACCTCTTGGTCCCGGGCGATCGCCTCGAGGCGACCCGGTTCGGACGCTTGACGAGCGACCTCTACCTCGACCCGATGACCGCCGTCGTACTCCGCCAGATGCTGGAGCGGGCCCCGATCGGGGTGAAACCGTTCGCCCTGCTCGCGGCGATCGCGGCGACGCCGGACCTGCCTCCGCTCTACCTGCGGCGGGGCGAGGAAGCCGAGCTCATGACCCGGTTCACGGACGAGCTCGAAGAGCTGCTCGTCAAACCGGACGAGGCGCCGCTGCATCTGGACCTCGATGGCCTCCTCGCCGCGCTCAAGACCGCCGCGATCCTCGAAGACTGGGTCAGCGAAGTTCCCCTGGTCGAGCTCACCGAACGGTGGGGGATCGGGGCCGGGGACCTCCGCACCAAGGCGGAGGACGCCGAGTGGCTGCTGTTCGGCGCCGGTCGGCTCGCCGCCGCGTTCCAGCGCCGACTCGGGCGGACCCTGGACGACCTCGCGACCCGGGTCCGCTACGGCGCGCGGGAGGAGCTGCTCGACCTGGTGCGACTGCGGGGTATCGGTCGGGTCCGGGCGCGGATGCTCTACCGGGCGGGGTTCGCCGACCGCGAAGCGCTTCGGAACGCCCCGCCGGATCGGATCGTGGCCGCGCTGCGCTCCGCGACGCTGGCCCGGATGGTCCTCACTCAGATCGGGCGGAAAGAGGAGGGAGCGTCGGTGCCGGAGCCCCCGCCCGAGACGAGCCCACCGCCGCCGTCTCCGTCCAACGAGAAGCGCCCCACGACCCGGCGACTGGACGACTTTCCGGCCGAAGGTCCGACGTGAGCCACTCGTCCACCGGCGTGAGGAGACGTACCACCGAGCGCGTCCCGCCCAGTCCGCCGGGCCGGATCTCCCGACGGACGTAACCGGCCTGCTCGAGTCGGACGATCCGCCGCCACAACGTCGTCGGCGGCAGAGGTCGGTCCCCCTGGGCTTGGGCCAGCTCCGCCTCCCGCCGGCGCACATCCGCCACGCCCGCTTCGTGTCCCCGGACCGCCGCTTCGATCGCGCGGACCACGTGGGGTTCAACCGGCACAGGTATGGACCGCGCTCCCCAGGCCGTGGCCACGGACCCGGGGCGGCCGGGGCCGATGAGTTCCCGTCGCAGTCGGTCGAGCGCCACGCTCGCACTGGCCCCATCCTCCACGGCCCGCGCGACGACCCGCTCGACGACCTCCGGCGGGACGGGGCGGCCGAGGGAACGTTCGGCACGGTCCCGGACGAGCGCCTGCAGTTGCCGGTCGGTGTACGGCACCAACGTCACCGGACGGCCCAGGCCGACCGAGGGGTCGACCGCCCGCAGGCCCTCGGGAGTCCCGGCGATGATGGTCCACGTCGACGGGAGACCGGACTCCCCCTCCGGTAGGAATCGGTCGGGTGCGCCGAGCGCCCGGAGGATCGGTCCGAGGTCGGGGCTGCCCAGCCCCACATCGTCCAGCACGATGACGGTCGCCCGAGCCTCGCGCCGCAGGCGGCGAAGGAACCCGGCCACGATCTCCACCACGGGGAATCCCCGACCATCGAACCCCGGGTCGAGCAGCCGGAGCAGCGCACAGGCGACGCCGTGCGTACCCCGCAGCCCGGCCACCCGCACGGGCAGCACCCGGGGCGCGGTCCCGCCGGCGGCCCGCAGCTGGTCGGCCACGGCGCGGGCGGCGCGTCGGGCCACCGTGCTCACGCCGCTGCCGTGGGGCCCTGCGACCGTGACCACCCACGGAGGGGGGGCCCGCGGCTGCGGCGGGTCGAGCCGGCGCACGACCTCGGCGACCTGCGCTTCCCGGCCGAGGGCGACGGGGGGCAACCAATCACGGGCGAGAACTTCGGGGTGGCGGCTCTCGAACATCGTCCTCGAATGGTTGGGTTGTATAAGAAAACTGACGCAACCCAACCTTGTCGGGTGAACGGTGCCGGCGGCGAACGGACCCGGCGGTTTACCTCGGGGGCGCCGAGCCGTTCCTTAAATCCCCCCGGGGCTCCGAGGGGCCGGACCGACCATGGCCCACCGAGTGACCCTCATCCCGGGGGACGGCATCGGACCGGAAGTGACGGCGGCGGCCCGGCGGGTCGCCGAGGCGACCGGGGTGTCGTTCGACTGGGATGTGGTTGAGGCGGGCGAGGCCGCGATCCGCGCGACCGGTACGCCGCTCCCCGACGCGGTCCTCGACTCCGTCCGCCGCAACCGGCTGGCGCTCAAGGGCCCGATCACGACCCCGATCGGCGGAGGGTTCCGTTCGGTCAACGTCGCCCTGCGTCAGCAACTGGACCTCTACGCGTCCGTCCGTCCCTCCCGCTCGATCGCCGGCGAAGGCACCCGGTTCCCCGAGACCGACCTCATCGTGGTCCGGGAGGCGACGGAGGGCCTCTACTCGGGCGTCGAGCACTGGGTCGACCGCGAGCACACCGCCGCCGAAACGGTGAACGTCGTGACGCGGAAGGCGTCGGACCGGATCTGCAAATTCGCCTTCGAGCTCGCGCGACGGGACCATCGCAAGAAGGTCACGGGGGTCCACAAAGCGAACATCATGAAGACGACCGGCGCGCTGTTCCAGACGGCGTACCGCGAGATGGCCGCGAAGTACCCGGACGTTCCGTCGGACGAGCGGCTCATCGACAACATGTGCATGCAGCTCGTCAAGAAACCCGAGGAGTACGACGTGATCGTCACGACGAATCTCTTCGGTGACATCCTCTCCGACCTCTGCGCGGGTCTGGCGGGGGGCCTGGGGGTGGCCCCCGGCGCCCTCTACGGCGAGGGGCTGGCCGTCTTCGAACCGGTCCACGGGTCGGCGCCTAAGTACGCGGGCCAGGACCGGGCCGACCCGGTGGCCGAGATCCTCTGCGTCGAACTGCTCCTGCGGCACGTCGGCGAGACCGAGGCGGCCAACCGGGTCTTCCGCGCGGTGTGGGAAACGATCGCTGAGAAGAAGGTCGTGACGTACGACCTGGCGCTCCCCGGGTACACCAGCCGTCCCGTCCCGGCCTCGTCCTGCTCGGCGATGGCCAAGGAGATCGCCCGGAAGATCCCTCTCGTGGATCCGGACGCTCCGCTGCCCCGCCCCGGTCCCTCGACCGGGGCCGTCAGCGACCCGGCGCTCGAGGCGTGACCTCCTCGGCCGGGTCTCCCAGCACCTTCACGATCACGCGCTTGCGACGCTGCCCGTCGAACTCGGCGTAGAAGACCTGTTCCCAGGGCCCCAGGTCCAGGTCGCCGTCCGTGACCGGCAGGACGACCTGGTGGCCCAACAGCAGATTCTTGAGGTGGCTATCGCCGTTCGACTCCCCGGTTCGGTGGTGCTCGTAGTCGCTGGGCGGCGCGAGCCGGTCGGCCCAGGCCTCGATGTCGCGGAGGAGGCCGGGCTCGTCGTCGTTGACGTAGACGGCCGAGGTGATGTGCAGGGACGAGACGAGGACCAACCCGTCCACGACCCCGCTCGCCTTCACCACCGACCGGACCCTCTCCGTGATGTTGTGGAACTCGCGCGGACGTCGTGTCTCGAAGACCAGGTACTCGGTCCGATGCACCATGGCGCCACCGGTCGCCGAGTAGGTTTAAGGGCGTGGTTCGCGCCTCCGTCCTCCGAGACCCGATGACGACCACCCGACCGGTCCGGATCCCGCGGGGGAGCGCTGGCCCGCGCCCGGCGGGCAGCGCCGGACCCCTCCTCGACCGGCGCGTGAACGTCGCGGGCACCCAACGGGCCTTCCGCTTCGCGGTGCTCTACCTGGTCGTCCTGCTGGCGCTGGACCTGGTGCTGGTCGGGCTGGACCTCGGCTCGTCCGAGGCGAGCCGGCCCGGAGTGCAGAGCGGACTGCAACTGTTCATCGGCGTCGCCGTCCTCCTCGCGGTCGGCAGCGTCGTCTACGCGCTCACGCCGGCGCCCCGGTACATCGAGATCCGGCCGGAGAGCGTCGTGGTCGTGGGCCGATGGGGGGGACGGGTCGGCCTGCCGCCCCTCGGCTCGCTCCGAGCGACGGTCGCGCGCCACTACCCCGCCGGATTCCTGTCGCACGCTCCGGTCGACCTCGTGCAGGTCGTCGATACGGGCGGCCGCCGACGTACGTACCAGGTCGAGGCCGGGCTCTTCGAGGGACCGCCCGCGTAGACCGGCGGATCAGTCGAGGAGGTCCTCGAGCTCGCCGGCCACCAGCGTCAGCAGTTGGTCGAGCGCCCGGTTCTTGAGCTCGGTGATGTGGCCGGTGTCGGTCTCCATCCGGGCGAGGAATTCGTCCCCGTCCCGGACGAACGATAGGGAGAGGAGATGGCGTCGGCCGTCAATGCGGCGCGGCTCAGGCACCGGCAGCTCCGGTTCCGGCTCCGCGACTTTCGCCTTCGCGGCCGGACGGGTCGGGGCCTTCTTGGGAGCTACCTTGGGCGCTGGTTTGCCAGCCGGTTTGGCCGCCGGTTTCTTCGCCGGCTTGGCCGCGGTCGGCCGCCGGGCGGGCGGTCGCTTCGCCGAGGATTTTGACGTGGATTTCGAGGGCATCGCGGCTGCCTTGGTGCGGGCGGACCAAGCCCCCCTATTTATCGATATGGCCGGGCGCGGAACCCCGACCGGACCGATGCGGGCCGACGCGCACGTCTTTACACGGTGGGCGGCTCCCACCCTCTCGCATGGGCGCGTCGACCGCGAGTCCTCCGCCCCCGGGACGCCCGACGTTCCGCTCCCCTCCCCTGGCGCCGGCGACGGTGATCCTACTGGCGGGACTGACGCTCCTCCTGGTCTTCCTGGCGCTCGAGCCGTACCTCTCGTACGCGCTGTTCGGGTCCGACTCGGGCGAGTACTACACGCTCACGAGTTCCCTCCTCCTCACCGGTCACCTCCCGACCGGCGCCGCCTACGGTGGCTGGGGGTCGGCGTATCCGGACTTTCCGGGGACGTTCCTGCTGAGCGGGGCCGTGGCCGGGGCCGTCGGCGTCGACGCGTTCTCCGCGCTCACGATCGTCATTCCCGTCGTCGCCGTCCTCTCCGTGCTCCCGTTGTTCCTGCTCTTCCGGCGCCTGTATCCCAACGACACGGTTGCGCTGCTCGGCGCCGCGATCGCGTCGATCGCCATGCCGCGCCTGTTCTCGATCGCGCACCCGGCGCCCCTCGCGCTCGGGGACTTTCTCTGCGTGGCGGCGCTTTGGATGTTCGTCGAGAGTCGGCGCGACGTGCGATGGTACGCCCCGCTCACGATGGTGAGCGGCGCTCTTGTGGTCACTCACCATCTGTCGTCGTACTTCTTCGCGCTGAGCGCGTTCGGCGCACTCGTCCTGCTCGAACTGTGGCGTCCGGGCCTCTGGAGCCGCCGTTTCCCGAGCCGCGAGTTCGCCTTCCTGGCCGGGTTCGTGACGCTGACGTTCGCCTTCTGGTTCTACGGAACGACGTCGTTCGTCACGAAAGTGATCCTCTACAGCCTTCCGTACCCGACCTACGTCGGCTTCGTGGCGTTCGAGGTCGGCGCCCTCGCGCTGCTCGGGGTCGCCGCCCTGGTGCTGCGCTGGCGGCGCGCCCGGTTCCACCCCCGAAAGGCCTGGGTGCGCCTGCCGACCGACCGCAGCATGGTACGGGACGCCGCCGCCATCGCGGTCATCGTCTTCGGGCTCGTCTCCGTCCTCATCTTCGTGCCGATCCCCGGCACGGGACAGACGACGGTCCCCGGGGCGGTGCTCTGGTTCTCCCCGTTACTGGCGCTCGGCGTTTTCGCCGCCGGTAGTCGTCGGGTACCCTCGCTCGCCCGACTGGGCCCCCTCACGCTCTCGTGGGTCGG
>JASHSU010000016.1 GCA_030038605.1 Thermoplasmata archaeon | reverse complement strand
GCCGCGCTCGGCCGAGGCGACGAGGGCGGTTGGGTCGCCGCGATCGGCAACGTCGAAGCCCTCGAGACGCTAGCGGCGGCCTGTGGGCAAGCCCGGGACGAGCTCGGTATTCCCGTCCACCCGGGGATCGACTTGGCGGCGAGCGAATTCTTCGAGGCCGGGCGGTATCGCTACAAAGACCGGGTCCTCGATACCGACGGGCAGGTCGCGTTCGTCGCTCAGCTGGTCGATCAGTACGGCCTGCGCTACGTCGAGGACCCCCTCGACCAGGAGGCGTTCGAGCCGTTCGCCGCCCTCACCCGTGCCGTGGGGAACCGCACGCTGCTGGTCGGCGACGACCTGTACGTCACGAACGTGAGTCGTCTGCGTCGGGGATTGGACGCGGGCTCGAGCAATGCCATCCTCATCAAGGTCAACCAGGTCGGGACCCTGACCGACACCTTCCGGACCGTCGACCTTGCCACGTCGAAACAGATCGCGACCGTGACCTCCCACCGTTCGGGCGAAGTGCCGGACGACTGGCTGAGCCACGTCGCGGTCGGCACCGGTGCGCGCGCCCTCAAATGCGGTCTGCTCGGCGGAGAGCGGGTGGCAAAGCTAAATGAACTCCTGCGACTCGCCCGCGCGTCGACCTCAGGACCCCATGCCGGAAGATGACGTGATGGCGGAAGAGCAGCAGGCCGTCCCGTCCGACGGACAGGACATCCGGCCCGGCGAGCTCCTCGTTCCGGAAGAGACGTACCTTACGTCGGGGGTCCACATCGGCACCCAGCAGAAGTCGGCGTCGATGCGCCGCTTCGTGCACAAGGTCCGGTTCGACGGGCTGCATGTTCTGGACGTTCGCCAGACCGACAAGCGGATCCGTCTCGCGGCCGCCTTCCTAGCTCGAATCCCACCCGAGAAGATTCTCGTGGTGAGCCAGCGGCAGTACGGCCAGAAGCCCGTCCGGGTGTTTGCGAAGACGATTGGCGCCGTCTCGTTTGCCGAGCGGTTCGTCCCCGGCTGCCTCACCAACCCCAACCTCGCCGAGTACTTCGAACCCAAGGTGCTGTTCGTCACTGATCCGGCGACCGACCAGCAGGCGTTGAGCGAGGCCGTCTCCATCGGCATCCCGGTGGTCGGTTTGTGTGACGTCAACAACGAGACCCGGAACGTCGACCTCGTCATCCCGGCGAACAACAAGGGGCGCGTCGCGCTGGCGACCGTCTACTGGCTGCTTGCCCGGGAGGTCCTGCGCGCCCGGGCCGGGGGCACCGAGCCCGAGTACACGCTCACCATCGAGGATTTCCAGGCCGCGCTCTGAGCCGGCCCCTCCTCCGTCCTTTTATCGCGTCCGGCCCTTTCCGGTACCGTGGCACGACCGGGGTCGGGCCTTCTCGAACTTCTCGGTGAGCTGGGCATCCCGGAGAAGGGGGCCCGCGTCTACCTCGCGGCGTGCCGGGCCGGACCGCAGACCGCGAGCGAACTCGGGCGCCTGAGCGCGGTCAACCGGGTCGAGGCCTACCGCTTCATCAAGCAGCTGACCGACGAGGGCCTGCTCCTCGCGAACCGGGGACGGCCCCAGCGATTCGCCGCGTTGCCACCGGAGGAGCTGGTCGACCGGTGCATCCGACAGGCCTCGGACCGGCTGCACCGACTCGAGGCCGATCGCGAGAAGGTCCTCGCCGGCTGGGAAGACAGTCGGACCGAGTTGGACGACCGGGACACTCGCAAATTCGCGGTCCTCGAGGGCCGGGGCACGATCCACCGATTCCTCCTCAAACGGATCGGAACGGCCGAGCGGCAGGTCCTGGTGGCCGCCAACGGCCGGCATCTCCCGTCCCTGCTCGAGGGGGGTCTCGACCGCGCCCTCCGCGAGGCCGGGGAGCGGGGTGTCAAGGTTCGCATCCTCACCGAAGTCTACCCGCCGAACCTGGGTCCGGCCAAACAGGTCGCCGGCTTTGCGGAGCTCCGGCATTCGGGCTACCCCGTCGTCAATCGGACGGTGGTCATCGACCGGGGGGGCGCCCTCGTCTACGTCTCGGGAGACGACGACGCCACCGGCATGGACGACGACCAGGTCGCCCTGTGGTCCTCCGCCCCGATGTTCGTCCACCTGGCCCGCGATAGCTACCGACGCATGTGGGCTCCCGCCACACGGGCCGAGAGTCGATTCGTGGAGCTGGAGAATCCACTGGGGGCCGTCCTCCCGGTCGTGGCCGGCAAAGAAGCTCTCCCGTTCCAGCGCCTCAAGGAGATCGCCAAACTCGGGATGCGCGCCTCGGGTGTGAAGGAGTTCCAGCTCCATCTGCCCGAGCTGATCGAGACGATCGCGCGACAACTCGGACGGGAGATTGCCGAACAGGTGGAGGGCCAGACGCCGACCGCGGTCGTCGCGTCCCTCGCCGACTACTACTCCGCCCACACGATGGGCCGGCTCACGGTGGTAAAGCCCCAGCCGCTGACGGTCCAGGTCCGCTCCTGCTTCGCCTGCACCCCGCACTCGCCCGAGATCGGCCGGATGATGTGCCCGCAACTGCTTCGTTCGGTGCTCGAGACGAGGCTGGGTCACCACTGGGAGGTCTCCAAGCCCGACCCGACCAAGCACGCCACGCGGGGCTGCGTCTTCACCGCCCATGCCGCATGATCCCTGCCAGTCCCGAGGGGCGGTTGGATTAGCATGCTAGACCGGCGCACGGTGTAGCAGATGTAAGTTACAACTCCGACAGGGGCGGGCTCAGCTTATATATAGGGGTGGCCCCTACCCCCGGTCGTAGAAGCTATGAAGTCCACCTCTGCATCCTCGGCGAGTTCTCGCTCCCGATCGGCCAGTTCCCGGACCTCCTCCAAGGCCGCTCCGGCGGTCGCCGCCCCAGCGACGAGCGCCAAGCCACCGGCGGAAGCCTGTCCGAACTGCGGTTCCTCCCACCTCATCCGCGACGAGATCCGCGGGGAGATCGTCTGTGCCGACTGCGGCCTGGTCGTCGACCAGAGCGCGCTGGTCAGCGACCGCGGTCAGCGCGGGTCGAAGGAGGACACGGGCCGCGAGGCCCGTGGCTGGGGCCCGGTCATCTCGCCGCTCATGCCCGACAAGGGCCTGTTCAGCGAGATCGGCGTTCCGACCCGCGACTTCCAGGGCAACTCGTTGTCCCGGAACACTTCGTTGAAGTTCTATCATCTGCGGAAGCTCAACCATCGTCTCCGGGCGGCTCGCACGCACCAGCGCAACCTCGTGGTCGCGCTCGGTGAGCTGAACCGTCTGGCCGGTGTCCTCGGCCTCTCGCGCGAGGTCAAGGAGTCGGCGACGTACATCTACCGCCGGGCGCTCGAGCACAAGGCGACCCGCGGCAAGAAGATCGTGGCGCTCGTCGCGGCGTCCGTCTACGCCGCGTGCCGGCAGTGCCACGTGCCGCGGACGATGAAGGAAATCATCGCCCACTCCAAGGCGACCAAGATCGAGGTCGGTCGGGCGTACACTCTGCTCGCGCGCGAGCTCAAGCTCGGTTTGAAGCCGGTCGAGCCCCGCGACTACTTGGTTCGGTTCACGCAGGACCTGAACCTCTCCAAGGAGGTCCGGCAGAAGGTCCTCTCGCTGCTGGAGCAGGTGGAGCAGGTCTACTCGACCAGCGGTGTCCTGCCCAACGGGATCCTGGCGACGATCATCTACATCGCCTCCAACCTGATGGGCGAGCCCCGCAGCCAGGACCGGATCGCAGCGGTCGCCAACGTGACTCCCGTCACCATCCGCAACCACTACAAGGAGCTCCTCGACCTCCTCGGCCTCCCCAAGAACCTCGCCAACCCGCAGGCGCGCGGCACTCTCCCGTCCGACGCGCCCGGCGAGATCGTCGAGGACGCGGCGGCCGCCGGCCACTAGTACCCGAGCCTTAGCGGCCGCCCGCGAGCGCCCGCTGCGCCGGCGTTCCGGGCTATTTACGGAGTGTCGAACTCGGCCCATGCGGGGTGCTGCGACTACGTCGCCCCGGGGCTGGCCGGTTCGGGCGGGTCTGATGACGGCGGTCGCAGTGGCGACCGTTTCCTTCGTTGTCGTCTCCATTTTCTCGGTCGCGGCGGCCCAGCCCACCTCAGTGGGCCCTACCTCGTCGCAACTGGCGCGAGCGGCCGACCGCATAGTTTCCGGAACTCGGACGGGGGTCCCCGGCACGCCGTCGAGCGGGACCTGCGACGTGACGATGACCTACTGTCCGGACGGACCGCATCCGGGAACTCTCGAGATTTGGGAGGCGACCGGTGGGGGACCCTCCGAGGCCGATCCCAGTCTATGCTACTACACCGTCTGCACCGAGCCCATCAGCAACGTGTACGAGACCTTGGTCGCGTACAATGGGTCGGACGACGGCCCCACTCCCGCCAGCTACGTGCCCGAGGTGGCCACCTGCGTGCCCGGGTCCGTCGAGTGTGAGAGCCAATTCGGGGGGAGTTCGTTGGTCTGGGACAACAACACCACGGGAGCCCCGCAGTACTACACCTTCGAGATCGACACCAACGCGCACTTCTACGACGCGTCGACGGGTGTCGGCTGGTCGGTCTATCCGTCGGACGTATTGTTCTCGTTCGCGCGAACGATGGCGTTCTCGATGCTTCCGTATGAGGAAGCGACGAACGGATGGATCAACACGCAGGACCTGGTTCCGGGCCAGTGCTCGCTGTACCCCGGGCTCGCGAACTGTGCGAACCCGAACTGGGATGGCGGCATTCACTACCCGCTGAACAACACCCCGCAGAACATCCTGAGCGCGTTCCTGGTGAACGACTCGTACTACTGCCCGACGTCGCCGATCGTGACCACGAACGGGTGCATCACGTTCAACGTGGGGCACTCGGGACTGGACTGGCCGTATTTCCTGGAGCTGATCGCGGACAACTTGGGCGGCAGCATCCAGTCGTGCGGCTACATGACCTACATCGGAGCGGGCGTTCCGGGGTTCCTCGGGACGAACGCGACCGACGGTGACGGTCCGTGCCTCCTGCCGGGGAACACGACGAACACCCAGCAGGCGGGGTACTCGAACTACTACACGAGCACGGTGGGACCGACCGGCTGGGACTCCTACGAGGAGCTGGCCGAGGGACTGCCGGTCGTGCAGGCGAGTGCGCAGTGGACGGAAGTGGGCTCGGGCCCGTACTACGTGGACAACCCGATCAACCCGGACGCGGGCTACAACCTGCACGCGAACCCGGACTACCAGGCGCCCGTAGGATGCGCAGGCACCCCCGGCTGCATGCCGGAGGCCGGCGA
>JASHSU010000133.1 GCA_030038605.1 Thermoplasmata archaeon | reverse complement strand
CGAGCCGAAGGCGGGGTCAGCGCCGCGCTGGCCCACGGGTTGGTCGCTCGGTCGCTCTACAAGCGCCTGCCCGGCCGGAAGACGTTGGCCGCTCCCCGGACCCGTGCGTGGCGTCGATTGCTCGGACGCCCGGCCGAGCGACGCGCCCTCGAGGACGACCTGGCGACCCGGGCGAAGGCTCCGCTAGGGTCGGTCCTCCTCGACCTGTCCGGACTGGTCCCTCGGGGTGACCCGGCCGCGGACTGGGGGGAGATCGGATTGCTCGAGGACGGGAAGGTCTCGTATCCGTTCCGTCAGCCGAGCCTATGGCTTCTGCTCGCGACCCGGCCGCCGTCGGATTGGGCCGTCAGCGTCTACGTCGCGCCGCGGTGGCGCGACGCGGTCGAGCGGGCCGTCGCGCGGGACCCTTCGAGCCTGCCGTAGGGGCGACCGGCGCGGGTCGGTCCGCCCGGTCCAGCAGGTGCGACCACGCCGCGTCGGGCAGGGGCATGACGGAGAGTCGAGAGTTGCGCAGGAGTTCGATCCCCCGGAACCGGGGGTCGGCACGGATCTCGGCGAGGGGAACGGGCCGGGCCAGGGGACGGACCGGCTCCACCTCGACGTACCACGACGGTCTCGGGTCGGACGTATCGCGCACCGCGGTCGTCACGATCCGGAGGATGCCCACGCAGGACCGCTCGTCCCCGCTGTGGTAGAAGATCGCCTCGTCGCCGACCGCCATCGCCCGGAGGTGGAGGAGCGCCTGGGCGTTGTGGACCCCGTCCCACCGGGTCCGGCCGTCGCGGACCAGTCGGTGCCACGAGTACGAGGTCGGCTCCTGTTTGACCAGCCAGTGCCCCACGGACGCCGCGAGGCGTGGGACGACTTACGCGTTCCGCCCGGGGTCAACCGACCACGAAGCCGGCCGGGCCGATGACGAACGGCCGCCGCTCGGGGTCGTGCGCGCAGCCGCGCATGCGGACGACCTTCACCTGACGCAGCGACCGGTCGCCGATCCACTTGCGGGTCAGCAGGATCTCGCCCCGCGTAAGGATCTCCTCGGGGGTGAGCAGACCCGGGTCGTTGGGCGTGGCGGTGACGAGCGCGGTGACGTCGGACTCGGAGAGGAACCGGAGCAGCGATTGGATCTCCGTGCGCTCGGCCTGCGGGTCCGTCGAGGACTTGACCGCGAACCGTCGGATCGACGTCATCGAGTCGATGACCACCCGGGTGAACCGGGCGCCGGACATCTGCTGTCGCAGCTTGAGCTGGATCCCCTGGATGGCGATGTCCTCGGTGTCGGCCGGGCGCTTGGACTCCTGCGTCAGGTCCCGCATCGACTTGAGGTCCGTCATCGTCCGGATCTCCTGGACCGCGGCCTGTCGCTTGAACGCCCGGGTCCCGGGGTTCGCGTCCAGCGTTTTCACGGCGGACAGGTCCCATCCGAAGGCCTGCACGTTCTCCATGATCTCGCCGGGCGGTTCGTCGACAGCCACGAGCAGGACCTCTTCGCCGAGTCGCAGACCTTCCAGCAAGAACGTGAGCCCGAGCAGGGTCTTCCCGCTGCCCGTGCCGCCGGTGACCAGGTAGGGACGCCCCTTGCGAAGTCCGCCTCCGAGCATCCGGTCCAGGCCGGGAATACCGGTCGCTACGCGCACACCGCCCCCGTCGTCCGGGGTCGGCAGGCTCATGGGGCCTCCGGGGGCCGTTCGGTCGGCACCGGTTCACTGGCCGCCGCCGCGTCGATGGGGGCGGCGGTGTCGTCGGGGGGAGGCCCGGGGGTCGCGCCGACGACCGGGGGCGCCTTCTTTTTTCGCGTGACTCGGCGCTTGGGCTTCGGCACAGCCACCGTCACCTCCGCGGCGGGCACCGTCACGGCGGATTCAGAAGTCGTCGCGAGGGGAGCGGGAGCCGCGGGTACCGTCGCCTCCGGGGGCGCCACCGTCGGCGCCGCGGCCGGGGGGATTGACGCGGCCGGGCCGCTCGGTCCGGGGGTGACGGGAGTAGTCGCGACCGGTGACGGGAGCGGAGCGTGGGATGGTACGGCCGGGCTGGCTGGACCCGTGGGGACAGGGGGGGACTCGGTCGCCCCCGCCGGCGCAGTCGACGCGGCCTTCTTGCGGGCGGACGTCGCGGCCCGCTTGCGTTTCTTGGGTGCGGCCGCGGGTGGGGCCTCCAGCTCGTGCGGTTCGACGGGCGTCGCGGCCGCCGGGGGCATCGGAACCTCGCCCCGGGCCGCCTTGATCGTTGCGGACGCCGCTCGTGCCCGCGGGGTTCCCTTCGTCCGGCTGGTTACGGCGACGATGGGGACGTCGGACACCGGCGGCCCGGAGTCCGGGAGTCGGACCGCTTGTGGGAGCGGAGGCGGGGAGGAACGCGCGGGCCGTACCGGCGGAGCCGGCGGGGACGGATGAGCGGGCGCGGCCGCCGGAGGCGCGTCCGGGACGCGGTCCGCGACCTCGACCGGGGTCGGAAGGGAGGCTGCGGCTGGCTCCGAGACAGGCGGCGCCGCGACCTCCTCCCTCGCCGCGACGGTGGACGGCGAAGGGGCCGGTGTCTCAGCCAGCGGAGTCTCGGGCGCCCCCGCGGCCGGGCGAGGTAGGTCGGCCAGCAACTTGGTGAGTCGCGCCGTCAGGATCGGCGGCTCGGGCAATCGTACCGGCGGGTACCCCGCCCGGCCAGCTTCGGCCCGGGTCGCCAGGCGCCGGAGGGCGTGAGCGACCTCCTCCTTCGGCGCCTCGGCCGAGGCTCCCATGTGCTCGGGGATGGCCGCTCCGAGCGCCAAGGCCCGCCCGAGTCGTTCGGAAGCGAACTCGAGGTCGCCCGCGCGGGCGGCCGCGAGCGCCGCGTCCAATTCCGTACGGATCGGATCGACGTCGGCGCCGACCAGGGACAGGTCGCGCAGCTCGTCCGCGAGGAGGTCGAGGCTCGAAGGGATCACTTCCCGACGCGGCGATGTCGGCACCCCGGGCTCCAGGGGGGTGGGGGATTCGATGACCTGCCGGGTGTCCCGGGAGATCGTTACGGCCAGATTGATGTCGATCCCCTTCGGGCCGATGCGGTACGGGTGGAGCCGGGTATCGTGGGCACTGCCGCGGAACTTCTCCACGCCCAGGGCCCGGACGGTCACGTCGTCGAGTTCCCACCGGAACAGCCGGATCTCGCCCCGGGCGAGCATGCGTTCGGGCGTCTCGACGTCCTCGAGCGGAGCCTCGACGGTGAGCAGGGTCGTCACTCGAAGGTCCGAGAGAAACCGGAGGAACGTCTGCGCGCCGGCGACGATGTCGAAGCCCTTCATGCAGAAGTACTGCAGGGCCGTGAGCGAGTCGATCGCGATCCGCGTGTAGGCGTGACGCTGCACCTCGGTCCGGAGCATCTGCTCTAGGGCCGTGATCGTGACCTCGATGCTCGTCAGCTCGGGCGTCTGGCGGATCCGCTCCGGGATCCGGTCGAACGGGGTGGCCGCCCGCACCGCGGCGATGTCCTTGAACGGGGCGCGTTCGTACCGCATGACGTCCGGGATCGCGTCGAAGACGTCAACGCGGCTCAACTCGGGCATGAGCCCCGGGTGGTTGGCCCGGATCTCGTTCGGCGGTTCTTCCAACGTCACGAGCAGCGCCCGCTCGCCCCGCTGGACGCCGGCGCACAGGAAGTGCAGGGCGAGGGTCGTCTTGCCGGTCCCGCTCGGCCCGACCAGCAGGTACGGCCGACGGCCGACGAGCCCGCCGTCCAGCATCGTGTCGAGACCGGCATTCCCGGTCGACACGCGCGGCTCCCCGCCGGGCGTTCCCGGACTGGCCGTGGACACGGTTGCTCGCCTACCGTCGCATGAAACGCGGGCCCCGGCTCTTGAACCTTCGTTCGGTGGCGCGTCGCAAGGGATATCTCCCGTGCCGCCCCCGAGGGGCCGTGGCGCGGGAACGCAGCGACGGCCTCGCGACCATGCGGGCGCTCGCCGTGGCGCTCCCCGCCGCACTCGAGGACGGGTTTGCCCGGGGACGGGAACTCTCTCTGCCGGCCGAGTCCGGGCCCGCCGAAGTCTACGTCGCGGGGATGGGCGGTTCGGGCATTGCCGGCGAGCTCGCCCGGGGGATCGTCGAGTCGGAGACGCCCGTCCAGCTGATTCCGGTACGGCAGCCGACCTCCCCCCCGTCGTTCTCGTCGCGGTCGCGAGTCCTGCTGATCAGCTACTCCGGCAGCACGTGGGAAACCCTTCGCGCCTACGAGGCGGCCGGGCGGGCGCGGGCCTACCGCCTAGTGATCACGTCCGGCGGTCCGCTGGCGGAAGCCGCCGGCCGAGACCGCGTCCCCGTCCTTCCGCTGCCGTCCGGACTCCCGCCGCGCGCCTCGGTGGGGTACGCCCTGGGAGGCATCTTGGGGGTGCTCGACCCTTGGTTTCCCGAGTCGAATGATGCCCGGCTACGGCGCATCCTGGCACGAATTCCGTCCGCGATCGCGTCCATGGCGCGGTCCCGGGGCCCGGCCGACCGGTTGGCGTCGGCGGTCGGCGACCGGTTCCCTTTCGTCTACGCGGAGAGCAGCTTCCTCGGTCTGGCGCGGCGGTGGAAGACCCAGGTCGAGGAGAACGCGAAGCAACTCGCGGCGTTCGACGAAATGCCCGAGTTGTTCCACAACGCCCTGGTGGCGTGGGACGCGCTGGGGCCCAAGGGTGGGGACCGGTTCGCGCCGATCTTGTTGGACTGGGATGGGTCACCGCCGCTGGTCCGCCAGGGTCTCGCCTACCTGGAACGGTTGGTGAAGTCCCGGGGGGCGGCGGTCCAGCGGGTCCGGCTCGAGCGCGAGGACCGTCTCGAGGCGCTGCTCGAGGGCCTCGCGATGGGAGATCATTTCAGCCTCTTCCTGGCCGCCCGTCGCGGGGTCGACCCCCTACCGTTCGAAGCCATCACCCGGCTCAAAGCCGCGCTCGGCCCCGCCGAGGCCCTCTCCCCCGCGGCGCCCGTGCCCCGCCGCAGCGTCCGCCTCAGGAGTCCGTAGTACTCCGACAGACGCACAATCAAGATAAGCGGGGAACGCTCGGCGACGACGGGTGCTGAGGTAGCAGCACCCCTCCCGTCAGAGATTTGCCCCGGTTTGGGCCACTTCCGGGCCGGCATGGGCTCAGGCCGCCTCGGGGGTCAAGGCACGTTCGAAGGCCACCAGGCCCGCTGCCATTTGCTCTGATTCGATTCCGATGTAGTAGGCGGTCATTTCCGGCGAGGCGTGTCCGTAGAAGTGCTGGAGGTCGACCAGCGACATTCCCGAACGATAGCCCAGCCTTCCGAACGTACGTCGGAGGGTGTGCGCCGTCAGGTAGAACGGCAAGCCCGCCTGTCGCCCAACCGCCTTTAACCGGTCGTCGTACGCGGTGTTCCCAAGCGGGAAGTACAAGTCCGAGCCGCGCCGGCCCAAGGCCATAAGCGCGTTTCGCA
>JASHSU010000015.1 GCA_030038605.1 Thermoplasmata archaeon | reverse complement strand
CGCGCGGGCGATGAACGGCAGGTAGGTGAGCGAGGTGCCCTCCTGCTTCTTGAACTCGGCCCGGTGCGCCTGGCGTGCCTTCTCGACGTTCTCGTAGTCCACCTCGATCGACGTCCACACGTGCGCCGAGGTGCGCTGCGACCGGATCATCAGGTCGGCCGTGATCAGCCGCATCCGGGACAGCTTGATCACCTCGGTGCCCGGCGCGGCCTCGGCTGGTGCTGCTGCTGGTGCCACCGCGGCTGGCGCTGCAGCCGGGGCCGGGACGGCCGGGGCCGTCGTCGGCGCAGGGCTCATGGGGTTCGCTCCGTCGGAGGGGGCTCCGGGGCCGTTGGGGGGGTTCGGTGCTGCCATCGGTCGTTCCTCGTGGTTCCTCGTTCAGTGGGATCTCGGAGTTCGGTCGGTGGTCCTCACAGCGTGACCCGGGTCCGCTCCTGTTCGGCCCGGCGCTGGCGCTCCTGGAACCATCGGTAGAGCGGGTAGAACGCGCCCGTGAGGGCGACGGTCCCCGCGATGAGCCCGACCGTGATCGGGTCGAGCGGAAGGGCCGACGACGCCGAGACGGCGCCGTGGGCGAACCAGAAACGGACCATCGTCGGGTCCGGACTGCCCAGCGTCACCTTCGCGTCCTGGGCGTGGCCGAACGCGGTCATCGTGACCGTGTACGTCCCGTACGGGAGGTCGAGCGTACCGGCGCCGTTCGGGATGATGAGCAGGCCGAAGCCGAAGGGCGTCGTCAGCGCCGACTGCGACCAGCTCGCGTTGGCGACCGTGTACGGGACGTTGGCGAGCAGGGCGCCGGAGCTCGCGTTGATCCCCTCGACGAAGAAGTACGAGCTACCCGAGGGCGGCGTCGCGGTCGGCGCGCCGGTCTCGAGGTACGAGTAGTTGCCGGAGGCGAGCGGGTCGCCGAAGACGTCCTTGGCGAGCAGCGAGAACGTGAGCTGCCCGCCCTCGGGGAGACCGGGGAGCACCAGGTAGCTCGTGTTCTGGTTGATGGGATGCATGGTGACGACGCCTCCGACCGACCCGTCGGCGTCGGAGAACGTGAACCGGACCGCGGACGAGTCGATCGTCACGTTCGGTTCCGTCTCGTGGATTGTCACGTTGACGGAGGTCCCGGTCGCGAGCGTCGTCGTGGTGGTGGAGAGGACGTTCGGGGTGGACGTGAGGGCGGCGTTGGCGGCCAGTCCCAGCTCGGGCGTCGGCCATCCGCCCTGGGTCGACCAGTTGTACCAGTAATTCGGGCTCACGATCTTGTCGATGACCCCGCCCTCCCACGGTAACCAGGCCGAGACGTTGAGCTCGATCTCCGCGCCGGGGTACGGCCCGATGAGCGTCGTCAGGTTCTGGAACGTGTGATTGGTCGGACCGAACGGTATGCTGTACGTGCCGTCGAAGCCGGGGTCGTTGCCGATCGTGAAGGTCAGCAGCGCGTCCGGCACCGGCACCGAGGGCAGCCCGTTCGCCCCGACGCTCTCGAGACCGACGTCCAGCGACTGGTTGATGTTCGGTTCGAACACGCCCGCGCCGAGCACCGGCGGGCTGGTCGAGAGTCGGACGTCATCCGAAAAGTGCGGCGACCACCAGGGGGCGTTCAGCGAGAACTTCCAGGTGGCGTTCAGGCTCGTCCCCTGGGGTGCGATCTGCGAGAGCGTGTCGGCCGAGTTGATGGAGGCCGGGCTCGCCTGGTTGGTGTCGACGGTGACGTTGAAGTAGACGGTGGACCCCGGATAGAAGTACCGGTAGGTGTCGAAGTAGAAGGACGCCTCGTCCGGCGTCCCGGGCGCGACGGTCATCGGCTTCTGGGTGATCTGGTTGGTGTCGTAGGGGAACCCGGGCAGGTCGGCGAGCGGTTGGTTCGGGGTCGGCCAGAGTGTGCCCCAGAGGGTGACGTACGCCTCCGAGATCGCGACATCGGTCGAGATGTTCATCCAGAAGCCCGGCAGGTAGGTCGGCAGCGTGTTGATGCACGGGACGGTCTGGAAGTTGCCGGCCGACATGTTCTGGAGACCGGGCACCGTGAACGTGACGAGGACGTCGTCGAAGAAGTCCGACCCGGTCCATGCGGCCAGGTTCTGGGGGGTCGGGCATTTGGCGGCGGCGGGCGCGGACGAGGCCGCGGGGCTCGCGACGCTCGCGGGCGTCGCCACGGGAGCGGCGGCGGCGGCGTGTCCGCTCAGCCCCACGGGGGCGAGCAGCGCGGCCAGCACGGCCAGCGCGACGACCAGGACCGACGTCCACCCTCTCACAGGGTCACCCGCTTCGTCTCTTCTTCACGGCGCTTCTGGATCCGGCGGTACCACCCGACCAGCGGGTAGACCGCGGCGCTCGCGACCACGAGGCCGACGATGCTGCCGATGAACACCGAGCTCGTCTCGGGCGGCGCCACGGGCGCGGAGGGAAGCGTCCCGTTGAGCCAGAAGACGACCAGGTCGCCGGACTCGTAGATCGCGTAGGAGTTGTTGGCCGCCAGGACCGTGTGCGCGCCCATGGCGTGCGTCGCCGGCAGCTGCAGCGTGACGACCCCGGACGTCGTGCCCGAACCGCCGTGGAATCCCGGGTCGTCCACCGTCACGGTGTAGGTCGAGCCAGCGGGTACGACGATCGGCGAGTACGGGGCACCGGTCGCGTTCGGGTACGCGAGTCCGGCGAACGTCGTGCCGACGGAGCGGAAGTAGGCGCCCGGCCCGATGACCGAGACGGTCGCGCCGTTCACCCACGTCCCCGCGCCCGCATCCCGGACGGCGACGTAGAAGAACGTCCCGTTGTCGGCGATGGACGGCAGGACCGTGCCGATCGGCTGGACGGAGTAGTTGTAGTCGGTCGACACCTCACCGGTCGAGGCAAAATCCCAGGCCTCGACGGTGAAGTTGACCCCCGCCCCCAGCGGCAGGCCCGGGATCGTGCCCGAGAACGACGTCGAGTTGATACGGCTCATGGCCGACGAGAACGAATTGACCGTGCCCAACTCGGGCAGGTCGACGCTGTAGAAGATCGTGGCCGACGCGATGGCCGTGTGCTGGTTTTGGCTGGTCAGGTGCAGGGCCACCGGAGTGCCCGGCGCGATCGGCGAGGTCGGGAAGTTCACGTTGGGCGAGCTCACGAGGCCCAGGTCGTCCCCGAACTGGCCCACCGCGAACGAGCCGTTCCCCCCGACCTTGTACGTCGCTGGGGCGCTCGTCACCCAGTCGCCCCAGACGTCGGAGACGTGGAGGACGTAGAGCACGGTCGCGTTCGCCTGCTGGGCGTACGAGGCCGGGATGGTGAAGTGGGTCTTGGCGACGCCGGTGTCGACCCCGTTCGGGCTCGAGACCGAGAACGTCGCCGTGCCGAGCAGCGTACCGTTCGAGCCGTGCTCGGTGACGTCGAGGTACGCCTGCCCGATGGAGGCGTTCTGCGCGACGTCGAGCGGCGTGGTCGCGAGCGAGACCGTAACGCTGTCGTTCCAATTCGGCTGGGACGGGACGACGGTGGTCGTCAGGTCCTGGCCGTAGGCGGCTGCGCCGTCGTACTGGGTCGACCCCTTGTACGGCGACTTGGGCCAGGCCCCGTCGTACGTGTAGTGGAACTGGGGCCCGTCGGGTCCCCCCTCGTGGATGAAGTTCCCCGAGACGTTGTAGGTAATCTCGATCGACCAGGTCATCGACATGCCCGGGAGGAAGTTCGCCTGGCCGCCGGTCGTCGTCGCCGAGATGTTGACGAGGTACCACCATCGGTACGTCGTGTTGGTCGTGTTGAGCGGACCGTCCCACCACTGGTCGGTGGCGGAATGGAAGACCGAGCCGTCGTAGTTCGAGTAGTACGGGTCGCCGTTCCAGAGCGTGCCCGTGACGTTGAGGATGATCGGGGAATCCGGACCGCTGCGCGCGCTCGCGCTGGTGGTCGTGTTGAGGGGCGCTTCCGACTTGACGACCAGCGGCAGGTTCTGGGTCGTCGAGGGCTCGACCGGCGACTGCGTACCGGTCGCGGGCACGATGTCCGGCTCGTTCGGGTTCTGGATGGAGACGCAGACGCCCGTCACGTTGATCGGCGCGCACGGCGGGTTGAAGGCGGCGGCGGGCGAGGCCGCCGGGGTCGGGGCGGGAGCGGCCGGGGACGCCGTGACTGAGGAGGGGACCGTCAACAGGAGGCCCGCCAACAGGAGCACGACCACGAGCGCGACGGCTCCGAGCGTCCGGCCGCCACCGTGCGTCGGTACGACAGGAAGGAGACGATGCAGCATCCGGACGATCACTCCCAGCGGCCGAACGAGGTGCTCTTATGGGCGGCTTGCGCGGCGAGGGCCGACTTCATGCTCGCGGACATGACGGCGATCCGCAGGGGTTTGTTGCGCATCCCGACCTTGGCGGCCCCCGCGGCGATCGCGCCCGCCGCGACCCCCTGCAGCGAGATGTTGGAAACGCTCACCGACTGACCGATGCCGATCTGCTGAGGCACGCCGACCGGCGAGATGACGGACAGACCCGGGGGTGGAGGCGGCGGCGGAGGGGGGGGCGGCGGAGGAGGGATCGCGGAACCGGAGAGGGCCGTCTCGACCGAGATCTCGCCGAGCGGGAACGACTGGAGCGCGAGCGTGGCGTTGTTGTCCTCGAGGTAGTTCGCCCACGTGAACAGCCCCCCGACGACCTTCCCCGAGCCGGCCGCCTTGCAGTTGTCGGTCGTGCAGGCATCGACCGGGACCGCGGCGATGGGTGGTCCGGTCGCGATGATGTTGAACGACGCGGTCCACGTGTCGCCCACGAACATCGCGTTCAGGCTCGCGTTCGTCGACCAGTTCCAGGCCAGGTACGTGAGGCCGTCCCGGGTGAGCACGTCCGGCGTCGTCTGACAGGACGGGAACGGCTGACCGACCCGGATGCACGTCGCGGTCGCGTTGAGCTCGCCCGTCGGGGCGAGGGCGATGTGACCGAACGGGACGTAGGTGAACACCGGCGACCCGGTCCCCTTCGCGACCTCGGTCACGGTGACCGGACCGAACCCGATCCCGCGCAGGGCCTGAAGGAGCTCGGGGTTGGCGGTATTCGGTTGGTCGGTGAGACCGTGCGGGTAGTACTGCAACGAACCGGACTGCCCGTTGGGGCAGGTGAACCACGACGGTCCATCCCACGTCCCCCCGGTGGCGGCCGCTAGGTCGCAGCCGGCGAGCAGGATGTGGTCGATGTCCGTGATGACGCCCAGGCTGCCGGGTCCGGAGTTCGGGCCCCGCCCGGTCGGCCAGGACTTACAGTACGGGTCGGTGATGCAGTTGTTGTAATCGATCATGTCGATGGTGCAGGTCCGCCCGATCGAACCGGTGCACTCGGGCGCGTCGTGGGCCAGGGCCGCGATCGAGTCCGAGACGTTGCCGTTCTGCGAGTTGACCCACCCCTCGCACTGGGGCTGGACGCCGCCGGGGAAGACGTACGCGGGCTCGCACGTGGCGCTGTAGCAGGCGGCCCCGGTCGGGTTGTAGTAGAAGTAGTCCTGGCTCATCGAGTCGCAGTAATCCTCGGGATACGACGGGTCCTGCGGCGCGGTCGACCCCATCCAGACGATGACGTGGTGGGTCACGTTCGACCAGGAAAGACCGCTCCCGATGATCGTCCCATAGAGGGCCGTGATGGAGGAGGAGTCGAGCATGTTGTCCGCGAGGTCGTTGTCGGGGTAGATCCACCCACCGTCCAGCACGCTCGCCTGGAACGTCGCACGGACGTCCGCCCCGAACGAGGCGGCCGTGACGAACTGCTGGATGTCGACATGGTACTCGGAGCCGTCCGGGTCGTCCCAGTCGTCATCGTAGGTGGCGAAGTAATCGACCAGGGCGAACGACACCTGGCTGTGGGGGTTCGCCGCGGAGATCGCGTTGGCGATCGTCTGGGCGTTGGCGACGAAGAACGGCACCCCGTTGCTCTCCTCGCAGAACGGGTCGTACAGGTTCGGGTTCGCGTCGCACGGGTCGGTGCCGGCCTCACCCGAGGTCGAGTCGCCGGTCCCGTCGTAGGGTGTCGTCTCGATGACGAACGCGACCTGCACGGCGGGCCAGGCCAGCCCTCCGTTGGAGGCGGGCGCCGCGGTCAGCGTGGCGCGGGCGATCCCCGTACCGGCCGGACAGTCGGTCGATGCGGCGCCGCCCTCGCAGATCGCGGTCGGGGTCGTCCCGATGCCGAGCGAGAGGTCGCCGACACTGGTGGTCGTGAGCCCCGGTGCCGGGTCCGAGGAGGTCGCGGAGGCGGCGGGCACTGTCGAGGGCCCGATGGGCCCGGACGGATGCGCGTCCGCCGTCGGGATCATCGAAGCGAACATCACGAAGCCGAGACCGGCCAGAATGAGGCCGAACAGGATCGACCGACCGCACGACGCCGCCCGGCTCATGGCACCCCCGACCGGCGGCGGGTCGTCAGCAGTGCGACCAGGACCACGGCGACTCCGACGACCGCGAGGCCCAGCAGCGTATAACCCCAATCGGTCATCGAGGGTCCCGAGGACGGCGAGCTCGTCGGACTCAGTTCCAGCGTCACTTCGGGATTGACGGTCCCCGCGAGCACCGTCACTGACGCGCTGCGGTAGCCGGGGGCCGTGACCGACACGGTGTAACTGCCAAAGTAGAGCGGCACCGAGAATCGGCCCCCGCTGTCGGTGGCCGCCGTCATGACCATCGCGTGACCGTCCACGGCGGTTCCCGAGACCGTCACCTGGGCGTCCACGATGGCGCTCTGGTTCACCGCACTCTCGACCAGGCCGCCGAGCGTCGCGCCGGCCGGATAGAGCGGGACGTCGCGGACGACCGCGGCGGCCGCCACCTGGACCTCGAAGGCGACCGGCGCATACAGGCCGGCGGACGATCCGGTCACGACGGCGGTCAGGTTGTACGTCCCGTTCGGCAGCTCGACGCTGTACGTTCCCGCGGACGTCGTGACTCCGAGCAGACCACCGGGTGCCCAGATGCCGACGCCCGGGACCGGGACCCCGGTCAGGCCGTCCGTGACGGCCCCCGAGACGGTCCAGCCGAACGGCGTCAGCGCCAGCACGATGTTGGAGATCGTCTCGCTGGCGAGCAGCGTCTGGTTGACCGTCCCGTAGCCGGGAGCGGCGGCCGTGAGAACGTACCCTCCCGAGGGGACGGAGAAGTCGAAGGTTCCGGACGGGCCCGTGACGGTCGAGGCCGCGTCCGCACTCCCCACCCACAACGTCACCGAGGCCGCGCCGATCGCCGCCCCCGTACCGGCGACGACGACGCTCCCGCTGATCTGGACGGTCGATGAGGTCGGGATTGGGGCGATGGTGATGGCCGGTTCCGGTGTGACGGCGCCGCTCGTCGCCGACGCGTGCAGGTACCCGTCCAGGAAGCCGGGGGCGCTCACGACCAGGATCACGGCCCCGGGCGTGGACGCGATGGCGTACCGACCGTTGATATCGGTCGCGGCCGGGACGTCACAGGGGAGCAGGGTGTCCGAAGGACAGCCGCCGACGCTCGCGTTGACCACGGGGAGCCCGTTCGCGGCGTCCAGGACCGTGCCGGTGAGGATACCGAACTCGTCGATCGGCACGATGCCCAGATTGACCGTCTCGCCCGGCAGGACCGAGACGGGGATGTAGCTCGCGTTGAAGTCGGTCGCGGTCGTGCTCAGGATGTACTGGCTCGGCGCGACCTGCAGCGAGAACGACCCGTTCGCCAGGTCCGTGACCGAGAAGGAGCACGGGCCGGTCGGCGTCCCTCCGATCGGCGAGCAGGCGGCGACCAGCGCCCCGGAGACCGGCAGCCCCTCGGGGAGCCCGTCGACCGTACCCACGATGACGCCGTCCTGGACGACCTGGAAGACGGGGATGGCGGCCCACGTGTCCGTCGTCGCCGATGCGGTCTCCGTGTAGTTCGAAACGTAGCCGGTCGCGGAGACGGTGATCGACACCTTACCGGGGGCCACGTCGATCCAGTAGTGCCCGGTGGCGTTCGTCGTCGTGGTGGCGCACGTTTGATGGGTCGTACCGGCGATCGTCGAGCAGAACGAGACGGACGCGCCCGACACGGGCAGGCCGCTCGGCTCGGCGATGACCTGGCTCGCCAGGATCCCATCGCCGATGAGCTTCACGACCGGGAAGGTGCGGTAGACCCCGGGCGTGATGTTGACGGGATGTGTCGTGTTGGTCTCGTAGGCGGCCAGCGAGACCGTCAGCGTGTCGTCCGGACCGATCGGAGCGTCCGCGAGGAACTGGCCCAGCGCATTGGTCGATTGCGTCGACCCGCCGTCGGCGAGCAACGGGTCCGCGGTACTGACCGCGATCGAGGCGCCGGGCAGCGGCAGACCGTTCCACTGGTCCACGACCGTCCCGAAGTAGCCGACGGGAGCGGAGTAGTTGGCGTAGGTCGACGCGACCCAGCCCCACGGCGGGATCGTGACCGACGTCCCCTCCTTCGTGAACCACGTGTCGAGGTTGGTGGTGTTGCCGATGGGGATGGGCGCGGAGAAGGTGGTGTTGTTGAAGTCGTTGGTGCCGCCGAACGTGAACTGGACGGCGTCGCCGGAGGGCGCGGTCAGGTTGATGAATCCCGCCCCGTTCGTCTTCCCCTGCGTTTGGCCGGAGTGGCCATTGACCGTGTCGGTGAAGCTCGCGGAGACGCCGACCCCGGCCACCGGCTGGTCCGTGACCGAGTTCTCGACCTCCGCGATGCCGAACCCGAACTGCGTCAGTTGGATCGGGTCGGCGACCCAGGTCAAGTTGGACCCCGGGAACGTGCCTAGGAGGGCGTTGACGACTTCGAAATTCTGGAAGTACATCGACGGGTCGCTTGCTGTCACCCGGGTCGACCCCTGGTCGTTGCCGCCAGGGACGAAGCCGTAGTACTGGCCTGCTCCGTTGACCATCGAGGTGGCGACGGCGTTGTTGACGCCCGTGGTCGTGACCGACGCGGTCACCCATCGGGCGGGGTCGCTGCAGACCGTGCCCTCGCAACTCGCAGCGTTGTTGACCGTCCCGGAGACGGAGACGAAGATCGGCAGGGTCGGGATCCAGGTCAGGTTGGTGGACTCCGTCGTCACGTTGACGCTGACGACATCCGGCACGAACCCGCCGGCCGCGCTCGTGTACGACCCCGGGTAGGACGGGTTGATGAACAGGGAATCACCGTATCCCGGCGACGTCTCGGCCTGGAACGCCCCGTTGAGGGCGTCCGGGGTCGCCGCGCCGCAGCTGAAGCCGCAGGCGAGGACCGTCACCGGCGGAGCGAGAGCGACCTGCACGATGGTGTTCGTATCCGGGTCGACCACGGCGACGGTCAACCACGGGTTCATCCCGACCTGGCCGAACACCCACGGCAGCGGAACCAGGTCGAGGGTCGCGACCGTGTACTCCGGCACGCCGTACGGGATGGAGATGAGGATCGTCTGCGACTCATATCCGATCGGGCTGACGGTGAGGTTGTAGATCCCGACCGGCAGACTGTCGTTGAAGAAGCCGCCGGTGTTGCTGCCGTCCACCAACGGCGTGCAAATGCCGGAGGAGACGGAGCAGGCGGTGAGGGCGTCGGAGAAGATGCCGAGGCCCGTGACGTTGTCGACCATCCGACCGTCGATCCACGTGCCCGCCGAATCCGTCGCCCCCGCTCGGGCGGACGGCGTGTGCGCCGGGCTGGCCAGGACGCCGACCGGCGCGAGGTAGAGGGTCGGCACGACCGTGGTCGCATTCGCGGTGGCGTTGACCCAGGTCCAATCGGTCTCATACCCGGGCGCGGAGGCCTGCACCTCGTACGTCGCACCGGGCAGCCAACCGCCCGTCACGAGGCCTTGGTAGTACCCGTCGGAGGTCGTCAGGCCGCTGCCCAGCGTTGTGCCGCACGATTGGCTTGCGACGGCGGCGGCGATCGTGCACGCCGTGATGGACGCGTCGATCACCGCCGATCCGTTCGCGGCGAGGACCATGCCGGTGAGCAGCGCCAGGGGCGTGAGCGGGATGGAGGTCAGATTGACGCCGTCCGGACCCGTGTAGAACCACTGCGAGTTCGGAACGTAGCCACCGTCCGAGGCGTGGAGGACATCCCAGCCGATCGGGACCGCGGTCAGGGAATACCCGCCGGTCCGGTTCACGATCCCTTCCGCGCAGGTCGCAGTCGAGGTCGGGGACGCCGGGCAGGCCGTCACGGAGGCGAACGGCAGCGGCTCCGTGCCGCCGGCGGCGTAGACGGTCCCGTTCACGTCGGCCTGCCGGGTCACGTTGATCGAGTCGATCGGCGGTTCCGTCACCTGGTCCAATTGGAACGGGCCGGTCTGGTTGATACAGCAGGTCCACGGCACCGAGATCCACGTCTCGTTCGACGGCATCCCCGTCGCCGAGAGCGTGAGGGCATCGGGCCCGGGCGGAGCGGGCACGCAGAAGTACGTTGGTCCGTTCAACGGGCAGACGTTCTCCGACTGCCCGTACTCGAACGGGTACGTGGCGAGCCCCGTGGAGATGCGGCTCTGGACTTCGACGGCGAACCCGTTCGGCGGCGCGTCCGTCGTGCCGGCCACGTAGGTGGAGCCCTCGATGTAACTCCCCGGCGTGAGGTTGAGATACCCCACGTCCGTGAGCCCCTCCGGCGTGACGTTCGCCGCGGTTTCGTTGCCCCAGGCCGGCAAGTCACCGGGGATCGGCCAGGTCGGGGCCGGGCTGCAGATCCCGGCCTGCGTGTTCGGTGCCACCTGGATGTCGTTGCGCAGGGGGAAGGCCGGGAGCTCGACGGTCGCCCCGACCCCCCAACACCCGGTCGTGATGCAGTCGGAGGTGGTGGTGTTGTAGGTCCCGGTGACGGGGTTGTACTTGGAGAGCCCCAGGAAGTAGCCGTCCATCCCGCAGATCTGAGCCTGCCACCCACCGGTGCCGTAGGTGACGCTCGGCGTGCCGGACAGGTCGACCGTCACCTCGACGCCGCCGAGCGGCATCAGGTAGATCTTGCAGTTGTCCGGGACGCAGAACGGGTGGCCCGGCGAGGTCCCCGGGACGTACCCGATCGGGCTGTTGTTCTCGAGATACCCGTAGGCGACGGCCTGAACGTAGTCGTACCCGGGCGAACCGAGCGCCTCGACCGTGTTGCCGTACGTCGTCGGCGGCCCTTGGGTGCCGCACGTGGTCGTGACCGAGGAGCAGACGGTGAGCGAATCCGGCGTATCGTAGCCGCCGTCGATCGGGTCACCCGTCACGGCATCGTAGAACTTCGCCTCGACGAGCGAGTTGGGCTCGAGGAATACGGTCCCGAGGTCGACCGACTGGCCCGAGTAGACCGTCAGGAAGGTGAAATTGTTCTGCCAGCTGTTCCCGGGGGACGTGAAGTCGCACCGGCCCGCCACGCCGGGCGGGATCGCGACCTTGAACGTACCGCCGCTGCCGGTCGTCACGCTCGGCGACCCGCTGACCGAGTAGTCCCGCGACTCACACTGGACCGTGACACCCGAAATGGTCGGGTCGCCACTGACGTCCCCCTCTACCGTCCCGGTCACGACCCCCGAGGCGAGCAGGTAGACCGTCCCGAGACTGACCGTAGTGTTGAGGTCGCACGTACCGTAGGTCTGGTTCTGGGCCCAGAACGGCTTGGTGAAGGTGACGTACGACTGCCCCACCGGGCAGGTCACATTGAATTCCCCGTTCGTGCCGGTCGTCTCGGATGTGCACAGGTAGCTCGGGCAGAACTGTCCACCCTGCTCGGGGTAGGCTTCGACCGTGACGCCCGACAGGGTGTCGGAAGGGTCCGAGGCGTTGGCCGCGTACCCCGTGAAGGTTCCTGTCGGAATGTAGGGACTTGCCTTGGGCGGCGACGGGGCCGCCGCGGGGACGGTCCCGAGGAGAGCGTGGGAGTCGTTCGCGGTCGCGGCGCCGGCCGCAATGGACGCGTTGTCGAGGAGGGGATTGAAGGTCCGGGGGTTCACGTACGCTACACCCGAGGGAACCGAACCGGCGAGACCGCGCGACGGCGTCGATGCGGTCACCGTCGTCGTCGCCGAGGGGTTCACCGTGACCGTGGACGGCGCCGCATGTGCGGCGGGCGTGGCGGCGGACTCGAAGGCGCTCGCCGCGGCCGCCGGCACCAAGAGTACTGCGACCAGGGCGACGAAGAGGAGCGGCGCGCGCGACGGGCGGTGAGCGGATCCAACGAGAGGTCGTTCGCTCGTCATGCGCTCAGACCACCATGTTGAGCGTGGCCGCGAGGAGGTTCGACCGTTCGCGGGGTGCGAGACCGGCGTGGACCTTGGCCAGGTGGACCTCGAGGCTGGTCCGGGTGAGGTAGACGCGGTGGCAGACGGGACACGGCAGGTCGGGGGGGACATCATAGAACCGGGCACACGAACAGGAGACGACGTGACACGACATCGGCTCCGAGTTCCACGGTCGGGACGTCGGATGCCGGTGGCGCGAGCCCCCTCCGCTCACGACGTAATGGCTGCCCCGCAGGTGGCCGCAGCCCCCGCAGGCCCGCAACCGGAGCAGCTTACGCTGCCCGACCATCAGATGGCGACCGACCCCGATCGGGTCGGCGACCGCGGCCCCCCCCGTGCCATGGCTTCGCGAGGCAGACCGAACTAGCGTATATGTAGTGCGTGCGGCCGGACCGGCACAATCCCGCGCATGAGTCCGGATTGCGACGGCGCTCCCCGACCGCCGACCGAGATCGACCGGGTTCACCCGGCGCCTACCGTCTGCTGGCCGCCGCTCTGGGCGCCACCACCCGATCGGCCCCGGCCCGCGAGGCGCGGCACGATGAACGCGCCGATCGCCAGGAACGCGAAGATCGCCACGATCGACACCAGGAGGACCGCCTCGACTGGGACGCCCGTCGTCTTGTACGTGAGACCGGACCCGATGGTCGGCACAGGGCTGGTCGGCCCGAGGAGGGTGAAGATCCCCCACGTCACTCCGATGAACACCGCCGTAATGATAGTGTCGCCACCGCTGAACGGGTAGTTGTCCGGCAGTTTCCCGTGCCGGAGCACCAGGTACGCGTAGATCGCGATCAGCGCGATCAGCAGCGTGAAGACGAGGAACACCCCGACGACGAGGTAGAGCACCCCGAACACGGCGAGCGCCAGCACGTAGAGGTAGGCGTCCATGAGCAACCGTCCGGGGGGCGGGGGCGCCGCTACGCCGAGCCTCCGCCGTAAACCGTGTCGCCACCGTCCGCGTCGCCCGACGAGGGCGGTGCGGACGGCTGGTTCTCGGTCGTCTCGGCCGTCTCGGTCCAGACGGGGACCGAGCTGGTGTCGGCCTCGGGCGCCGCCGCCGGGGCACCGCCGCTCGGCGGCCGGGACCGCGCGATGAGCAGCCCGACCACGAGTCCGACCACGAGCAACACGACCAGCAGGGCGATCGGCAGAAGCCAGGAGCCGCTGCTGCTGCTAGAGCTGGCCGGCTGGATCGACGACGACGGCACGAACGTGGCGACTTCGCTGATCGGCGCGGTGACCGTCACGCTGGTCGAGGCGAGGGTGCCCGTGTACGACCCGGTCCCGGTCCCGTTCCAGCTGATGAACGTGTCGCCGGTCGCCGCGGTCGCGGTCAGCGTGACCATCGTGCCGGAGGTGACCCACTGGGCGCTCGCCGTCACGGTCCCGCCCGCGGAGGCGGAAACCGAGACCTCGTACTGCGTGACGAACGTCGCGCTCGCGGTGGTGTTGCCTCCCGACGTGGAGACGTTTCCGTTGTAGGTCGGCGCGTACCGGACCCCCGCCGAGGCGGAGAGGGTCGGGACGGACAGCGTGTACGAGCCGTTGAGGCCCGAGAGGACGATCGCGTTGGGCGCCGTCGCGCTGCCACCGTTCGAGCCGATGGATGCGGACCAGGTGACCCCGGTCGGCAACCCGGTCTCCGAGACCGTGACCGTGTACGTCGCGGGCGGGACGTACGGGTTCGTCGTGAAATAGGCGGTCTCCGTGATCGGGGCCGTCAGCGTCAGCGAGAAGCTCGCGTTGGTGCCCGTCATCGAGCCGGCCCCGATGCCGACCCATTCGGAGAACGAGTGGCCGGCGAACGGCGACGCCGAGAACGGTACCGAGACCGCCCCGGACTCCCAGTAGGTGCCGGCGGCCGGCGAGGTCGTCCCGTTGACGGCCGGTGTGACGGTCAGCGCGTACGACGCCTGGTAGGTGATCGTCAGCGTGCCGTTGGCCGTCACGTCCAGGTTCCCGTCCGTGAGCGTCAAGGGGGTGCCCGCGGCGACGCTGGTGGGGTCGTACCGGACCCCGGTCGTCGCGTTCGGATAGACCGTTGGGACGGTCAACGCGTACTCGCCCGCGGTGAGGCCACTGACCGCGAACGGCGTGACCTCGGTGTACGACGCGCCGCCCAGTGACAAGGTCACGGGGTCGCCCGAGTGCAGACCGGACGACGCGACCGTGACCACGTACGTCGGGATGACCGCGACGAAGGTGGCGAACTCGGTCACCGGCGCCTCCGGGGCGAGGGAGATCAAGGGGGTGGTCGCGGTCGCCGAGCCGGCGCCCGTGCCCGTCCATCCGACCAGCGCATACCCGGCCGAGGGGGTGGCCGTCAGGTTGACCGCCACGCCCGCATGGACCCACCCGATGGTGTCGGGCGAGACCGTGCCGCCGACGCTCCACGAGACCGTGACGTAGTACTCCGAAGAGAAGACGGCCGTCACGGTTACCGGGCCCTCGACGGTCAAGTTCCCGCCGGGCAGCACGGTGAACGGCACCGCGTTGACGCTGGACGGGACGACGTAGAAGCTCGAGATGAACGCACCGACCCCGTTCGCGCCGTAGACGTCGTTCGCGTTCAACGTGTAGTTACCGCTCAGCAGCGTGAACGTCGAGTTGGTGGGCGAGATCCCGTACGTCGTGCCATCGAGCACGAGACTCCAGTCGGAGACACCCGACGGGAGGCCCGCGGCCGTGAACGACACGCCGGAGGCGAGGGCGGCGTTCGGCTCGGGCACGAAGGTGACGACCTCGGTCGCCCCCTGCAGCGCCGTGATCGGGGACGGGTAGCTGGCGGTCCCCACGTACGACCAGGTGCTGTTGATGGGAACGTTCCAAATCGTGAAGTTGTACGGTCCCTGGCCCTCGGAGAACGCGATGGCCGGTGACGTGCTACTGGACGCCGTCCCGTTGAGCGTGACTTCCCAGTTGGTCCCGTTGGGGAGCCCGTTCTCCGTGAACAGGTAGTTGTACGTCAGGTTCGTGCACGTGGGCGTCGCCCCGGTGCCGTACACCGTACAGGTGCTATCGAACAGGAAGCTGGCCGTCTCATTGACCGGTCCCAGGACGATCGTCGACCCGTTGGGGTTGGTCGTGTTCCAGCTGCCCTGGCCCGAACCGGTCCACGCCTGGAACGTCAGGTTGTAGCAGTAGTAGCAGTAGTAGGAGAACCCGACTTCGGTGACGTTGTACGGCAGCACCGCGCCCTGCGGGACCCAGTCCGAGCCCGGTTGCGGGTAGATCTGCTGGTTCGTACACATCTCTTCGAAGTAGTATCCGGCGGTCGGGCAGGTGAACGGTGCCCCGTCCATCGAGGTCGGCACCGTCGTCACGATCAGCTTGACGTACGGGTCGTACGTCGCGTTGATCTGGGCTGTCCCGGTGATGAGACCGGGCGACACCGGGCTGACCGAGGGGACGAACGCGTGCCCGTAGGTCGTGTTGACCCACTCCACCTGCCAAGTCTGGTTCTGACCCGTCGGAACCCCGGAGACCGTGAGGTCGGTGCCGGCCGCCCCGGTCCGGACGTTACCGGTCAGGATCGCGGTCCACGGAGCACTCGGCGGGAGTCCGGTCTCGTTGAACGTGACCGTCACGCCGGCCCCATTGTAGAGCTGGGTGAGCGTGACGTCCGACGCACCGTAGCCGCTGATCCAGTAGCAACCGTAGGGGGCGCCCGCGGGGCAGGTCGGGTCCGAGAAGACGTTGGTGAGGTTGTTCGCCAGCGTGACGAACGGGCTCGTGATCCCGGGCCACATCATCGAGTAGATGTCCGAGGGCCCCACGGGGTAGGGTCCCGTGAACGAAGCGCCGTGGTTGGTGGAGGTCAGCATGACCTCCCCGGTCGCCCCGCAGTAGAGCCCGTAGTAGAGCGTTTCGCAGATCGAGTCGTTCGTGAACAGGTCCGAGATGAAGATCGCACCGGTCGAGTTGACCCCGATCCCAACGTTCTCGCTCATGTCCCAGGTCCCGCCGTACGGGTCGTCCAGCGAGTAGGACACGACGCTGGGCGTCGACCAGGTGGCGCCGAGGTTGGTCGAGACCGCGAACCAGGGCGCGGGCGCCCCGTAGTCGTCGCAGCCGGTGAACGTCGGATAGGTGTAGCAGTACCCGGGCGCCGAATAGACGTACCCGATCCAGGTCGCGTACAGGTTGCCCGAGACTGGGTCGTAGGCCAACTGCGGTGCCGTATCGACGAACCCATAGCCGGGCTCATCCTCCTCCCACGGCAGGTTCGACATGAGCGTCTTGAGCGTCCAGCTGGTCCCGTTGTTGACCGACGACGCCACGACGACGCTGAGCGCGTCCCAGTAGTCCGACGTGCAGCCTTGCGGCTGGCAGACGCCGGGGAGCGAGATCGTGTAGGCCGTGGTATAGGCCACAAAGACCTTGCCGTTCGGCCCCACCATCAGGAACGGGTTGTTGTCGGAGTACCAGTACTCGGAGTAGTACGTCCCGGGGATCACCGGTAGATCGGTCGCGTTCGCCCACGGGCTGCCGTTGGTCGAGACGACCATGTGGAGAGCGGTCGACGCGTCATAGTAGAACGACGGGTACGTGTAGTTCTCCCAGAGGACGTAGACCGTGTTCCCGGACACTGCCACCTGGGGCAGCATCGCCTGGTAGTCCTCGAACTTCAACGTCGGGTTGAGCGTGACGTTGATCGCGTAGGGCGTGGTCCAGGTCGCCCCGTTGTTGTAGCTGTAGGTGACGACGAGAGCGTCCGAGTAGAAGTACGACCCGTACATCCCCTCGATGATGCAGTAGGTACAGTAGTACAACGACGAGTTGTACTCGATGTAGACCATGACGAACGTCCCGTTCGGCAGGACGGCGACGCTGGGCTGCCAGGCGCTGGTGAAGTTGTACGCCTGCGAGCAGACCGGGTTACCCAGATACTGGGGCGACGACCAGGACGAGCCGTTGTTGGACGAGGTCAGGACCCCGATCTCGGTCGAGGCGAAGTGGCTCGAGTTGCCGGGGCAGGGCGTTTCGTTCGTGAACGCCGTGTAGGCCAGGACCACGTTCCCGCTCGGCGTGACCGCGATCGCCGGCGACGAGGTGTCGTTGATGTCGGTCGTTCCGTAGGCCGGGGTCGCGTTCGTCGGCAACGGCGTCGACTCGGTCGTGAAGAAGGTGCCGCGGCCGGACGAGGCCGCACCGGGCGACGGGTGGGACGGGGGCGCGGACGGGGCTGCGGTGGGTGCCGCCATCGGTCCGCCGTGCTGGGCGTCGGGCCCGTTGAGCGGCGCCTTTGGCACCTGGGCGTGTGGCAGCGTCGGGGCGAGTGCGGCGGCGGCGGTCGACCGGGGCAGGGTCGACAGCGGAGCGGAGGCGTGCGTCGCGGCCGAACTGGCCGGCGCGGCGGCGGCTCCGAGGAAACCTCCGAACGGCAGCAGGGCCGACACCACGAACCCGAGGGCGAGGGCGATCGCGAGGGCCGACCGCGTCCTCATGCGCTACCTCCCGAGCCGGCGGAACCGCCCGCGGGCGGGCTCCTCCGGCGGAAGACGGCGTAGCCGATCCCGAGGCCGACCACCAGGCCGACGACCGCCAGTGCGGCGATAACGACGGTCGAGCTGGGCGACAGTCCACTGTTCGACGTGGAGGCGGGCGGGATCGGCGCGAACGAGGCGACTTCGGTGATCGGACCGGAGACGACGATCGAGCTCGAGTTGAGGGCGCCAGTATAGCTGCCCGAGCCGGTACCGGTCCAGCCGACGAACGAGTAGCCGACCCCTGGCGTCGCGACCAACGAGACCGTCTTGCCCGATCCGACGAAGCCGGAGCTCGTGGGGGAGCTCACGGTGCCGCCCACCGTGCCGGAGACGGCGACCCAGTAGAGAACGCCGAAGTCAATCGACTCGTGCGTGGCGCCGCTGACCAGGACGGAGATCGTCGACGTCGTCGGGACGAACTCCGTCGACCGGTCGGCCGAGTAGACGGTGGCGACGCTCGCCGTGTAGGTGCCGTTCACGAACCCAGTGACGTTGATCCACGAGGTCGTGGACGAGTAGGTAGTTCCGTTGAAGACGATCGACCAGCCCGTGCCCGCGGGCAGACCGCTGGCCGCCTGGAAGCTCACCGAGTAGGTGGGCGGAGGCGGTATGACGATCGCGGTAAAGTACGCCACCTCGGTGACGGGCCCGGTCGGCGTCACCGGCGTGTTCGCGTCGGACCCGGTGTAGTTGCCCGGTCCGGAACCGACCCAGCCGGCGAAGTTGTAGCCGGTCTCCGCGCTCGCCTCGATATCGACCGTCGTGCCCGCGGTCACCCAGGTCGCCCCCGAGTACGGGACACCGTTGACGGAGACCGCCGCCGAACCGCCGCCCGCCGTGGTCGGCGTGAAGCGGTACTGTTCGGAGAAGGTGAGGGCCAGGCTCGTCGAACCGGTCGTGCAGATCGTCGACGGTGCTCCCTGCGGCACGTACTGCACTCCGCTGGTGCCGTTGGGATACGCGTTGGGTACCGTGAGGGCGTAGTTGCCCAGCGAGCCGGCACTGCAGGCGAACAGGTCCGGGATCACCATCTGCGACGCGGTGGTCGTGTACCCGGCTCCGTTCAGTTCCACGGTCCAGCCGACCCCGGCGCCCACGCCCGTCTCGGTGACGGTCAGGTTGTACCGGTTGGAGGGCAGCGCGATGAAGCTCGCGGACTCGGTGATCGGGCCGTTGACGGTGACCGACGCGTTCGGGTCCGTGCCTGTGTAGGAGCCGAGGCCGGTACCCGTCCACTGGAGGAACGCGTAGTTGGCGTTCGCCTTCGCAGTGTAGACCTCGTCCGTGCCCGGCGCATACCAGTGGGAGCCGGCGCCCACGACCGTACCCCCCGTGCCCGCGACCACAGCGACCCGGAAGGTCGGCGTGTAGTTGACGGGGTAGGTGGAGCCGACGGTCACCGAGAGCGTGGTGCTCCCGACCGCGGGCCGGTACTCGGCCGTGTCGTTGTACGCCGCCTGGACGGGCAGCGCATCCACCGCGAAGGTGCCCGGACGGGTCGTGACGTTGATCCACGGCGTCGAGCTGGCGTACGTGGTGCCGTTGAACGCCAGCTGCCACGGGTCACCGGTCGCCAGTCCAGAGGCCTGGAACGATACCGTGCCGGCCGCCGCGTTCACGTCGACCATGGCGTAGGAGAAGTTGAGGTCGACCACGGGGCTGGCCGGGATGTAGATCGTGTCGCCGCCCGCCACCTGACCGAACGAGACGTAGCCTCCGCCGTCGTTGGCCTGAATGTCGCCGACCGTGTACGCCCCCGTGACGACGCCGGGAACGGTCACGTTGCTCGGGGCCGTAGCCGAGTAGGTCGAGCCCTCGAACGAGAACGAGTACGGGGTGCCGGCGGCCAAGTCCTGGGGAACGAACGTCACGTTGTAGGTGCCGAACGCGCCCGACCAGGCGGTCTCGTTGATGACCCCGTAAATGTGGAGCGTGGTACTGTTGCCGAAGTTGTCGGAGGAACCGTTACCGGTCCCGCTCCAGTACGAGATCGGGAACGCCGTGTAGATGTCCGACGAGGTGATGTTGAGGACCGTCCCGTTGGGGAAGTACCACGGGTAGTCGGGGTACGCGTAGTTACAGTACGGGCCGCAGATGTACCAGTAGTATTCGGTGCCGGCGTACTCGAAGTAGATCTCGAAGTCCGGCGTCGTGACGGGCTGGACGTAGAATTCGATCCCCCACTCAATGACGTAGTTGATGGTGACGTTGTCCGGTCCCGTGAAGTAGGGTGTGTAATTCGTCGACGGGAATCCCGTGTAGTGCGACCAATACCCTTTGGCGATATTCGGGATCGCGAGCGCAAGGCCCGGGCCCAGCGGGACGTTCTCGATCTCCACCGTCGGTGACGTGCTGGAGAACGACGCCGTACCCAAGGTGAAGTTCCACTCCGTGCCCGCGGGCAGCCCCGTTTCGGTGACGTTGATGTCCGTCGTGTTGCCGGCCCAGACGAAGGCCGTGGTCAGGTCGGCGAAGCCGGTGCTGTTCTCCCAGTAGGTCAGGTTGAAGTAACAACTCGTCCCGTAGCAGTTGTCGGTGTACGTGTCGAAGAACGTCTCCGTGAACGAGGCGGGATCACTGAACGTCACGACCGGTCCGCCTTCGGAGAAGCCCATCGACTCGGTGTAGCCGACCCACGCATCGTAGACGTAGGGTTCGGGATTCCAGAGCAGCAGGGTGACGTTGGCCAGCCAGTTCAGCCCGTCCGTGCTCGTCGAGAGCCAGTAGGACGACCCGTACGTTCCCGGACCACAGCTGGTCGTGTAACAGTACGTGTCGTTCTGCTCGGCATAGCTCACGTAGACCCAGCCGTCGCGGTCGTTGATGACCGGGCTGTAGTACAGGGCGTACGGGTAGTACTCGTTCGAGTTCTCGGCCACGACCGAGTCGTTCCAGGCGCCGCCGCTGTCGGTGGAGACGGCCGACCAGACGGCCGACTCGCCGTAATAAGTCGCGGCGTCGGACGAATTGTAGACCGAGAAACTTCCGGCCCAGGCGACGTAGAGGTCATCGGCATGGACGGTGCTCCACGCGACCGAGGTCGACGGCTCCATCTGGAATAGGTTGGCGTAACAGTAGTACCAATAGGTCGGCCCGGTGTCGTTGTCCCAGCCCGCGCACGGATACTCGCCGGTCGCGTTCGGGCTGACCGAGATCGGTCCGGTCCAGCTGGTGCCGTTGGACGAGGAGGTCGCGACCACCACGTCATCGGCCCAGGAGTAGCAGTAGCCGAAGAACAGGTCGAAGCACGATCGGTTGGTCGCGTAGGCGACGGCCACCGTTCCCGTAATGCTGACCGCGATGGACGGCGACATGGCGTCGTAGCCCGCCGTCGCGTTGAGGCCCGGCAGCGAGTACGGGCCATGCCACGTGACCCCACCGTTCTTCGACTCCAGGAACTCCAGGGAGATCGCTGGCGCGTACGGGTAGGGGTACGGCTGCTGCAGGTAGCTCGTCGTGTTGTTCGTCAGGTCCTCGTAGACGATGTAGACCGTCTTGCCGAACGCCGCGATCTCGGGGCGCGCGATCGACTGGTTGGCCGGGGTGGTGAGGGTCACCGGGTTGGAGAAGCGGGATCCGCCCGAGGTCGAGTACGTGAAGGCGAGCGCGTCGCTCGTGCGGTTGGGCCCGTAATCGAAGGGGAAGGTGACGTTCGTCGCGTTCCCATAGTTCGCCTCGACGAACGTGCCGTACACGTCCCCGTTCGACGAGAGGGTGAACGAAGGTTCCAGATTGTTAAGGTAGGCACAGGAGGTATTGCCGATCCACGTCGGGGGGGAGAAACTCGCCCCCGCGTCGTCCGAGAGGGCGAACGCCACCTGCGAGGACTCCACGTCCGGATGATCGGAGCATCCGACCATCGATTGGTTCGACAGGACGGAGTACCCGACCCCGATGTGGTTGCCGCCGAAGGAGAGCGTGCTCGGCTCCTGGGCGCCCGCGTAGCAGGAGTGGAACAGATACAGGTAGTTGTCGTAGTAGGTGTACGAGCCGGAAACGAAGGTGTAGTTGTAGATTTGCGCCCCGTTACCGCACGGGCTGCGGTTGGTCGGAAGGTTCGCGAACGTAGAATTGTTCTCGAAAAAGGT
>JASHSU010000132.1 GCA_030038605.1 Thermoplasmata archaeon | reverse complement strand
ACGCCGTTGGCCGCCACCAGCTCGACCGTCGCCGTCCGGAGCGCGGCCAGGTCGTACGGGAGCTTCATCCGGTAGATCCGGGCGCTATCAAGGAATCGGGTCAGGTGTTCGTCCAGGCGGAACACGGCCGAACCGCGGTCGGTCGTGTGGCAACGGATCCCCTCGAAGACCGCGTAGCCGTAGTGCAACGCATGCGTCAGCACGTGCACCCGGGCGTCGTCCCACGGCACGAGCTTCCCGTCCATCCAGATCCACGGCAGCGGGCGCAGGTCGACCATCGTCCGGGAATCATCCGCGACGCGGTTTAAGGGTCCGTCAACCGGACCTGACCGTTCGTCCGCCGACCGCGAGACCGCCGCGGTCCGGAGGTTCCACCGGTACGCTCGGGACGTATCGGCCGCCGGCCCTCGAGGTCCCACGCCCCGCCGAGGTCGAGCACAACCTGCGCCCGCATCGGATCCGGTCGGTCGCCGCCGACCGGTTTTCCCCCTTGGTCGGTCGAATCCGGGCGGCGCAGGGCCCGAGGGCCCGGTTTCTCCACGGAGCGTTCGGGCGCCTATTCCTGCCCGGACGCCTCTCCCAGGGTAGGAGGTCCGCAGGGATCATGGAGCGGTATGGACCGGAATCGGTGCTGGTGTTGACCCGCCAGGCCCCCTGGGGGGAGGGCGTGGCCCTCGCCCCGGGCGCTCCGGGCGACGACGACCTCCGGGTCCTGGCTGCGGCGCGCGGTCCGGCGGCGAGCGACGACCCGTGCGAGCGGTCTGCGCTCGGCGCGCTGGTGCTCCGGGCCCACGCCTGGTTGACCGGGACGGACGCGCGCGAAGCACCCTCCGCGGCGACCGACGCGCCGGTCCCCTGGGTGCTGCCGGAGCTCCGGAGCCGGCCACCGAAGGCGGAGGCATGAGCCCGGGCCGGCGCGGCGTCCCCAATCATCTTTAGGGACGACCACCGCTCTCTGCGGGGGCGTCCCGATGGACCCGCTGGACCTGGCGATCTACCGAGCGCTCTCCCCCGGCGGGGAGGCCCGCTTCTGGGCGGGGCGACGGGTCCTCGACCCCCGGATACCGGCCCGCGCCATCGCCGCGGCAGTGGGAGTGAGCGAGAACGGCGTCCGGCTCCGGCTCGCGAGCCTGGCCGAGCGCGGCTTCCTCCGGGACCGGGCCGTCGTGCCCAACCCCTCCCTCTTCGGCCTCCGGGTGTTCGTGACCGAGGTGTCGGTCGGCTCCGCGACGGACGTCGAGCGGATCTACCGCGACCTCGAGCTCGTCGAGGGCGTGATGTTCGCCCGGGACACGATGGCCGAGGGGGAACGGAAGGTGCAGGTCTACTTCGTGGCCGAGAGCGAGGAAGTGGTCCGTCGTCGGGCCACCCTGGTGGGCCGCCTGGGCGGAGGCTCGGCCGCCGCTCCGCAGCCGTACTGGATTCCGACCGCGAGCGCAGAACTGACCCCGCTCGACTGGCGACTCCTGCGGGCGGCCGTCGCGGGGCCGGACGGAACGATCGCCGAGACCGTCCGCCGGGTACCGGTCGGACTCAAGACCGGCGGACGCCGGTATCATCGACTGATCGACACGACAGCGGCCTGGTGGACCCACGGCCCCCGCTCCGAGGAGTTTCCGTTGGCGTTCGTGCGCCTCGACTTGCGGCACCCGTCCGACCGGGCGACCGTGCTCGGTCGGATCGGGGCGGAGGAGGTCCCGTGGGTTCCGGTGGCCGCGGACGGCCTCGGGGAGGATCCGGGGCTCGGTCGACCGGTCGTCGCGGGTCTCACCCCCGCCGACGCGCCCACCGTGTTGGAGCGTCGGGTGCATGCCCTCGCCGCCGTACCGGGCGTCACGAGCGTACGCCGGACGTTCGCGCTGGGGTCGAGGTCCTACCCGACGTGGTTCGCCGCTCGGCTCGAAGCGCAGGCCGGCGTCCGGTCCCGCGCGCCGTGAACCGGGGGGCGGCCGTCGCTACGTGAAGTGGACGGTCAGCGTCACGTCCGCGCCGCTCAGGGTCAACGTTCCCGACGACGGGTGCGCGGCGTATCCGGACGGTCCAACGACCGTGAAGCCGTAGGTTCCGTCCGGCAGGTAGAGGAGCGCGACCGACCGGGTGGACGTCACGACCTGGCCGCCCACGGACACCGTCCATGCGTCGCCGCGGGGAAGTCCGGATTCGGTGACGAACAGGGCGAAGACTTTCCCGTGACGGAGCGGGAGGGGTAGGTGGTCCGCCCCTCCGACCAGGAGTCCGTGATCGGTGTACGGCACTGCACCGCCCCAATTGGTGTACGCGTTCCCACCCTGGAACGGGGCTCCGACGATGCTGCCCGTCAGGGCGATGCCGTTCGCCCAGCCGACGAACGAGGCCGGCTCGAGAGTGATGTTCCAATGGTTGTGCCAGGTTGCCGCGACCCCGGCGTACGATTGGTAGCCGAAGTCGTTGATGAACACGTAGGCCAGGTACGGGTTCTGGGGCGGGCTGTAGACGGTGATCGGGGTGCGGAACAGATTGTTGTAGACGGTGTTCCCAGAGGCGTAGACGCCGAGCCC
>JASHSU010000131.1 GCA_030038605.1 Thermoplasmata archaeon | reverse complement strand
TCGAGGGGAAGAAGGTCGAAGAGTTCCTCGGCCAACGCCTCACCGGCCTGTCGGTCGGCCCGGCGGCGGTCGCGGCGGCCCTGCGAGCGACGCCGGTCGATCGCGCACACCCCAGTCACTGGACCGACGCCGAACGCGTGGCCCTGGCCCGCTCGCTCCTCCAAGCGTCGAAGCCTCGTCTCGTGGCCGCCAACAAGATGGACCATGCCCGTCCGCCGCTCGTCGACGACCTGGCCGGCAAGGTCGAAGGCATCCCCGTGGTTCCGACGAGCGCCGACGCCGAGCTGACACTCCGTCGGGCCGCCCGAGCGGGACTGGTCGACTACAAACCCGGCGACCCGGGGTTCACCGTCCGCGAAGCCGAACGACTGAATGCAGCGCAACTGCGGGCGCTGGACGGGATCCGACAAACGATGAGCGTCTGGGGCGGTACCGGAGCGCAGACGGCGCTCGAACGGATGGTCTTCGACCGGTTGCACCAGATCGTCGTCTATCCCGTGGAGGACGAGACGCACTGGACGGACACGCGCGGTCGGGTGCTGCCGGACGCGCTGCTCGTCCCGGCGGATACCCCCGCTCGCGCGGTCGCCTACCGCGTCCACACCGACCTGGGGGAGCACTTCATACGGGCCATCGACGGGCGGACCCATCGTGCCCTCGGAGCGGACCAGCCGCTGACCCCGAATGCCGTGATCCGGATCGTGGCGCGAAAATAGCGAGCTACGGGACCGGTTCGGAGACCAGTTGCACCCCTTCGACCGCGGGCACCACGACGAACGGTAGACCGCCGGCCCGGGCGAGTCGCCGGACGAGGTCGGTCTCCTGCCCGGGTTTCGGGAGGACGACGACCGAGCCCCCGGCGCCCGCGCCGGTGAGCTTGGCCCCCTCCGCCTCGGGGGCAGCCGCGTCGAGCAGCGCCTCGATGCGCGGATGGGAGACCCCGACCGTCCGCAGGAGCTCCTGGTTCCGATGCATGGCGGCCGCGACCCCCGCACGGTCCGACGCGCGGACCGCGTGGATCCCCTCCGTGGCGACCCGAGCGAAGTCGGCGAGCAACGCCGGTCCGTCCGGCGACCGCAACCGCTGGGTCACACTGCGGACCGCGTCGCCGGTAGCTCGGGGAATCCCCGAATGGCAGACAACCCACGTCCACCCCGGGTCGACGACCCGGCGGACCTCCCAATCCCGCTCGCTCCCGCGGATGGTCCAGAGCGCCGTGTCGCCCGGACCGTTCACCGTGACGAACCCGCCCGCGACCACGGTCGTGGTGTCGCCGGGGCTGCCGACGCCCTGCGCCCCCTTCTCGACGTCGTAGCTCGCCTGGGCGATCGCGGAGCGCTCGACGCCACCCTGGGCCGCGCCGAGGGCGGCGACGAGCGCGGCGCAGAAGGCGGCCGACGAACCCAGCCCCGCCCCCCGGGGGATTCGCGAGGTCGACCGGACCTCGAGCGGGCCGCCGCCGGACCAGCGGAGCGCCAGGGCCGTGCGGAAGTACGGGTGCTCTTCGGCGGCCCGGGGGTCCGCGTTCAGCGAGAACGAGGCCCCGGGTCGGACCGCCACCTGCGTATGCAGGTCGAGGGCGAACGCGAGCTCGGGAGCCCCGTGGACGACCGCGTGCTCCCCGAAGACGATGCACTTGCCCGGAGCCCGTGCGACGACCGGCAGCGGCTGCGGTGGCACGGGTCCGTTCGTCATGCGTGGGGGCGGGTGCGGCCTCCGACGACGTGCTTGCCGCGCGCCCGCGGGACGATCCGCTGGACCGCTCCGGGCCAGGCATCCGGTCCGGGCACGCCCAGGAGCCGGGAGAGCGTGACCGCGAGCGCGGCGACCTCGCTGTGGGGTTGGTGGCCGACCGCGACGTTGTACCGCGCCATGCGATAAAGGTCCGGCGGCACCTTCGCCCCGCCCACCACGACCATCAGGCGTCGGGCCCGACGGAGTCGCGGGGTCACTCGGTCGAGAGGTAGGCCGTACATGGTGAGATGGACGACCGGCCCGTCGAACTCGCGAACGACCCGACGCCAGTCCGGGGCCGGCAGGACCTCGAACGTCCCGCCCCAGCGTGCCGCGACGGCCGCGATCCGTCCCGCGAGCTCGGTATCCGGCGGGTGCAGGAGCATCCGGCCCGCACCCAGGGCTCGGGCGGTGAGGGCGAGATGGGTGGTGAGACGAGGGTCCCGTCCGGCCCGGTGACCCACCCGGAGGACCGTGACGTCCAGGGGCCGTCTACTCGGCCGGCTCGGCCTGGAACCGCTCGATCCGGTGCCCACGGTACTCCAGCTTCTCCGACCGCTTGACGAGTCCCTTGAGGCGCGTCGGCGTCATCCCGAGCTCCTCGGCGACGTCCGAGAAGAACCGGCCCTCCGTCCCCACCGCCTCGTAGATCTTCAATTCGACTTTCGCGTACTCCCGCGGCGCCATCGTGGCGATGGCCAGGACCTCGGAGATCTCCGCGAGCGGCGAGGTCGTGTTGATGTTGATGGTCGAGTAGTAGAAGTGGTAGCTTTTGTCCGGCTGCCGCCGGCCCTCCCGGGCGACCCAGCGGGTGTCGATGAGGCGGAGCTTCTCGAAGAAGGCGAGGGCCTTCACGCCCTCCGCGCCGAACTCCCGCTCGACGTCCTCGAGCGTCAGCCAGGCTTCCCCCAGCCGCTGGACGAGCTTGAGCTTCAGCGGAGAGTCGACCGCCCGGAGCACCGGGACCAGGTCGCTCACGTCGTTGATGACCTTGATGCGGTGGATCGCTGCGGACACGGACTTCTACTCCGACGGGCCCGCGACGGGCGCCGCTGCCCGTAGCATGCGGCGGTACTTCCCGTAGCGGTCGGTCGGGTTATACCGCGCCGGGTGCGGGGTGCGGGTCGGTAGACCGCACTGGGGGCACGCCGCCCGCAACGTGTAGCGCGTGCACGACCGGCACACGCGGAGGAGTGACTCCGTCATGGCCGGGTGAAGGTGCCTTCGCCCCCGGACGACTTGATCGACTTGAGTGCCGCGTCGGTCGCCCGCTTGAGGGTCTCCTCGGCCTGCTTGAACTGACTCGCGGCGACGCGGATCCGGTACTTGGGGGCCCCGATGTACTGGACCTCCACCGACTCGGGGTCGACCTTCTCGGCCGCCATCAGGGCCGCTCGGACATGGTCGAGACCGTCCGGCGCCGGGTCCCGGACCTCAAGGATCCCGAGGATCGTCACATGGGGCGGTTCGATGTTGTCCCGGGCGACCTGCAGGAACGCCGCCACCCACGGCGCCTTCTCGCTCTCCTTCTGAAATCGGGCGGGGTCGGCGGACGCGACCTCGAACGCTTGGAACAGGGATCCGTACCGCTCGATGAGCGTCGGGCCGAACTGCTCGACCGCCGCGTCGGCGGTCGTCTTGAGCGCCGTGGCCACCTGCTCCACCAGGCGCATCGCGCGCTGCTCGTTCTTCCAGCCCTGGACCTTCTCCCGACGCTGGTGGTCGTTGATGCGCTTGAGCGACAGGTCGATCTGATTCTTGGATGGATCGACCCGCAGTACCCGGGCGACGATCTTCTGGCCCTCGCGGATGTGGTCCCGGATGTACTTGACCCACCCCGTGGCGACCTCGGAGAGGTGGATGAACGCCTCCCGACCGCCGTACTCGTCCAGCGTGACGAAGGCGCCGAAGTTTCGGATCGACGTGACCGTCCCGATGATGAGCTCCCCCTCTTCGGGGTTCTCGGACCGCAGCGGCATCGCCCTCCGGCCTAGGCCGAGACCGAGCGGACCAGCTCACCGCGGAGTTTCGCGAGCCCACCCGTGGGCGTCGCCACGGTCGCCCCGCAGACCGCGCAGGCGACCGTGGTCGCCGGTCGGCTGAAGACCGTCTGCTCGGTCGAGCAGTCCGGGCACTTCACGACCCAGAACGGAGCAGGTCCTCGGGCGGCCGCCATCAGTGCTTCTCCACCAGTTCGAGTTGGCTCGCACGCCAGCTCGCGGGCTGCACTGTATACTTGCACTTCTTGCATCGGTACTTGAGATATACTCGGCGGACCGCTTTCTGACGGCCCTCGGGCTTCGGACGCGGGAACCCTCCGTACCCGGACGTGGCCCGCCGGAAGCGGCGCTGCCCCCAGGCCATCTCGGAGGCCGGGCGCTTCTTGCCTTTCTCCACGTCGTGGTCCGTGTGCACCTTGCACTTCGGACAGTACGTGGAGACGACCTTTGGATAGTGCATCGGGCGCGGCCGAGACGGGTCGGGTATTTAGCCCTACGGGCGTCCGCGCGGCGGCGCCGGCACGGGCCGGTCCTCGAGGGAAAACCGGGCCGCGGGCGCGCTCCGTCGCTCGGCCAAGCCTTAAGTAAGGGGGCCTTTTCCGCGCGCCGCTCTCGTTGGAGGGTAGTACATCGATGCCCGACCGTCCGTCCGTCGAGGCCGTCACCGAGGCCCTGGAGAAGGCCCCGGCCCGGCAGTTTCCTGAGTCGGTGGAGCTATCGGTGAACTTGAAGGATCTCGACCTCTCCGTGCCGAAGAACCGGCTGGAGGACGACATTCCGCTCCCGAACGGACGGGGTACGGCCGTCCGCGTCGCCGTCTTCGGCTCTCCCGAGTTGCTCCAGAAGGTCAAGGGCGTAGCCGACCGGGTCATGACCGGGCCCGAGCTCGAGGAGTTCGCCAAGGACCCGAAGGCGGCCAAGCAGCTGGCGAGTGAGGTCGACTTCTTCCTCGCCGAAGCACCGCTCATGCCGACGATCGGTAAGCGACTCGGCGTCGTGCTGGGCCCGCGCGGCAAGATGCCCCGCCCTGTCCCGCCGGGGTCGGACCCGACCAACCTGGTCAACGCCCTCAAACGCTCGATCCGGGTCCGGACGAAGAGCAACCGCACCTTCCACGCGGCCGTCGGCGTCCGGACGATGCCGCCCGAACAGCTCGCCCAGAACGTCGACGCGGTCCTGAACCGCATCGTCGGGAAGCTCGAGCGGGGCCGGACGAACATCGAATCCGTCTACGTCAAGACGACCATGGGCCCCGCCGTCCGGGTCTGGTGAGCTCTCCATGCCGGGTCGTGGGTCGGTCCGTCCCGAGAAGGTCACGCACGTCGAGGGTCTGTCCCGCTCGATCCTCGAGCGTCCGGTCACCGCGCTGGTGGGCATTCGCGGCGTCCCGGCCGCGGCCCTCCAGTCGATGCGGCGCGACTTGCGCCACCGACAACAGCGGATCGTCGTCGCGACCAACAGCTCCATTCGCCACGCGCTGGAGGCCGCGGCCAAACAGCGTCCCTCGCTCGCCCCACTCCTCGACGAGGTCGAGGACCAGACCGCGCTCCTCGCCGCCGACGGGAATCCGTTCGCTCTCTACCAGCAGTTCCTCAAGACCCGCTCCCCGACTCCGGCCCGGGGGGGCGAGGTGGCCCCCCGCGATATCGTCGTGCCGGCGGGGACGACCAATTTCAAGCCCGGCCCGATCGTCGGCGAGCTGCAGCACGCCGGTTTCCCGGCGGCCATCGAGAAGGGCAAGGTCGTCCTCAAGAAGGACGTCACGATCGTGAAGGCGGGCGGCGTGATCTCCCGCGAAGTCGCGACGATGCTGACCCGTCTCGAGGTGTTCCCCCTCGAGGTGGGGCTCTCGCTCCGCGCCGTGGTCGAGGGCGAAACGTTCTACGCCCCGTCCGTGCTCGCGGTCGACCTCGACGCGCAGCGCGCCGAGTTGGGCCAGGCGGCCCGTCGCGCCCTGGCGCTCGCGCTCCACGTCGGGTACGCCACCCCCGAGACGGTGCCGCTGCTCCTGACCAAGGCGCACCGCTCCGCGCTCGCCGTCGCGGTGGCCGCCGGCTACGCGACCCCCGAGACGATCACCCCCCTCTTCGCCCAGGCCGTCCGGGAGGCGGCCGCGGTCGCCAAGGCCGCGAACTTCACAGGCACCTAAGGGTCCACCAACGAGCACGGAGTGAGAAACATGGAGTACGTCTACGGAGCACTGCTGATCAACGCCGCCGGCAAGCCGATCGACGAGAAGGGCCTCACCGGCGTGCTGACCGCCGCGGGCGTGAGCCCGGACACCGCCCGCGTGAAGGCGCTCCTCGCCTCGCTCGAGGGGGTCAACCTGACCGAGGTCCTCGCCAAGGCCGAGACGTTCGCCGCCCCCGCGCCCGCTCCGGCGGCCGCCGCGGGCGACAAGAAGGACGGCAAGGGCGAGAAGAAGGAAGAAGAGAAGAAGGAAGAGAAGGGCGTCTCCGAGGAAGAGGCGGCCGAAGGACTCTCCGCGCTCTTCGGCTAGAGGTTCCGTCGCACGGCCGGCCGCTTCCCTTAAGACCCGTGGCCGGGTAGAGCAGCACCGCCGCCGGGCCCCGGCGCTCGGAACTGACGATGCCCCCGCACGAGTTCTGTGGCATCGTCGGGGTGTCGCTCCAGGGGAAGGGTGCGGCGCCCTACCTGTTCCGCGGTCTCCGGGCGCTCCAGCACCGCGGTCAGGAGGCGAGCGGCATGGCGACCGCGAGCCACGGCGTGCTGTCGGTACGCAAGGGCGCGGGACTCGTCCACGAAGTGTTCAGCCAGGAGCTGTTGGACTCGCTCCGCGGCTCGTCGGGGATCGGCCACAATCGCTACCCAACGACCGGGTCGACCGACCTGGAGAACGTCCAGCCGATCGTCTTCAAGCTCGGCAACGACGAAGCCGCGCTGGGCGCGAACGGCGACCTGGTCAACTTTGAACGGGTCCGTCACCGGCTCCAGGCCCAGGGCATCGACCTGCTCGGGAACGCCGACACGGAGAC
>JASHSU010000130.1 GCA_030038605.1 Thermoplasmata archaeon | reverse complement strand
CCCGACAATGCGACGGAAGAGGAACGCCTCCGCCACCTGCAGACCGCCCTCAACGAGCTCGGGTTCCGCTCGCGGATCGAGAAGGGACCGGACGGACGTCGCCGCGTCGTCCGGACCAACTGCATCTTCCGACACAGCGCGCTCACGCATCCGTATCTGATGTGCGACGTCTTCGACAAGAACCTCACCGAAGCCCTTCTCGGTGCCTCGGGCGTCGCTCTTGAGGATTCGATCGGTCGCGGGGGCATTCGATGCTCGCACCTGATCCCGCTTCGGTGAACGCCGGGCGGCCGCCGTCCGCCGGCGTCCCGTCGACCCCGAAGCCGTTCGGGCGGGAGGAACTGATCCGATACAGTCGGCATCTGCTCTTGCCGGAAGTCGGCCTCGCCGGTCAGCGCAAACTCCGCGACGCGAAGGTCCTCCTGGTCGGAGCCGGAGGGCTCGGGGCGCCGGCCGCGCTGTACCTGGCGGCGGCGGGGGTCGGCGAGCTCGGCCTGGTCGACTTCGACCGAGTCGATGCGTCCAATCTCCAACGTCAGATCCTCTACTCCACGGCCGACATCGGCCGTCCCAAGCTTGAGGCGGCGGCTGCCCGATTGGAGGGGTTGAACCCGAACGTCCGGGTCGAGGTCCACGAGGAGCGGCTGCGGTCGGCCAACGCCCTGGAGACGATACGACCGTACGACCTGGTGGTCGACGGAAGCGACAACTTCCCGACGAGGTACCTGGTCAACGACGCCGCCGTGTTGCTCGGCAAACCCCTCGTCTACGGGTCGATCTACCGGTTCGAGGGGCAGGCGAGCGTGTTCGACGCCCAGCGGGGCCCGTGCTACCGTTGCCTGTTCCCGGAACCCCCGCCCCCCGACGCGGTTCCCTCGTGCGCCGAGGCCGGCGTGCTCGGGGTACTGCCGGGGTTGATCGGGACCCTGCAGGCCACGGAGGCGCTCAAGGTGATCTTGGGTGTCGGCCAACCGCTGATCGGGCGGCTCGTCCTGTACGATGCGCTCGAGATGCAGTTCCGCGAGGTGCGCCTCTCCAAGAACCCCGAGTGCGTTCTCTGCTCGCCAAAGGCCACGCTGAAAGGGCTCATCGACTACGAGGCCTTCTGCGGCATCGGCGCCGACGACACGACGTCCGGTGCGGAGGCTGTGCCCGAGATCACCCCCACGCAGCTGCGGGCTGCGCTCGCGGCGCCGGACCCACCGATCCTCATCGATGTCCGCGAACCGAACGAGTGGGAGATCACGCACATCGAGGGCGCGCGGCTGATCCCCCGGGCCCAACTGGCCGACCACGTGGACGAGCTGGCGCGAGCCACCTCCATCGTGACGTACTGCCGGAGTGGCCACCGGTCGGGGCTGGCGGCCCGGTTCCTGTTGGACCTGGGTTTCACCCACGTACGCAGTCTCCAGGGAGGGATTCTGGCCTGGGGCGAACAGGTCGACCCTTCGGTCGTTCGGTACTGAGCGTCGTCCCACGCTGCTGACCGGCCTGAACCCGACATCGATTCTCCATAGATTCATTACCCGGGGTGCGGTTGACCCGCTCCGTTGAAGCGACCCGGCAGCGCGTTCGGTCGGGAGCTGTTGGTTGGCGTCGCCCTCCTCGCGGTCGTACTGTTGCTGGCCGGGCTGGTGCCGCGGGCGCCCCTTCCTTCGACGATCCAACCGGCCGTGAACATGACCGGCGTCCATCCCACCGCCGACGTCGTCACGGCTGTCGTCACGTTCCAGGGCATCCCGGTGTCCGCTCACACCACACCGGGCAGCGCGATCACCGCCACGTTCGGGTCCAACTTCCTCACGATTTTCACCTGGAGCAGCCCCGGTGTAGCGACACTGGTGACGTCGGGCCAGCTGTCCGTCCTGTTCCTCGGGGCGAGCCTCGGCTCGTCCTCCGAGCAGCTCTCCGGCGCCGTCCCCGCGCTGAACGGGACGATCACCCTCAACTCCGTCCAGTTTGGGACGGACAAGTATCTGTTCGAAGGGATCTACGAGCTCCGGGCCAGTCTCTTCGACCAGGGAACCGCGCTCTGGAACACGACGTTCTACGTCTGGGTCCAGGCGCCGTACCACCTCACCGTCATCAACATCGCGCTCATCCTCATCGCGATCTTCGAGGTGTACCAGATCATCGCGCTGGGCAGCGCCCGGATCGCGCGCAAGCAGCTGGGCCTGTCGCCCACCAAGGACCCGGGGGAGGTCTAGGATGGCGGGAGGTGTCTCTGGCGCCGCGAGCGGGGGTATCCTCGGCCTCTGCCTGGTGCTGCTGGCGCAGCAGTTCGGCTACCTGGTCTTCACGAGCCTCGAGCAGACGCTCCTCATCGTCATCCTCGTCATCTTCGTCTTCGCGGTCGTGTTCGGAATCCTGGGCCGGATTCTGAAGGCCTCGGCGATTAACCGGGCCAAGAAGTCAGCGACCGCAGCGACTCCCGCCGGGTCGGCGGCGGGGACGTCCTCACCGTCCGCGGAGCCCTCGCCACCGGCCGGCGACGCGCCGGCCAACCCGCCCCCGCCGAGCGCCTAGAACGACGGAACGGCCGCCGCAGCCTGGTACGCCGGGTCACCCACATCGATCGCCAGAGGGCCCGAGAACGACCGGACGCGCCGCGACAGTTCTCGGGCGAACTCGGCCGGGTTCTCCGGTGAGATGAACATCGGCACGCCGGTGGTCGTCACCAGGATTCCGAACACATCGGTATGGATCGAGTCGAACGTCCCGACCCGCGGGCTCCACATCCGGCCCCGCCAGCCCCAGGAGCCGAAGAACCCGACCGGGCTCAGGTCCCGGAGGCTCGAATACTCGATCTGACGGACCTCCTCCAGGGCGACTCGCTGGCCCCCCAGCAGGCGTCGTGCGTGCAGGAACGAGTCGTCCAGCACGTAGTAGGTGGTCAGGTAGCGGGCCAGGAGGATCAGGACGAGAATGATGAGGGCCGTCGGGACCCACGCCTGAGCGGTCGCGGTACGAAAGACGACCACGACGACGACCAGGAGGAGGATGTAGGCACCCAGGTTCCAAGGGGAGTACTTCCCCCGGTCGTGGTAGCGACCCCGATGGTCCACATGACGGGCCCGGGTCGGGGGTACCGTCGATGGTCCCCGCGGTGTCTGGGGACCGCTCACGCCCGACCGGACGTGCTTCTCCTCATATGGGCTTCGCCGGGCCCCCCCCGGGAGCGACGCGTCTCGAGGCTACGTCCGGGGCCGACGGGGTCGCCGGGAGATGACGAAGCCGATCCCGACGCCCGCCAACAGGACCAAGAGAGCCCAGAGCCCGACGCCCTGGGTGAGGACCACACCGCCCGTTGTACGGCCGGCGGTCGAGGGAGTGCCGGACGACGGACTCGGCGAGGTCACCCGCGGCGCGGGCGGGGGAGGAGGAGGCGGCGCCACGACCGGTGCGGGGGGAATTCCGGAGGAGGGCGCGGTCGAGTTGTTCGAACCGCCGCCCCCGACGCCGCCCGTGGTGTTGCCGGTCGAGTTGCCCGTGCCCCCGGTGGAGTTGCCGGAACCTCCCGTGGAGTTGCCCGACCCACCCGTCGAATTGCCGGTACCGCCCGAACCCGAGGAGCCGGTCCCGTTGCCCCCGGAACCGATACTGCAGAGCGTCCAGGTATCGGAGTAGAACGTCCCGGCCGTCGCCACCGTGGCGGCAGCGAACCCGCCAAAGAGGAGGAGACAGCCCGAGGCGTCGATCGCCTCGCTCGCGCCCCATCGGGGCGACGGGGCGCTCGACAGGTTGAGGGGGGTCCAGTTGCCCCCGGTAAAGAGCCAGGTGTCGTTGTAGAGCGACCAGCCGTCGTGGCCCCCGAACAGGACCAGCCCCGCCAGGGTCGGGTCGTAGGCCATCGCGCCTCCGTTTCGGGCGGCCGGACCGCTCGCGTTGGAGGGCGACCAGTCGGTCCCGTTGAAGGTCCACGTGTCCGCCTGGTTGTAGCTCGACCAGTTGAATCCGCCGAACAGGACGACCTGCTCCGATTGGGGATCGTAGCCAATGCTGGCCGAATCGCGTGCGCCCGGCGAGGTCGCGGGATGTAGCTGGGTCCACTGTCCGCCCGCGAACGACCACGTGTCGTGGTAATCGGCCCCGGCGTAGGTCTCCGAGCTGGAGGAGACCAGGGTCCGGTACGCCTCGCCGCCGAACAGGATCGTGCTGTCCGTGGCCGCATCGAAGGTCATCGCCGCACCGGCGCGGGCCGGCGGGCTCAGGGTCGACTGGACCTGGGTCCAGTTACCGTGCAGGAAGGTCCAGGTGTCGTTGAGGAAGGAGGTCGTGGAGTTGCCTCCGAACAGGAGGACCGCCTCCCCGTCCCAGGTCATCGAACTGTAGAACCGCGCCGGAGGACTGACCGCGGGGAACAGTTGCACCCACGTGCCGCTCTGGTACGTCCACGTCGCGTTGGAGGGAGTGCAGGCGGAGTACCAGTAGTCGCCGCTGGTGCAGCCTCCGAAGAGAACGTCGTATCCGTCGACCGGGTCGTAGGCCATGGCCGCCCCCGCCGCAATGCCCGGCGGACTGGCTCCCGGGGTCAACTGCGTCCATCCCCCCGTCGCATTGCCGGAGCCATTGGACGCGTGGACGGACGGAACCAACGGCACAACACCGTTCGCGGCCGCCGATCCCGTGGCTCCGAATCCCATGACGAGCGAGAGCACCGCGAGCGCCACGGCCGCCCCGCCCACCCGGCGAGCAAGTCGGGCCGCACGGCTGGTGGGATGGTAACAACGTTCGAGCAGTACGCGCGGACGCACGACCTCGGCGGACACGATGTCTAGGTAGGTCGACCCCCTTTAAGGGAGTTCAGCGCATAGATGCGCTCCGTACGACGGGGGTCGTGAATATTCGCGTCCGGGGCAGCGCGACGTTCTATTCGTTTCGCCCCGGGACGGTCGTTCCCGTCGAGCGCCGGCGCAGGTCTCGGGCGTACTCGATCCCTCGGTCCGTGAGCGAGTAGACTTGCATTCGGCGGGCCTTGCCCTGTACGTGCCGAAGTTCGTGCCGGACCAGCCCAGCTTCTTCCAGCCGCTGGAGTACACGAGCAAAGCTGCTCTGCGGCCGACCCAGCACGGTGGCGAGCCCCTCCTGCGTCCGGGCGACCGGTGCGACCTGGCCCTCCAGGAGGGGCCCCAGGCTGAGAAGATGCACCAAGATCCGATTCGACTGGGGAACGCCGCCTGCGGTAACGTCCGGGGCGCCGGCCGACGCTGCCGTAGGGGGGATCGCTGGGCCCAAGCCCTCGGTGGGCGCTGCCCTGGTGGCCGCCGTAGCGCTGGCGGCGGAACCCGGATCGGTGGCCTGCGATTCGGCGGAGGATTCCGATCCTTCCTTGGCCGGGGGGCGGCGACGGAACAACAGGACGCCGACGACGACGCCGACCGCCAGGAGCGCCAGGAACGTGAACGCGATCCAGACACCATTGTTGCTGGTCGTCGGCTGGGCGCTCGGAGCCGACGTCACGGTGACGTGGGCCGTGGCGTTGGCCCAGTACCCGAGGGCATCGCGGACCGAAACGGTCACGTCCCACGAACCAGCTTGGGTAACCGTCACGTTCCAATCAGAGCCCGACGTCGGCGCCGTGGGGCCCCCGGCCGTGACCGACCAGAGGTACGAGTACGGAGCGTCACCCCCCGTAGGCGTCGCCAGCAGCTGAAGAGCCAGCGGCGCGACCCCCGAGAACGCGGGTGCGTTGAGGCCCACCGACAGCGGCGGAAGTACCTCCACAGAGAGGTTTGCGGAGGTCGTAATCCCTCCTTGATCTTCGACACTCACCGTCAACGTGTAGGCGCCGGGAGTCGAATAGACGGTCTCCCAGTTCTCCGATGAGCGTACGAACGTGGCGTTCGAGGCATTCCGCCACGAGAAGGCGAAAGGTCCCGTACCTCCCTGGGCTTGCGCGGAGACGGCGAGGCGGTACGGCACCTCGCCGACCGCTGTCGTGACGTTGAGGGTCACTTCCAGCGGCGCGACCGGCGCCGAGGCGTTGACAGTGCCCGTCGCCCTGAGTACGCCGCCCCCACGATCGACCACCACGACCGTGACCGACTCGACCGCGGGCGTGGAGAACGTCTCGTTCCACGTGGCCGTACCCGGCGCGAAGGGCCCCGACCCGACCGACCATCGATACGCGTAGGGAGGTAGACCTCCGTGGACGAGGGCTTCGAACGACGCGTGCAACGGAACGACACCGTCCAGGACGTGCGGGGTGACTGCCAGGTCGAACCCGACGTCGCTCCAGGTCCAAGCATCGCGAAGGAACGAGGTGCAGCCGAGGTCCGTGCATCCGCCGACCAGCAGCGTCCCGTTCACGCTGGGGTCGTCCACCATGGAGGTGGCCCATCGGGCGGTCGGGGAGGGAACGCCGGAGGAGGTGAGGTTCCACCACGCGCCGTCGAGGAAGCGCCACGTGTCCGCCAGGCCCATCCCCGACGTGGTCGCGTCCCCCCCGAAGAGAAGGACGCTCGCATTCGTGGCATCATAGGTCATCATCGCCGCTCGTCGAGGTGGCGGGGCGGTCGTCAGTTGGCTCGATAGGTCACGCCAGGTCCCGTTGGAGAAGACCCAGGTGTCCCCGTCCGTCCCGCTGGGGTTCTGTCCTCCGAACAGGAGCACCCCCTGCTCCGCGGGATCGTCGGCGAGCGAGGCATAGTACCGAGGAGACGGACCAGCCACCCCGGACGGTTCGACCTCCGTCCAGGATTCGTTCCGGTACACCCACGTTTCGTTGTAGTACACACCGTTCCACTGGCCACCGAACAGGACCGCCTCGCCGGCGGACGAGTCGTAGGCGAAGGCGGGACCGAAGAGGGCCGGAGGAGCGTCCGTGCTGTTCTTCGTGAGATTGGTCCAGGCTCCGTTTGCGAACAGCCAGGTGTCGGCCGTCACCGTGTTGAGGGCCGACAGTCCGCCGAAGACCAGCACGCCACCGAGCGCGGCGTCGTAGACCTCGGCGGGGTCCGCGCGGGGCGACGGGGCCTTCGTGAGGTTGGGCGAGAGGTTCGTCCAAGAATCGTTGGAGAAGAGCCAGGTCTGGTTCCAGACCACGCCGGTGGATTCCCCACCACCAAAGGCGAGCACTCCGCCCAGGGCGGGGTCGTACGCCAAACCGAATCCGCCCCCGGCGGGGGGTTCCGTCACCGAGCCGTTCGAGACCTCGGTCCAGCCGCTGACGTTGGACGGGGACGCCGATTGGGGTCGAAGGCCGTGGGCACCCACAGAATAGTGCCCGGAGGCCGGGACGGACATCGGACCCGACGCGGGCACGACCGTGGCAAGGAAGATCAGGACGGCGGCGCAGACGAGCCACCCGGAGCGCACGGTCTCACCCCGACGTCGCGGGGCCGTGGATCCATCGAGACGGCATGGGTGGCCCAAGGCACGCCTCGCCGCTCATTTCCTTTGCCGATGCCGTTCGTCGGGACTCACTTCCACCGGGCGTCGCGCCCGTCGTGGTCGTCAGTTGGCCGGCTCGTAGTAGTGTTCGCCGGTGGCCCGCTGCTCCCGGTCGAGCACGGACCCTTCCCGGTTGATGCGCGGGCGCAACGTCTCGGCGTCGCGCCGGAACGTCACGTCCACCGTGCGCAGGAGCCGGTTCATCCCCTCGCGCATGGGGAACGGGCCGTCTCCCTGTCCCGCGCCACCGTCCGTGCCGACGGGGCGGAACACCATGAGCGCATCCGACGCCAGGTCGAGGAAGTAGACGTCGTGGTCCACCACGAGGGCGCTGACGGCCATTCGTTCCACCTGGCGCCGGATGAGACGGGCCATCGCCATCCGCTCGTCCGCGTCCAGGTAGGCCGACGGCTCGTCCAGCAGATAGAGGGTCGCGGGTCGGGCGAGGGCCAGCGCGACGGCCGCCCGTTGCAGCTCGCCGCCGGACAGGTCGGGGAGCGCTACATCCAGGATCTCGTCGAGGTGCAGCCCAGGTACTAGTTCCCGTTCGAAGGTCCGGAGGTCGAACGTCGGCTCGGCGGCCAGCGCGTTGGCCCGTTCGCGGAGGCTCGACGTCTGGGTCGCCTTGAGATACTGCGGCTTGTAGCTGACGGTCACTCCGGGCGGCGGAGTGCCACGCGTGGGCGTCTCGACCCCGGCGAGGAGCCGGACGAAGGTCGTCTTGCCCGTCGCGTTCGGCCCCACGATGCCGACGGTCTCGCCCTTCGCGAGCCGGCCGGCGCCGACCGTGAGCGTGAAGTTCGGGAATCGCTTTTCGAGCTCCGGAAACTCGACCAGGGCGTTCTGCCGGGCGGGAGGTTTCGGAGGGTGGGTGACGAACCGCACCGCCTCGGTCCGGAACCGGACGTTTTCGTCCTTGAGGTACCCGGTCAGATAGGTGTTGATCGCCGAGCGCATCGGGATGGGGTGGCTCACGACGCCGAATGCGGCGGACGAGCCGTAGAGGAGGTGGGCCTGGTCGGCGAGGTAGTCGAGGAGCGCGAGGTCGTGCTCGACCACCAGTACACTACGCTCTTCTCCCA
>JASHSU010000129.1 GCA_030038605.1 Thermoplasmata archaeon | reverse complement strand
GTTCACGACCTCGTTCGGGTCTTCGAGTCCCGGAAGGGGTTCTTCTTCTCGGAAAAGACGCGGACGGAAGCCCTCCGCGGCGTCGATCTTTCCGTCGAACGGGGGGCGATCTTCGGGTTGCTCGGCCCGAACGGGGCCGGGAAGACAACGCTCACGAAGATCCTCTCGACGCTGCTGCTCCCGACCTCGGGCACCGTGCGCGTCCTGGGTCGGGATGTCGTCCAGGAGGCCGCCTGGCTCCGGTCGCGCATCGGATTGGTCCTGGGCGGAGAGCGGGGTCTGTACAACCGAATCAACGCTCGAGAGAACCTACGCTATTTCGCCGACCTCTACGGTCTCCCGGCCGACGTTCGGGAGCAGCGGATCTCCGAGGTCCTTGACCGGGTCGACCTCACGTGGGCGAGCGACCGCCGGGTGGAGGAGTTCTCCCGAGGGATGAAGCAGAAGCTCCACATCGCCCGGGGGATCCTGCACCGGCCGGAGATTCTCTTCCTGGACGAGCCCACCATCGGACTCGACCCGAAGAGCGCCCGGGAGACCCGGAAGCTGGTCCGCTCCCTCCTGGCCGACGGGGTGACGATCTTCCTGACGACGCACTACATGTTCGAAGCGGAGGAACTCTGTCCCCGGGTCGCCGTGCTCTCCAAGGGGCGCATCGTAGCGAACGACACGATGGCGGGTCTCCGGTCCCGGGTCGGCGGGGACCGGACGATCGAGGTCGAGGCGTACGGGTTCGAGGACCGGGAGGTAGGCCGGTTGCGGGACATTCCGGGGGTGTCGAAGGTCGCAGGAGAGGATTTCGGACCCCTCATGCGGCTCACGCTGAGGGTTCGGTCCGGGAACGCGACGACCGAGGGGGTCCGCGACCTGCTGCCGGGCCACCCGGAGCTCTCCGTACGGGAACGACGGACCTCCCTCGAGGACGTCTACCTTGACCTGGTCGAGGAGGAGGCGCGATGACCGACGCGCCGATGGTCGGTTCCCGCCGGCGGGCGACGGGCGCGTCCCTCCGGCTGGCGATCCTCCTGTTCGTCGCCGACCCGCAGTGGCTGGTGCCCGCGACGATCGCACCGATCATCTTCGGGCTGGTCTCGTTCGAGCTGTTCCGCGGCGAGGGACCCTACTTCCTCACGTACGCGATCCTCGGGGCCGGGATGATGAGCATGTGGGGCCAGACGCTCTACGGGAGCGGCTGGGCGACCGGCCAGGACCGGAACCTCGGCACGCTCGAACCGACTATCCAGGCCCCCACCCCGTACCTGTACGTCGTCCTAGGTCGCATCATCTGGAACGTGGTCTCGGGTCTCATCGGCGGTGTCATCGTCTACGTGGTCGTGGTGATCGCCGCGGGCGGACCGCCGGCGCTGCCGAACCCGCTGCTGTTCGTCGTGATGTTCGTCTTCGTTATGGTGACGCTAGCGAGCGTCGGGATCGTCTTCGCGGCGGCATTCGTCTACAGTCGGTTCTCCGGATTCATCCAGAACATCGGGGAGTTCGCCTTCTACATCGGCACGGGCTGCATGTTCCCGGTCATCCTGCTGCCGTTCTGGACAAACCCGATCGCCCTGTTCTTCCCGCCGACCTGGGCGCTCGATGCCCTTCGGTACATCTCCATCCCCGGCTACGTGGGGTTCGGGTGGGGATGGCAGTGGGACGTGGTCGGCGCGGTGGTCGTCACGGCCGTTTACGCGGCGATCGCGGGGACGCTCTTCCACCGGGTCGAGCGTCACGTCCTCGAGGTTGGGAACCTCGCCGACTACTGAGGGAGGCCGGGAATGGCGACTCCGCTGCGCTCCGCCTACCAGCCGAAGTTCTGGAAGGCGTTCTGGACGAACGCCGTCCTGGCCCCGCGGACGAGCCTCGGGTTCATGCGGCTCGACTTCGTCCTGGGCAGTATCTTCGTCATCCCGCTCACCCAGATGGTGTTCTTCGTGTTCGTCGTCCACCTGGGCGGCGGCGGACAGTCCGAGATCGAGTTCACGGCGGTCGGGAACGCGGTCGCGACCATCACCTACACCAGCGTGTTCGCGGTGTGCCAGACGACCGACACCGAGAAGCAGCAGGGTACGATGGAGCACCTGCTCGTCTCTCCGGCCAACCGGTTCGCGCTCTATGTCGGCCGGGGCATCATCCCGATCCTGGTGTCGCTCGCGACGGTCGCAGTAGGCCTGGTCTACGCCGACGTCTTCTTCCAGGTCCCCATCCCGGCCTCGACCATTCCGGCCCTGGCCGTGTCGGTGACCCTCACCGCGCTCGCGATGGTCGGATTCGGGCTCTTGCTCGGCGGGGTCGCGCTCTACCTGCGTACGTCGATCATCCTCGGGAACATCTTCCTGTTCATCGGGCTGCTCCTCTCGGGCGTCAACTTCCCGGTCTCGAACCTCCCCGTGCCACTTCAGTGGGCCGGGGACGCGCTGCCCCTCACGTGGGGCCTATCGGCCATCCGAGCCGCCATCGCCGGGGACTCCCTCAGCTCGCTGGGGGTCCTCTGGGGCGCCGTAGCGCTCTCGGGGATCATCTCCATCGGGCTGGCCATGGGGTTGTGGGGGGTATTCGAGCGCCGGGCGCTCGCCACCGGGGCCATCGCCCGGTTCTAGGCTCCCACCGCCCCTCCGGGGCGGCGAAGCGAAGGCATTAGTCTCGGGAGGCAATGCCTCCGCATGCTGGAGAGCGCCAACGTCGTGGCGTTCCTCGCGACCGCCCGACCCGCCGACTGCCGCCGCTTCTACCAGGAGACCCTCGGGCTCATCTCCCTCGGAGAGGACCCGCACACACTGATGTTCGACTGCAACGGCACCACCCTCCGGATCCAGAAATTGAAGACCGTCACTCCGGGCGTGCACACGGCGCTGGGGTGGCAGGTCTCCGACCTAGTTCGTGAGCTGCGGCACCTGCACGCCCGCGGAGTCGTGCCGGTCCGGTACGAGGGTCTGGAGCAGGACCGCGACGGCGTCTGGACGGCGCCCGACGGGACCCTCCTGGCCTGGTTCCGAGATCCGGACGGCAACATTCTCTCGCTGAGCGAGCCGGCGGCCGTCGTGTAGGGGTTTCGGGTCCCACGGAGGCTTGGCAAGCCATTTTCTACCTCCTCCCGGCAGTACGTTCGGGCATGGCGGCTCGAGCCGACCCGGCCCCCGGCCTCAAAGCCCACATCGAATCCAACCTGCACGACTCGGTCGACCGACCGATTTGTGTCCGCGGCCTCTACGAGTCCCTCAAGGACGACCTGCCCTCCACAGGGCGGGATGACCTCGTGGAGAAGGTCCGTTCCGCCGCCGAGGCACTCGTGGCGGAGGGTCAGGCTCGGCACGCCTACGTGAGTGCCATCGCGATCGGCGCCCACTGCGAGGATGAGGTGTTCTGGTCGTCCCGCTCGCCCCATCAGCGCCTGGAGGAGTTCGGCCCCGAGTTCGACCCGATGGAGGTCGCCCGTCGGCTCGCCTCCCACTTCGTCTGCCACGGGCTCTAGCCCCCGACAACCCCGGGGCGCTCGGGCCCTACGCGACGCCGACGGAGGACGAGCCTGAGTCCCGGGCCGACGCCGTGCCGCGGAGGTGCGGCGGGATCGGGTTGAGCGCCTCGGCCAGCACGGCCTGCATCCAGTGCGGGACCTCTTCGTCCCCATCCGGGCGGAGGGGGGAGTGCGCGCCAGAAACCGAGAC
>JASHSU010000128.1 GCA_030038605.1 Thermoplasmata archaeon | reverse complement strand
AGGGCTTCGGTGAGGTTCTTGTCGAAGACGTCGCACATCAGATACGGATGCGTGAGCGCGCTGTGTCGGAAGATGCAGTTGGTCCGGACGACGCGGCGACGTCCGTCCGGTCCCTTCTCGATCCGCGAGCGGAACCCGAGCTCGTTGAGGGCGGTCTGCAGGTGGCGGAGGCGTTCCTCTTCCGTCGCATTGTCGGGCACGCTGCGGGTGACTTCCCGGGCCATGCGACGGGCCGCCTCGGCGAAGAGAGCGCTGACAAATCCCTCCCCTTGACTCGCGAGCAGTTCGTCGACGACGGAATCCAGAATGAGATCGTACTTCCGAGGGAACTGGTCCTGACCCTGCGGCGTCAGCACGAACCGCTTCCGCGGACGTCCGACACCCTCCCGACGGAACGACGGGGTGACCAGGCCCCGCTCCTGCATCCGGTCGAGGTGACCGCGGGCGGCGCTCTCCTGGATCCCGAGCTTCCGGGCCAGGTCACGGGCGGTCAGCGGCGCGACCGCCAACTCTTCTAGGATTCGGCCGCGAGTACCGGCCAGCGCTTCGTTCTCCGCCGCGCCCGACTCGACCATCGACCCACTCCCCACCGGCCGGGATTTACACACCGCGCCATGCTTAAATAACGGTATCGGCTCGTACGCCCTCGAGAACTCATGGCGAGCCCGGCGACGCCGCATACGTTGGCGGTCAAGGACCTGCACGCGGAAGTCGCGGGGAAGGAGATCTTGAAGGGCGTGAACCTGACGCTCACGAGCGGCGAGGTCACGGCGCTGATGGGCCCGAATGGGTCCGGGAAGAGCACCCTCGCCTACGCGTTAATGGGCCACCCGAAGTACAAGGTCACTTCCGGCTCGGCGACGCTCGACGGCAAGGACCTCCTCAAGCTCACGGTCGACCAGCGGGCCCGCGCCGGACTGTTCCTCGCCTTCCAGTATCCCCAGGAGGTCTCCGGGCTCTCGTTGCAGAAGTTCCTGTGGACCTCGTACATGCAACGCCACACGGCGCAGGACGCGGACATGGCCGGGTTCGACCGGGACCTCAAAACCCATCTGGGCTACCTCGGCATGGACGACGCGTTCCTTAAGCGCGGACTGAACGAGGGATTTTCCGGGGGCGAGAAGAAACGCGCTGAGGTGCTCCAGATGGCGACCCTCCGCCCCGTCTTCTCGATCCTCGACGAACCGGACTCGGGCCTCGACATCGACGCGGTACGCGCGGTCGGCGAAACGGTGGCGAAGCTGCACCGGCCCGATGCGGGGATCATGGTCATTACGCACTATCAGAGGATCCTCAAGCACATCCAGGTCGACCGCGTCTACGTGATGGTCGACGGCGTGATCGCGCTCTCGGGCGGACGCGACCTCGCCGAAGAACTCGAGGCGAAGGGGTACGACTGGGTTCGCCTCGGGGTCGCGAACGCGACGTAGATTCGGGCGGAGCGGCGGATGGACGTAGCCCGGCTCCGGGGCGACTTCCCGGTGCTAGCGCGGACGTTCCACGGCCACCCTCTCGCCTACCTGGATTCGGCCGCGACATCGCAGAAACCGGTCTGCGTGACGGAGGCGGAGTCCCGGTACTACACCGAGCACAACGCGAACCCCCACCGCGGCGTGTATGAGCTGAGCGTCGAGGCGACCGACGCCTACGAGAACGCGCGCGTGCGGGTCGCACGGTTCCTTCATGCCCCCGACGCGAACGGGGTCGTCTTCGTTCGCGGGACCACCGAGGCGCTCAACCTCGTGGCTAGCTGTCTCGGTCAATCCCGCCTCCAGCCGGGCGACCACGTCCTGACGACCGCCCTCGAACACCACTCCAACCTCGTCCCCTGGCATTTCCTCCGTTCCTCGCGGGGCGTGACGGTCGACTTCGTTCGCATCGACGAGAACGGCCGGTTGCGCCTGGACGACGTGGACCGGCTCCTGACCTCCTCGACGAAGGTCGTCACCTTCACCCATGTCTCGAATGTGCTGGGCACCGTGAATCCGGTCCGTGCGCTCGCGGACCGGGCGCACGAGGTCGGAGCGCTTGTCGTAGTCGACGCGGCCCAGTCGGCGCCGCACCGGCCTGTGGATGTGCAGGCCTTGGGCGCCGACTTTGTGGCGTTCTCCGGCCACAAGACGCTCGGACCCATGGGAATCGGTGCGTTGTGGGGCCGAACCGAGTTGCTCGCCGAACTTCCGCCGTACATGGGCGGGGGCGAGATGATCTCGGAGGTCCACGCCGACCGGGTCGGCTACCGCGAACCTCCGGCTCGATTCGAGGCGGGCACGCCGAACGTCGCCGGGGCGGTCGGGTTGTCGGTCGCGCTCGATTACCTGGAAGCCGTCGGTTGGGACCCGTTGAGGGCGCACGAGGAGCGGCTGTTGCGGCGCTTCGTCGACGGGGCCGCGGAGCGCTTCGGCGCGGACGTCCGCATTTTCGGACCTCCGCCCGGACCCGACCGGGAGGCCGTGATCTCGTTCTCGGTCCGCGGGATTCACCCCCACGACCTGGCCAGTCTCCTCGACGCGGACGGAGTGGCGATCCGGGCCGGACACCATTGCGCCCAGCCGTTGATGGAGACGCTCCAGGTACCGGCGCTCGCCCGGGCGAGCCCGTACCTGTACAACACCGACGAGGAGATCGACCGCCTCCTCGACGGGATCGGGAAGGCGTTGCGCCTGTTCGGCGGATATGGCCGCCCCGCTGGCCCGTATCGGCGTGAAACGAAGTTCACTTTGACTTCATAGTCTCGGGGTCGGGTGGGCGGCCCAGGTGGAGACATGGGCGCACAAGGAACCGTATTCCAACGGTGGCTGGGACATCCCGCCGAGCACGTTGCGGTGACCGAAACACCGACCGAGGCGATCGGACGGAACGCGGTGAAGACCCTCTCCGCGGCCCGGATCCTCTTCGGTGCGATCTTCCTGTTCGACGGAGCCCTCAAGTGGCTCCTGTTTGCGCAGGGGAACATGCAAGGGACGATCCAGTCGTTCGGGATCGGTTACCTCTCCAACAACTGGGTCCTCGTAGGGACCCTGGTCGGCCTGGGCGAGACGTTCGGTGGCCTAGCGCTGATCGCGGGGATCTTCCAGCGACCGGCCGCGCTCTGGAGCTCGGCGATCATGTTCTCCATCTGGGCGTTCGGTGGCTACGGAGGACTCTACACGAACGGCGTCTTCTCGCTGAACAACCAGACCGACCCCGGCGGCGACCTGATGCTGGCGCTCGTGTTCCTGGTCCTCGTCTTCGCGCCGTACGCGTACGGCCTAGCGTCGCGACTGCGACTGCGGGAGCGGTTCACGGGTAGCACGGTGAAGGCGAAGGTCCTGCGCTTCCTCACGACGTAAACTTGTTCCGGCCCAGCGCACCCTCGCGCGCTGGGCCCCCCTCTTTATTCGGGCGCGGGGGTCGGTTGACGTGTAGCGCCGCGAGCAACAGGGGGGACGAATATCCACCCACCCACGGGAAGACGCCGATGTAGCGCTCGAGCGGACTCTTAAATTAAATACTCACAGGTGCTGCAATTTCGTGAGGCGACCATGAGCCCGAGCTCGACGGAGGTCACGCCGCTGGACTACACGCGGTACGACTTCAAGAATCCGGAGACGTACCGACTCCGCATCGCCAAGGGCCTAACCCGCGAGGTCGTCGAGCAGATCTCTGATTTCAAGCACGAGCC
>JASHSU010000127.1 GCA_030038605.1 Thermoplasmata archaeon | reverse complement strand
CGGAAGAACGCGAGCTCGTACTCCGCCGGCTCCATGGGCGGCGCGCCGACGCCCCTCCCCGCTTTAACAATTCTACCGCATCTTCGCCGAGGAACGCGATGCGGACGGGTGGGAGCGAGCGGTGACCGCCCCGGACCCCGGCGCGCGTCCGCTCTCACCGTCCGAAGTGACGCGGGCCACCGCGCTGTTGATCGCGCTCCGCGTCGGGTACGCGTACAATTGGTTCGATGTCGGCCCCGCTCTGCCCGCAATCGGGCAACAATTCGACGTCGGGATCGCCGACTGGGGCCTGCTGATCGCGTTCTTCCTGGTGGGTGCCGGACTGTTCCAGGTCCCGGCGGGATTGCTGGCCCGTCGCTACGGCTCCCGCGTCGTCTCGCTCGCGGGGACCGCCTTGCTCGCCGTTGGCGGCCTGGGGAGTGCGGTGGCCCCCGACTTCCCCGCCCTCCTCGCTCTGCGACTGCTCTCCGGGGTCGGGGCCGGACTGTTCTTCTCGCCGGCGATCGGTCTGGTCGCGAGCCTCTACCCGGAGGGGCGTCGCGGGGTGCCCGTCGGGACCTTCAGCTCCGCGTTCAGTGCCGGCGCCGCGTTCGGCCTCCTCGGCAGCTCCGCACTCGTCCCGGTCGTAGGCTGGCATGCGTCGCTGGCCCTCGGAGGCGCCCTGCTCGGGGCCGTCACCGTAGCCGCGTTCCTGGGGATCCCCCGGGCCGCCGGTCAGCCCGTGGCGGCTCCGGCCCCCCGGGGTCTCCCCGCGGCGCTCCGGTTTCGGGGCACCTGGGCCGTCGGCCTGGCGTTCGTCGGACTCGAGGGCGCGTCGTTCGCCACGGGCCAGTTCATCGTCCCGTACGGCGAGACGATCCTCGGATGGAGCGCCCTCCTGGCGGGCGGGGTCGGCATGGCGTTCGTCTTTCCCAGTGTGGTCGGAGGCCCGGTCGGTGGCGCGATGGCGGAGCGGCACTCGAACCACCGGCTCCAATTCCTCGCGACCACCGTCATCGTCGCGGGGACGCTCCTGGCCCTCCCGTTCGTCGGGTGGGAAGGCGCAGTGGCGATCGGGGCGGCGTTCTCGTTCGGCTACGGGGTCATCTACGCCGTGATGTACGTCCTGCCGCACTACTGGCGGACGGTCCCGGCGGCGGAGATCCCGCTCGCGATCGGCGCCTTCAACTCGGTGCAGCTCGCCGGCGGGGCCGTCGTGTCGGCCCTCTTCGCCTGGGTGGTCGCCGGCCACGGATACTCCGTCGGCTGGTGGTTCCTCTCCGTCGCGATGGTCGTGTTCCTCGTCGCCCTCGTCGCGCTGCCGCCGTCCGTCGTGGGTCGTCCCCGGGTCGCGGGGTCGGACGCCCGTCCGCCCGCGCCCGCCCCGTAGCGCAGAGGTCGGCGATCGGGCAGACCTCGCAGCGCGGCCCGATGGGCCGGCAGAGATTCTGGCCGTGCTGGACGAGCAGCGGATTCACGGGGATCCAGTACTTCGGATCGACGGTCGCGGCCAGGGCCTTCTCGGTCTCTTCGGGCGTCCGCGTGCGTACGACGCCCAGCCGGTTCGCGATGCGATGGACGTGGGTGTCGACGGGGATCGCCGGGATGCCGTATCCGAAGACGAGCACGCAGTTCGCCGTCTTCGGGCCGACGTGGGGCAGGCTCGTGAGCTCCTCGTACGTCCGGGGCACGGTTCCGGCGAACCGGTCGAGGACCTCCCGCGCGACGGCGCGCAGCGCGCGGGCCTTCGTGTGGTAGAAGCCGGTCCGGCGGATGAGCCGCTCGACGGCCGGAGTCGGAGCCGCGGCGAGCGAGGGCGCGTCCGGAAAACGGGCGAACAGCTGAGCGCTCGCCACGTCGGTCGCTTCGTCCCGGGTCCGTTGGGAGAGGATCGTGCCGATCAGGACCTGGAACGGGTCCTCGGCGTGGTCCCGCAGGTACGGCACCCGCCAATCCCCGGTCCGGTAGAACGCCGACAGGCGGTCGAGCAGGGCTTCCCAGTCGAACGGGGGGTCGCTCACGCCGCCGTCCGGTCCGACGTCGCGGCGACCTCGGGCATCGGGCCGACCCCCGGGTCCGAGAGGTCCGGCTCCTCGCCGCCGCTGGGGCGCATCAGCTCACCGACCAGGTAGTCGCTGCCGACGACCAGGGTGAACCCGTCCGCCCCGGTCGAGGCGCGGGCGATCCGCACCCCGTCCGCCGACGTCGGGGCGACAACGATCCGGCGGAACCGACCGGCCGCCGCGGCCCGCAACTCGCTCGTCGGCACGGCCCGGTCGGACCGCACGGGCACGACGACCAGGGTCTGGGCCAGGGGCGCGAACGCGTCGAGGATCGGCTCGACCTGCTTGCCCTTGAGGCAGCCGAACACCACGACGTTCTCCGCCGGGTCGGTCATGGGGGCGATCTCGAACAGGCTCATCGCGACCGAACGGGCGCTCTCCGGCGTGTGGGCGACGTCGTAGAACAGGTCCGGTCGACGGGCGACGCGCTCCAGACGCGCGGCCCAGTGCACCGTACCGAGCCCTCGTCGGGCGCTGTCCGCCGAGAACGGTCGACCGACGGACGTGAGGAAGCGGGCAGAGGCGGCGAGAGCGAGCGCCGCATTCTCGGCCTGGAAGGTACCGAACAGGGGCAGCCGGACGTCCTCGACGTGACCGCCCGGCCAGCTGACGTCGAACGACTGGCCCGTCGCGGAGAGCGCGCGCCCGCCCAGCTGGACCTCGCGGCCCCGGTGCCAGAGCGGGACCCCGGCTCGGCCGGCGACCGCCTCGACCGCAGCCAGCGCGGAGGCCGGGAGCGACCCGATCACTCCGGTCATCCCCGCGTGGAAGATGCCCGACTTCTCGGTGGCGATCGCCTCGTGCGTGGGCCCGAGCAGCTCCGTATGCTCGAGCTCGATGGTCGTGATGACCCCGACGCGGCTGTCGAGGACGTTGGTCGAGTCGACGCGGCCGCCCATGCCCACCTCGATGACACCCGCATCGACCTTGGACCGGGCGAACCAGTCCAGCCCGAGGGCGGTGGTCACCTCGAAGAACGTCGGCGCGCGGTCGATGGTCCCCTCGCGGCGCAGCCGCTCGGCCAAGGCATCGAGCCGGGCGACGCCGTCCACCACCTCGTCCCGCGGGATCGGCACTCGGTCGACCTGGATTCGGTCGCGGTAGGACGCAAGATGGGGCGAGGTGAACAGTCCGGTGCGGAATCCGTGGGCCCGTAGGATCGCCTCCGTCAACGCCGCCGTGGAGCCTTTCCCCTTACTGCCGGTGAAGTGCACGGACGGGTAGGCCCGTTCGGGATGGCCAAGGCCCGCCAGCAGGGCGGAGATCACCTCGAGCCCGGGCCGGATCCCGAACCGCCGGCGGGCGAAGAGCGACTCCAGGGTCGCCCGGTACGGGTCGGCCGGTGGGGGACCCGGGGAGGCATCCCGACGGGGCATGGTCGACGCGGCCACCTCCGAGGTCAGTAGGTCGACCGTTCCCGGTAGGACCCGTAGACATCCTGGAAGGCGTGCACGATCTCCCCGAGGGTCGCTTTGGCCCGGAGGGCATCCAGGACCGCCGGCATCGTGTTGCCGTCCTCCGTGGCTGCCACCTTTCGCAACCGGTCGAGCGCGGCCTCGAACCGGGACCGCGAGCGGCGGGACCGTAGCGCCCGGAGACGGACCGATTGGCTGCGCCGGGCCGCTTCGGAGATCTTGAGACGGGGCACCTTGATCGGCGCCTCCACCGTGTAGGCGTTGACGCCGACGACCTTCTCGGTCCCGGCCTCCACCGCGCGCTGGTACCGGAACGACGCTTCCTGGATCTCGCGCTGGAAGAAGCCGCGCTCGATGCCGGCGACGACCCCGCCCATCGCATCGATCCGCTCGAAATACCGTCGCGTCTCCTCCTCCATCTGGTCCGTCAGCCACTCGACGTAGTAGCTGCCGGCGAACGGGTCGACCGCGTCGGTGAGGCCCGTTTCGGAGGCGAGGATCTGCTGCGTCCGCAGCGCGATCCGCACGGCGTCCTCGCTCGGGAGCTGCAACGCTTCGTCGTAGGAGTTCGTGTGCAGGGACTGCGTACCGCCGAGGACGCCGGCCATGGCCTGGATCGCGGTCCGGACGATGTTGAGCTCCGGCTGTTGCGCCGTGCACGAGCAGCCGGCGGTCTGGGTGTGGAACCTCAGCCAGCGCGAGCGTTCGTTCTTCGCGCCGAACTCGTTGGCCATGACGTCCGACCACACGCGGCGGGCCGCCCGGAACTTGGCGATCTCCTCGAAGAAGTCGTTGTGCGAATTGAAGAAGAACGAGAGGCGCGGGGCGAACTCGTCGACGTCCAGCCCGCGGGCGATGGCCGCTCGGACGTACTCACGGCCGTCCGCCAGCGTGAACGCGAGCTCCTGCACGGCGGTCGAGCCGGCCTCCCGGATATGGTAGCCCGAGATGGAAACGGGGTTCCAGCGCGGGGTGTGACGGGTCCCGAACTCGATCGTGTCGGTCACGAGTCGCAGGGCCGGCCTCGGCGGGTAGAGGAACTCCTTCTGCGCGATGTACTCCTTCAGGATGTCGTTCTGGGTCGTCCCGCCCAGCTGGGCCAGCGGGACGTGGTGGGCTTCGCCCGTTAGCAGGTACATCCCCCAGACGATGTTCGCCGGGGCGTTGATCGTCATGCTCGTCGTCACGTCGGCGAGCGGGATCCCCCGAAGGAGACGGCCCATGTCGTCGAGGGAGCTCACGTTCACCCCGCACTTGCCGACCTCGCCGAGGGATTCCGGGTCGTCCGCGTCCAGGCCGTAGAGGGTCGGGTCGTCGAAGGCGATCGACAGCCCTGATTCGCCGTGGCCGAGCAGGTAGTGGAACCGGCGGTTCGTGTCCTCGGGGGAACCGAACCCCGAAAACATCCGCATCGACCAGACGCGGCCCCGGTACATGGTTGGATGGACGCCGCGCGTGAAGGGAGGTTGTCCGGGATAGCCGACTCGGTCGAACCCCGACCGGGAGGACCGGGGCGTGTAGAGGCGGGCGACCGGGATACCGCCCAGCGTCGCGAACGTCTCCTTCCGTTCCGGACCCTTGGCGAGTGCGGGTCCGAGGACCTCGGCGTCCCATCGCCGCTCCGCGGCCCGCACCGGGTCCGACCCGTCGCCCTCGGGCGCCCGGTCGCTCCGACCGCGCGCGTCCGGCCGACTGGCCGACATCGACCCCCTCGATGCGCCGGTTGGGATAAGTCCGAGGGGAGCGGGCTCGACTCAGGGGGCGCCGGCGGGGGCACCCCCCGCGTCGACGACGCGGCGTGGGCGGCGCGGGAACTTAAGACCGACCAGGTCGCCCGTGCCTCGTCGGGAGACCCGGGCGCCCACCTCGGCCGCGAACCGGGGGAAGGCGTCCCCCGTCCACTGCGTGTTGTCGGCCAGGACCGGAGCTCCGGGAGCGACCTTCGGACGCACGGTCTGGAGCTCGAAGCGGAGGTGGTCCGGGGTGTGGAGATCGTCGTGCAGGAACAGGTCGACGGAGGGAAGCTCCCCAACGAGCGACGGTAGCAGCGTCCGCGCGTCGCCGAGCCGAAGGTCCCAGCGCGGGGAGCGGAAGGGGATGGCCCAGCCGGTCGCCAACCCAGGGGGGAGCGCGACCGGGGATTCGTCGGACTGGAGCACGGCGCCCCGGGCGTGGGTGGGCAGGTCGATCGAGTGCAGGGTCCCGGCCTTGTTCCGATCGAGCGCCATCAGGAAGTGGGCGGAGGAGACGCCGCTACTGACACCCGTCTCCACCACGTGCGCCGGGCGGAGGAGCCGAACGAGCGCGTAGAGCTCGAACGGCGCACAGATCTGGGCGTACGTCGGTCGACCCCCGGCCAGGTGGCGTCGATGGATCTCCTGCTCGACGGGGACGAGACCGTCGAGCTCTCCCAGCACCTCGAGGATCTGTTCGACCGGTGCCCCGGAGAGCGTGCGCAGCCATCGCAGGTTGACCTGCGCGCGCGGGTCGCCGAGCGCTTTCCGGGCCGCCGACGCCAACCGATGGACTTGCCGCGCCGCGGTCGATCCGTCGCCGGGGGGGTCGTCGCTCACGGTGGCGTCCCCGCGTCGCTTCGTGCGCCCTTCGGCTCGAGCCGGGCGTCCCGGGGCGTGAGACGGGCCGTGTGGGCGTCTCGGTCCTCGTCCGCGCGGTCCCAGACCAGCCGGGATCGGAAGAACGGCGCGTCCACGACCAGCGACTCATATTCCCCACCTTCCCCGGCGACGTGGACGCGCGGCCCGGGCCGGCCCGCAGCGTCGAGCTCGGCGGCCAGTTCGGTCGTCAGGCGACGGCCCAGCCACGCCGGGTCGAGCGACTCGGCCGCCAGATGGACCAGCCGGATGTCGAGGCCGGCTGCGATCTCCTCCCGGACGACCCGGCCCGGGTCCTTCCGCCACAGCGGCACGTAGACCGGTCGGCCGACCTCGCCCGCGACGCGCAGGAGCCGCGCCCACTGGTAGGACGACTCGATCGCCCCCGCGACCACCCATCCGCGGTCCCCCTCGAGCGCCCGGTGCAGGGCTTCGAGCTCGGCGGCCTCGCCCTCGCCACGGACCTCGACGGCCCGGTGGCGCTTGCCCCAGCTCTCGGCCTGAAGGGCCACGAGCGGAAGGTTGGGTGTGTGATACATCATCGACTCCGGGTCCTGCGGGCGGATCGTGACCAGCTCGTCGACCGTCCGACCCTGCGTGTCGGCGAGGTAGGCCGCATAGATCGAATCCTTGCCCCCCGAGACCAGGGCCGTTACGGTCACGGAGGTCACCCCGGGAGTCCTAGGCCCTCGTGCCAGCGCGGGTAGACCGTGTCCAGCGGGAATCGCTCGTGCGGCTCACCCTGCCACAGGAACTCCGCGCCGTCGTCGGTCACGCGGCCGAACCGGGCGTACGGAAGTCCCCGGAGCGACCGCTCGAACTCCCGGTCGCGACCGGCCGGCACCTCCACGACGAATCGCGAGCCGCCCTCGACGGCCAGCGCCGTACCGGCCGTACCGAGTCCGGTCACCGAAAGGTCGACCGAGAACCCCAGGCCGCCTCCGAACGCCATCTCCGCGAGTGTGACCGCGAGCCCGCCGTCGGAGACGTCGTGCGCCGCGCGGACGAACCCCCGTTCGTCGGCTCGGACCAGCCGTTCGCCCAAGCGTCGCAGGGCTCCCGGGTCGGTCCGAGGGATCCGCAGTCCCCGAATTCCCTGCAACCGAGCCCACAGGGAACCGCCGAGTTCGGGGGCCGAACGGCCCAGCAAGTACAGCGAGTTGCCGACCCCCTTGAGGTCGGTCGTCACCGCGCGACGCAGGTCCGGGACAATCCCCGTCGCGAGCAGCACCGGGGTCGGGGGAATCGCCGCCCCCAGGCCTCCGTTGTAGAAGCTGACATTGCCCGACGGCACGGCAAAGCCGAGCGCCCGGGCCCCCGCGGCCAGACCCTCCGTCACGGCGGCAAAGTCGCCGAGCACCCGTGGGTCCTCGGGGTTGCCGAAGTTGAGGCAGTTCGTGAACGCGTCCGGTCGGGCCCCTACGGCGTAGAGGTTCCGCGCGGCCTCCTCGACCACCCACTCGGCGCCGCCTCGCGGGTCCTCACGACAGGCCCAGGGTTGACTGGCGGTCGCGACCGCGAGGCCGGCCCAGTCGCCCGGGCGGGGTTGCAGTACGGACGCGTCGCCGTGCGACGGCGAGGTGACCCGGCCCTGGATCGGTCGGATCGATGTGCGACCCTGAACTTCGTGGTCGTACACGCGAACGACCGGTTCGCGCGAGACCGAGTCGGGGGCCAGCACCAGGTCGAGGAACTGTCGGTCCAGCTCGGCGTGCGGCAGGGTCGGGGAGGGACGACCGGACGGTCGTCGGCGGCGCGTCGGGCGGTGGAGCGGAGCGGGGTCGACGCGAAACCCGACCCGAAGATGGGCCGCCGGCGCGCCGTTCCACGCGATCGACTCGAACGGAGGTTCGGTGACCCGCCCGACGGAGGTGGCCGGCACGTCGTACCGTCGGAAGATCTCGAGGAGCGCGGGCAGGTCCCGCTCCCGCACGTCGAGGACCATGCGCTCCTGCGACTCCGAAACCCAGATCTCCCAAGGCCGGAGACCGGTTTCCCGGAGGGGGACTCGACCGAGATCGATCGCCAGACCGAATCCGCCGGCATACGCGAGTTCGCCGAACGCCGAAGCGATGCCGCCGCCACCCAAGTCCTTGAGTCCTTGGACCAAGCCGCGGTCGAACGCCTCGACGCAGGCGTGGATCAGCGGCTCCTTCATGATCGGGTTGCCGAGTTGGACGGCCCCCCGGGACTCGGACTCGCTCCGGTCCGTCAGCTCCTTCGAGGCGAACGCCACCCCGCCGATCCCGTCCCGGCCCGTCAGCCCGCCGACGAGGACCAGGTGGTCGTCCACCGCCTGGGCCCGATTCGGCCGGAGCCGGGCCGCCGGCAGGAACCCCACGCACCCGACGTTCACGAGGGGGTTGACGATGTACGCGGGGTCGAAACTGATGGAGCCCGACACGGTCGGCACCCCGACCCGGTTCCCGTAGTCGCGGATGCCGGAGATGATGCCGTCCGCGAGATACCGGGGCGTCCGAACGCCCGAGGGGATGTCCCGGTCGGGGGCGTCGAGCGGTCCGAAGAACAGCGGGTCGGTGAGCGCGATCGGTTTCGCCCCGACCGCCAGAACGTCCCGAAGGATCCCACCGATGCCGGTGGCCGCGCCGCCGTAGGGCTCGACGGCGGACGGGTGGTTGTGCGACTCGATCCGGAGGGCGTAGGCATAGCCGTCGTGGAATCGCATCACGCCCGCGTCGCCCGTACCGAGGACTCGGGACGGCGGGTGGAGGCCGCCGAAGGCTCGGCGGAGGAATGGCTTGGAACTCTTGTAGCTGCAATGCTCGCTCCAGCTCTGGGCGAGGCCCGCGAGCTCGACATCCGTGGGGTCGCGACCTTCGCGGCGGAAATAGGAGCGGATCCGGTCGAACTCGCTCGGGCTGAATCCCAGGCCTCGCTCGGCCGACAGCCGGGCCAACGTCGCGGGGGAGGCTCGACGAACGGGAACGGTCGTGACGCCGGGAGCCCAGTCGGCCATGGCGTCAGCGCGCCGCGGGCCGAACCGAGACCCGGTGGATCACGGGGTTCGCCAACAGCCGGTCGACCGCTTCCTGCGAGAGCCGGCGCGCCTCCGCCGGCGAGACGCCGCGGAACTCCAGGTCGAAGATCCGGGCGGT
>JASHSU010000126.1 GCA_030038605.1 Thermoplasmata archaeon | reverse complement strand
GGCGCTAGGCGGTCGACGTCGCGCGCCCGCCGAGCGGGGCCCGACGGCGCCGGGCCGCGACCCGGCGCTGGCGTCGCTGGTGGTGGTGCTTCCGGTTGCTGTAGCTCGGTCGCCGGCGGGCCTTTCCCGTCATCGTTCCTCGGTTCCGATGGACGGCGGACGGGGAGATAGCGTCACGCCCCACGCCCCCGTGCGCTTCACTGAACGGGACCGAGCTCGAGACGGCGGAACGACGCGACGGCCAGGACGAACGCGACCACGGCGAGGGCCGCGAGCACGCCCCCCGCGATCAGGTCCGACGGACCGAAGCTGTGGGTGAACGCGTCCCGGACGGTATTGGCGGCGTAGGTCAGCGGGTTGGAGTAGACGACGGCCCGCAGCGCCACCGGGGTCTTCGACGAAACCGGGTAGTACACGGTCGAGACGAAGATGAGGAAGTACTGGAGCAGGGACTGGATGGTGAAGTACAGGTTCGCGGAGCGTATCCGACCCCCGATGGCGATCAGGAGCCCGCCGAAGAACAGGCTCCCCAGCGCGATCGTACCCAGGATGACCGCGAGCTCCGCCGGCGAGAGCCCCGGGACCCCGATGAGCGGCAGGGCCACCAGGACCATGATGCCGACGCCGACCAGCGAGAACAGCAGCGCGGTGATGAGCAGTGCGGCGAGGTACTCGGCGCGGAGAAACGGGCCGGAAAAGACCTGCTCCACCATCGCCCACCGGCGGTCGAGCCAGAAGACCCGGCCGCAGAGGACCGCCCCGGTGATCATCTGGGAGGCGATCATGCCCGGTACCAGGAAGGAGATGTACGACCCCGAGGAACCGACCGAGCTGATGAGGCCGCTGAACATCGTGCCCAGGATGACGATCAGGAACGCGGGTTGCCCGAACATCACGAGCAGCGTGATCGGGTCGAGGTTCGCCTCGAAATTGCGGACGACCAGGCGCAGGACCGGCGGCAGCTTCACGCGAGCGGCGGCCCTCCTCTCGACGCGTCGGTAGCGTCCTCGGAGACGAGGTTCACGAACGCCTCTTCCAGCGTCGCCTCCCGGACCGAGATCCGGGCGAGGGTCAAGTCCCGACCGCCGGCCCACTGGGCGATCTCGGCCACGAGGCCCTCGGCGTTCCGTGCCTGGAAGGCAAGGACGCCCCGGTCGACCACGACCGGGACGAAGCCCTCCCCCTCACGGGACAGCAACGCCAGCAGATCGGCCTGCTCCGGATCCGTCAGGTATCGTTCGAATTCCGCCTCGACGGTCCGGGCGCCCCGATACTTCCGCTTGATCTCGGCCGGAGGTCCGTGCGCCCGCAGCCGGCCGTCCTGAAGGACTCCGATGCGGTGGCACAGCTGATCGGCCTCCTGCAGGATGTGCGTCGTGAAGACGATCGACAACCCGGCTCGGGCTCGTCCGGCCAGGTAGTCGAGGATCCGCTTCCGGGTCAGAGCGTCCAGCCCGACCGTCGGCTCGTCCAGGAAGAGGAGCTCCATCTCGTGCATGAGCTCGCGCGCGACCTGGAAGCGCCGCCGCTCCCCGCCGGACAGACCCCAGGGCTTGCGTTCCCGGACCTCCTGAAGCTCGAACAACGCGAGCATCTCTTCGGCGCGGCTCTTCGCGACCTCGCGGGGCACGCCCCAGAGGAAACCGTACAGCGTGAGGTTCCGTTCGACCGATACGAAGTCCAGGCTCTCGGCCTGGAGCACGACGCCGATCCGGGCGCGCTCCGCGCGACCGCAGTGGCGGATCTCCTGCCCGAAGAGGTACGCATGGCCCTCTGTCGGGGGGAGCAGCGTCGTCAGAACCCGGACCGTGGTGGTCTTGCCGGCCCCGTTCCGCCCGAGGAGACCGAAGACCTCCCCCTTTCGAACGTGGAAATCGAGGTTCCGGATCGCGAACCGGTCCGGAGAGTACGCGTACCCGAGTCCCTCGACCCGGAGCACCGACTCGGGCTGCGACGCGTCAGCCGCGGATACCGCCGCCACCCCCGGGCTCCGGGAGTCGGACGGGTCGCCCTCGCACGACGGGGGCGTGGGCCGGTGAGCTTCCTCGGTTCATGCCGAACCCAAACGGGACGTCCCTAAATCGGCGAGGGCCGGTCGGCGGCCGGCTCCCGGGCCCGGTTCGTCAGAACATGTCACCGCGTTGACAGGCGAACTCCGGGCGGTCGATCGCCTCCGTGACACGACGGAGACCCGGGTCCGCGTCGCGCAGCGAACGGGCCATGAGCACGGCATGCGACACCGGCAACAGCTGGTACCCCCGGCGACGCAGGATCGCCTCCGCGTCCCGGACGAACGAGGTCCCCTGAAGGGCCAACCACCGGCCCGCGGCCAACGCCTCGACCGCGAGGACCGCTGTTCGTATCCAACGAGGATCGGTCAGCATCACCTCGTTGACCACGACGGCCCACGACGTGCTCGAACCGAGGTGGACGTACCCGACGTCCCGGCCATCGACCGAGAGGAACCGGTGGTTCTCCGGGCGTCGCCACTCCATCCGGAACCGAAGTCGGAACGACCCGTCCGGACGCGGATAGAACCCCCAGCGATCGGCGGTCGCCGACGTGAGCAGTCGCTCGAGACGGGACGCGTCGGCCCGGCGGGCGGACCGCCAGGCGTAGCTGGCCGACCGCGGCCTTCGACCGGAGGGAATCCAGGCGACCGCGCTGGGTGGCGAGTACACGTTGGCGTATCCCTCGTGCTCGTACAGCCGATGGGCGCCCCAGGTCCGTCGCGTCCAGAGAAACGCGAGGCGTCGACCGAGCGCACGTTCGCGCCGGTGGACCTCCCGAAGGAGCTTCCGCGCGTGTCCACGACCCGCCGCGTCCGGCTGGGTGAGGACGTCAGCGATGCCGGCGACCGTCTCGGACCCGTGAGGGCCCCGGAAGGGGAGTTCGATCGTCTCGACGCGGGAGCGGAGTCGTTCCCCCTCGAGCACATAGACCCCCCAGTACGGCGAGGCGGGATACCCCTCCCGGCGCAGTCGACGGATCGTCCCAAGGTCGACCGGCGGGTCGCCGTCCGTCACGGCCAGGCTGGCCAGCTGGGAGACGACCCGTCGGGGCAGTTCGTCCAGGGTGAGGACCGGCATGGGACGTCTACGGGGACGACCCGCGACCTCCTCCGCTGCCCCGAGGCTCCGGCTCCGGCACGGCCGCGCCCAAGAGCGCCGCGAGCGGCACCGGCGAGAGGGGAGGCCGAGTGCCGCGAAGTTGCCAACCCCAGAGGAACTCGGTCGCGGGTCCGCACACACGACCCTGGCACCGGCCCATGCCGCACCGGGTTTGGAGGCGCGCACTCCGGCCGTCCGGGAGACCGCCCAACCGGGCGGCCACGACGTCCTCGCACCGGCAGACCACTGTCTCGGGTCGGACGAGCCCGCGCAGTCGTGGGTCGAGCGCGAAGGTCCGTTCCAGAGCTCGACGGAACGGGAGCCGGCGTCGTCGCTGCCGGACGGCCGGGGCGATGAGCTCGGTCCGGCCCGCCGCGACGAGGCCGGCCAGTCGCCCTTCGCACTCGGCCAGCTCCCGTCCCCCGATCCCCAATGGCTCGCCGGCGGCGAGCACCCTCGGGACCGAGGTCGTCAACGACGCATCGACCGCGACGCGGCCGTCGACCACCCGGCAGCCGAGCAGCTCCGCGAGCTCCGTATTGGGGACCAGATGGAACCCGACCGCGAGGCCGTCGCACGGTTCGGACCATTCTCGTCCCCCTCGCCGTAACCACACCCGACGTACGCGATCGTCCCCTTCGGCCCGCGTCACCCAGCAGGAGGTCCGGTACGGAACGCCACGGAGACGTTGTCCCAGTTCACGCGCTTCGGGCCACCGACCTCGATCCATCGCCACCCCGACCACCCACCGGGCCAGCCGGGTCCGTGGGGCTTGCTCCGCGATCAGGGGGATCTCGGCGCCGCGTTCTCGGAGATAGGCGGCCGCCGCGAGCAAGAGCGGACCGGTGCCGGCGACGACGATCCTTCGACCTCGCACCGGCGACCCCGCTTTCGCCAGCAACTGCGCTCCCCCGGCCCCCGTGACGTTCGGGAGCGTCCACCCCGGAAACGGCAGGAAGCGCTCGCGGGCTCCCGTGGCCAGGACGAGCTTCCCGGCCGCGATCTCGGTCACCGCCCCGGCGCGAACGACCCGGAGCGTGGAATCCCCGGCCACTCCCACGACCTCCGCGCCCAGCCAAACGTGGGCTCCCGAACGACCGACCGACTCGCGCGCGGCTGCGGCGCCGGAAGAGGGAGGGCCCTCCACCGAGTCCGCGTACACATTGCCGCCGAGGAAATCCCGCCGCTCGAGCAGCAGCGTGCGCGCCGGGGCGCCCGCCGCTGCCGTCGCGGCCGCCATCCCGGCGGGTCCGCCTCCGACCACCACGACGTCGAACCGCTCAGGAGAAGGCGGCACGGGTCACCACCTCCATGCCGTCCCGGCAGCGGACGAGGCAACTTCGGACGGGGAACTGCCCGTCAACGGTCACGACGCACTCGAAGCAGGTCCCCATGCCACACACCGGCCCCCGTCCCTCGCCCCCGGGCGAATCGTGGAAGCGGGTGCGGCCGAGGTGGAGAAGCGCCGCGGCGACCGTCGTCCCTGGCGGGACTCGAACGGTCACGCCGTCGACCGTGATGGTCAGGGCATCAGGGGCCATCACGGACCTCCGGGAACCGGTCGGGTCGGAAGGCATCGGGTGGCACCTCGCTCGGATGGCCGTCGATCAGGTCGACGATGAGGCGACCGGTGGCGGGGGCGAGCGTGACGCCCAAGCCGTCGTGACCGGCGGCCAACAGGACACCGTCTTGGGGGGGCCACCGCCCGATGAGCGGCAAGTGGTCCGGCGTGGCCGGACGGAAACCGGCCCACGTCCGTAGTACGGTGAGCTGGGTGAGCCCGGGCGCGTACGAGACCGCCCGCTCGAGCATGGTTCGGAGGAAGGGGTACTCGACCGCGGGGTCGGAGTTCCCCAGCTGTCGCGACGACCCGACCAGGAGCTGACCCGTTCGGCGGGGCTGGAGATTGAACGAAACCGA
>JASHSU010000125.1 GCA_030038605.1 Thermoplasmata archaeon | reverse complement strand
CTGGTGAGCGCCCTCAACCTGGTCCTGCTCCAGCGGCAGGTCAAGGTCGGGACGAAGATGACCCGGCGCGTCCAGTCGCTCACCGAGATCGTCGGTCTCGACCCCGAGACGAACGAGCTCATCACGAACTCCGTCTACAGCTGGAACCCGTCCGACGACACGTTCCTTTACTCGGGCCACTCGTACATCTACGAGCGGGTCGCGCTGATGAAGAACCTCTCCATGAAGGAGATGGAGCGCGAGATCAAGCGGCGGGTCGAGATCCTGGAGTACCTGCAGGCGAAGGACCAGCAGGCGACCCGGCAGCATCCGTTCACCCACCGGGACGTCGGCCGGATCGTCTCGTTCTACTACAAGGAGCCGGAGAAGGCCGTCACCGAAGCGCGCGAGGAGATGGCCAAGATGAAGGTCGGTCCCGCGCCCAAGGCGGCGGCCCGGTAGGTCTATCCGCTCCCGCGGCTCGGCGGGCCCGATGCCCGCCGCGCGGCCGTTCGCCCGCGTCCCGGTGGGCTCCGACGCGTCCGTCACGCTCTGGTGCGAGGACGCGGTCGCCGGACTGCCCCGACGCATCCCGCCGGGGGGCGCGAGCGTCGTCGTCACGAGCCCGCCGTACAACCGGAACGTGCCCTACCGCTCGTACGCGGACGACCGGCCCCGGGCGGAGTACCTCGCCTGGATCGGCACCGTGCGCGACGCGGTCGCGGCGGTCCTCGCCCCGAAGGGGTCGTTCTTCCTCAACGTCGGAGCGGCGCCCTCCGACCCGTTCCTCCCGTTCGACGTCGCCCGGGAGGTCGCGCGGACGTTCGTCCTGCAGAACGTCCTCCACTGGGTCAAGTCGATCGCCATCGACCGCGCCGCCGCCGGACGGGCCGCCGCGCTCGACCGCGACCTCGCGCTCGGTCACTACCGGCCCGTGGCCTCCGAGCGGTACGTGCACGGGGCCCACGAGTACATCTTCCACTTCTCCCGCGCGGGCGACGTGCCGATCGACCGGCTCGCCATCGGCGTACCCTACCAGGACAAGTCGAATGTCGCGCGCTGGGAGGGCGCGGGACGGGACCGGCGCTGCCGGGGCAACACCTGGTTCCTCCCGTACCCGACCATCCGCTTCCGGGCCCGGGACCGGCCGCATCCGGCGACATTCCCTCCCGAGCTGCCGGAGTGGTGCGTCCGCCTCCACGGCGTGGCCCGGACCGCCCTCGTGGTCGACCCGTTCGTCGGGATCGGCTCCTCGGCCGTGGCGGCCGTCCGGCTGCGCGTGCCGTTCGTGGGGTTCGACCTCGACGAGGGGTACCTCGCCGTCGCGGCGGAGCGGGTCCGCGCCGAGGCGGACGCGCGGTCGCCTACGGCTCGTTCGGGGGCGCGCCGGGCTCGGGCGGGCTCCAGGTCTTGATCGGCTTCCGGTTCACGCCGGCCGCCGAGGCGAGCGCGTTCTTGGTGCCGGACTTGGTCGCCTTGCCGACGGCCACGAACGCGTCGCGGGTCGCCCCACCGGCCCGGGAGGCGCCGTCGGCGATCCGGCCGGGCAGGCGGCGGGCCTCGTCGTCGATCGCGCGGCCGAGCGCGGAGAACCGGTCCTCGATCGACTGGCCCAGGTACTTGGCGTCCTTGGAGCTCGACCGGCCGAACCGCTCGATGGCGCGGTCCAGGTTGCTGATCTCGGCGGTGAAGTCCTTGCCGAGTCCGTGCGCGGCGCGCCGGAGGTCGGCGAGGTGTTCGCGGAACTGGGCCTCTTCGCGGATGTCGCCCATAGGGGTTGCTCGGACGCACGACGCGTCGGTCGGCGGATAAAGGTTGGTCGGCACCGGCAGCGCCGGTCAGCCGCCCATCCGCCGGTCGGACCGCTTCCGCCGGCCCTTCCCCGACGGACGGGCCGGCGTCGGGGCGGGGGCCGGCCCGGGGGGCAGCAGCCGGCGCTCCGTTTCCACGCCGTGCGCCCAGCGGACCAGCAGCTCGACGCCCAACCGGCCGGGGTCGGTGACGACGAGCTCCCCGTTCAGGGTCCGGGCGATCGCCCGCGCCGCCGGTTCGTACTCGGGATGCGCGCTCTTGAGCAGGACCAGGGTCGAGCGGAGCGGCCGGACGGTCGCGAGCTCGGTCGCTCGGGCGAGGGCCTGCTCCATCGCGACGTCCAACTGGCCGGAATGCACGCGCCCGTCCTCCCCGGTGTACGCCTCGGGCAGGCCGTCCGTGATGAGGTAGAACTCCCGGCGGTTCGCGCGCGACGACTGCAGGAGCAGGTGGGCGGCTCGCAACGCCTCCGCCGTGTTCGTGAACGAGCCGGCCCGGCACTCCCAGAGTGAGACCAGGTCCAGGACCTGCACCTCGTTGTCGAACGCGAGCAAGTCGATCGTCGCGTCCCGGTGCCGCTGGCGGATCGCGACGTAGAGCGCGAGCAGGGCCTTCTTCGCGGCGTCGAGCTTGCCGGACTCCTGCATCGAACCCGAGCGGTCGAACGCCAGCACGACGTGGACCCGCTCGCTCGTCACCTCGCGGTAGACGTAACTGGTCGACTCGTCGATGTGCCGCTGGCCGGCGAGCCGGGCCGCGAGCAGTGAGCCGGGGAGGTCGAGTCGCGCGACCTCTTCCGGCCGACGCAGCCGCGCCTTCTCGTAGACGCCGGTCGAGCCATCGCCCCGGAGGGAGAGACGGGTCCCCTCGGGGAGACGGCGGGTCTCTTCCTCGAGCAGGAGTCGGGCGAACTTCTGGACGAGGCCGAAGGTGACGACCAGCTCCTGACCGCGCTCGGCGACGAAGCCGCGCTCCTTCAGCTCGCGTTCCAGCCGGCGGGTCTCCCCCTCGCGGACCCGCGCCTCGGTGTCGGCCCGGGCCCGTCGCTCGGCCTCGGCCCGCTCCTCCTCCAGGCGGCGTCGCTGGGCCTCCGCGGTCCGGCGCTTCTCCTCGGCCTCCCGTTGGAGGTCGCGCTCC
>JASHSU010000124.1 GCA_030038605.1 Thermoplasmata archaeon | reverse complement strand
GAGGACGAGTACCTGTTCCCGATCCTCGCCTCGCGTGTGCGCGTCGACGGTGTCCGTCGCGTCTACGTCCGTCAGTCGGCGTCGATCGAGTCGACCTACTACACGGTCGTCCGGGCGCTCAAGGACCCGAAGCTCCGGGCGAAGACGGTCCTCCCGTTCGCGCTGGTGCTGCTCACGCTCGGGATCGCCGCGGCGGGCGGCGTCTTTCTCTGGGGGATCATCGGACTCGCCATCCTGCTGGGGATCTACCTCGTCTTCTGGACGTTCGACATCGACGAGGCGATCATCGACTCGTTGCGGTCGGCCTCGACGGACGTGCGTCAGGGTTCCGCGGCGTTCGGCTTCGGCCTGTTCGCGATCGCCCTGGTCGGCGTCGGCTTCCTGGAGGGCTACAACGCCTACGAGGGGGCGCCCGCGCTGGGCGCCCTGCTCCGTTCCCTTCTGTTCCTGCAGACCGCGCTCGTCTGGTGGGTCGCCGGGGCTCTCGTCTGGGAGTTCGGGCGGGCCGTTCGGCGGACGTTCGCCCGGGGCCGCTTCCCGCGCACGTTCTGGGTCGCGACGACGTCGATCCTGGGGATCGGTGTCCTTTGCACCGGGATCGTCTACCTCGTGCGGTACCTCGAAGGCGCCATCGGCTCGGGCGAGCTGCCGATCCTGATCGCGCTACTCGGCGTGGGCTTCGGCCTGCTCATCGGCGCCGGCGGCCTGTTCCAGTACTGGCGGACGGCGGCCCGCCGCGCGACCGTCGAGGCGACGACCTCGGGATAGGTCGCGAGCGCGGGGCTACTTCGGGTCGAGGGTCACGTACCGGGCGACCCGCTCCAGGTCCTCGCGGGGCACGTCCCAGCCCGAGCGCTCCCGAAGGGTGGTCCGTACGCCCTCCACGCCGGGCGCGACCTGCGCGGCCTTCGAGGCCAGCGACGCCAGGTCCTCCCAGTAGTTCCAGGGAAAGACGATCCACACCCACGCGTCGCGGGGGATCTCCTCGGCGAAGTACGTGGGGACATACCGGGAATGGCCGATGTGCAGGAACGTCGCGGACTCGACCCGGCGCGCCTTCGCGGCCCGGACATGCTCGACCGCGAGCTGCAGACTCTCGCCCGTGTCGGTGATATCGTCGACCACGAGCACGTCCTCGCCCGTGACCGACCCCGAGAGGCCCTCGGTCAACTCCGCCTTCCCGTCCCGGGTCGCGGTCACGCCCCAGTGCTGGGCGCGGACCGAGACGACGCGTTTCACACCGAGCCGGTCGGAGAGCAGACGGGTCGGGACCCACCCGCCGCGGGTGAGCCCGACCAGGGTGGCCGGAACGTGCTGGGCCGAGCGGACCTGCTCAGCGAGCCGGTCCGCCCAGCGGTCGACGTCCTCCCACGTCGCCTGTCGGCAACGGGGGAGGTCGACCATCCGTTCGGGTCTACGGGTAGATGCCGCGGATCCGGATCGCGTCGACGACGCGCTGGACCGCGACGACGTAGGCGGCCGTCCGGTTGTGGACCTTGCGCTCCGTGGCGACCGCGTGGACCGCCCGGTAGCTCTCGGTCATCGTGCGCTCGAGGCGCTCGTTGACCTCCTTCAAGGTCCAGAAGTACCCCTGGATGTTCTGCGCCCACTCGAAGTAGCTCACGGTGACGCCGCCCGCGTTGGCCAGGATGTCGGGGAGCACGGTGACCTTCTTCTCGAAGAGGATCTTGTCCGCCTCGGGGAGGGTCGGGCCGTTCGCGGCCTCGGCGACGATCTTCGCCTGGACCTTGTTGGCGTTCTTGGCGGTGATGACGTTCTCGAGCGCCGCGGGGACCAGGATGTCCGCCTTGGCCTCGAGGACCTCCTCGTTGGAGATCGACTTGGCGCCGGGGAAACCGACGACCGAGCCGGTCTTCTGCTTGTGGGCCTCGACTGCGTGCGGGTTGAACCCGTCCGCGTTCCAGATACCGCCCTTGGTGTCGGACGCCGCGACGATCTTGGCGCCCTGCTCGTCGTAGAGGATCTTGGCGGCGACGCTGCCCGCGTTACCGAAGCCCTGGACGGCGACCGTGCCGCCCTTGACCTTCACGCCGGCGTCCTTCGCGGCCTCGCGGATGACGTAGGCGCAGCCGCGCCCCGTCGCCTCGCCCCGGCCCTCGCTGCCGCCCAGGCTGATCGGCTTGCCCGTGACGACGCCGGGGACGGAGTAGCCCTTCAGGCTGGAGTAGGTGTCCATGATCCACGCCATCGTCTGGGCGTCCGTGTAGACGTCCGGGGCGGGGATGTCCATCTCCGGCCCGATGATGGGCGCGATCTCGCTGGCGTAGCGGCGGGTGAGCCGCTCCAGCTCGCCGTGGGAGAGCTTCTTCGGGTCGACCACGACGCCGCCCTTGGCGCCGCCGTAGGGGATGTTGACGACCGCGCACTTCCAGGTCATCCAGGCCGCGAGCGCGCGGACCTCGTCCAGCGTCACGCCGGGGTGGAAGCGGATTCCGCCCTTGGACGGGCCGCGGGCCATGTTGTACTGGACACGGTGGCCCGTGTACACCTGGTACGAGCCGTCGTCCATGCGCACGGGGAAATTGACCGTCAGCTCCCGCTTGGGGTGCTTCAGGACTTCCCGGATCCCCGGTTGGATGCCGATCAAGTCGGCGACGATATCGATCTGCTGCTTCGCGGTCTCGAACGGGTTTGCAGTGGCACCGTTGTTCGGCATGGCACATCCCAATAGGGCAGGTCGAGAACCCGGTCCCGGCTACTTGAGAGTAACGCGACCCTGCGAGAGGGACGCACGGTGAACGGTCGCTGACGAAACGATTATTACGGAAGGTCCGTGCGCCGCGCCCCGAACGGGCGCCACCCTCCCGAGGGCAGGGGGACGATGCGTCCGGCCGTCTGCAGCCCGGCGCCGGCGCCGGACACGACCTGACCGACCGGTGTCAGGCGACCTCCCGCCTCCTGGACGGCCCGCGTCGCGGCCGCGAGCGAGGAGGCCGGAATGGCGGCGAGGAGTTCGTAATCGCCGCCGTAGAACGCGATCCGCCGTCGCCCCGGGGCGGTCCGGGCGGCGGCGCTCAGGCCCGCAACGTACGGCAACCGCCTATCCTCGACCAGGATCCGACAGCCGCTGGCCTCGGCCAGCAGGTGGACCGCGTCGGCGATCCCATCGGAGGTGTCGAGCATCGCATGGGCGTGGGGAACGAGAGCCATCCCCTCGGCGACGCGCGGGGTGACGGTCAGCAGGTCCCGCAGCGCCCGACGGTGGCGAGGTCCTGCCTTCGGGGCGACTCGCAGTCGATGGGCCGCCAGTCCGCCCTGGCCCACGGTGCCCGTCGTGGCAAGGATGTCGCCCGGCCGGGCTCCCGTTCGTGGGGCGAGCCGGTCGGGCCGGCCCCAGCCCATCGCGAAACTCACGACGGTCGGGGTGGGGCTCGGCTTGGTATCGCCCCCGACCAGGGGGGCGCCCGCCCGACGGCCGGCCCCGTCGGCGCCCCGCACCACCGCCTCGGCCCAGCGGCGGGGGGTACCGGGGGGAGCGAGGAGCGCCAGCAGGAGGGCGACGGGTCGGGCCCCTTTGGCCGCCAGGTCGGAGAGGCTCACGTTGGCGGCGGCGGCCCCGACCAGGTCCGGTGGTGAGTCGGCGCGGAAGTGGGTCCCCTCCACCAGCGCGTCGGTGGTCAGGACCGCGACGAGCCCGGGTGGCGTCGGCACCGCGGCCGCGTCGTCCCCGAGCCCGAGCAAGCCCCGCGAGGGCCCGGTCAGTTCGGTGCGGAGCCAAGCGTGGAACGGACGCTCGTCGAGCGCTCCCCCCCGTCCGGCGGTCCGCGCGGGCATCGGCCTACTTGTACGGGAGGAACTCCCGCCCCAGGAGTTCCCGGCCCAGGATGATCCGCATGATGTTGAGGCCGCCCTCGGCCCCCACCAGGTACGACATGATCCCACGGAAACCGAGTTCGAGCCCCACGTCCTTGGTGTAGCCGGCCGCACCGAACCACATCATCACGCGCTTCACGCACTCGAACGAGATCTGGGGCGCGGTGAGCTTGACCGCGGCCACGGCGCGGTTCACTTCCGACCGGTGGGACTCATCGCCCCGGAGCGTGTACGTGTCCAGGAGCCAGGCCGCGCGGCGGCACTGCCACTTGACCGCCTCCACCTGGGTCCAGAGGTCGACCAGCTCGAACTGAATGCCCTCGAACTTGCCGAGCGGTTGCCCGAACGCGGTCCGCTCGCGGATGTAGGCCATCCCCGTCTCTAGGGCGCGCTCGGCCGCCCCGATGCAGGCGGCGCTGACGAACGTTCGCGCGACAGAGAATCCCTCCATCGCGACCTCGAACCCCTTCCCGTCGGCGCCGACGAGGTACTTCGCCGGCACGGCGGCGTCCGCGTAGGTGAGCGCGCCGGTCGAGATCCCCATCCGCCCCATGTTGTCGAACTTCTGGGTGGTGATCCCGGGCGACCGGGTCGGCACGTAGGCGAACCGGAACCCTCCCTCCTCGGCCTTGGAGAGGGTCAGATGACCGCCCCCGAGCCGCTTCGCCTCCTCGACCCCGGAGACGAACGCCTTCTCGCCCCGGAGGACAAAACCCCCGTTCGCTTTCCGGGACGTGGTGCGCATGTTGGCGAGATCGCTGCCCCCGGTCGGTTCGGTCGTGGCGATCCCGAGGAACGCCTTGCCGGCACACACGGCCGGGAGCACCTCCCGCTTGGCCTCCTCCGTACCGTGAGCCGCGAGGATGTGGCCCCAGCCCGCCTCGAGCAGGAAGAACACCGCCGTCGCCATGGAAAAGTCGCCGCGCCCGATCTCTTCAGCGGCGATCTCAGTGAGCACAGCCGAGGCGCCCATGCCGCCGTATTCGGCCGGCACCGGCATGGCGAGAAGACCCAGGTGGGCCATTTCGGACAGGACCTCGTCGGGGATGCGGCCCTCGGCGTCCAGTTGGCGCTCGTGGGTCCGCAGGACCTTGTCGCCGAACTTCCGGACGGCGGCCTGGAATGCTTCTTCCTCGTCGGTCAGTCGGAAATCCATGGTCCCGGGGCCCGACCCTCTCTGCCACCTAAAGGATTCGGGGCGCCCGGACGCGGTTACGTCTTAACCCCGCCTTACTCTGTTTTGACCGGAGTCGCTCAATGGCGGTTCGGGTCGCGGTCAACGGCTACGGAACGATCGGCAAGCGGGTGGCGGACGCCGTCGCCCGGCAGCCCGATCTGACCCTCGTCGGCATCGCCAAGACCCGTCCCAACTTCGAGGCGGAGCAGGCCGTCGCCAAGGGCTACAAGGTCTACATCGCCGGGGATGGCACGAAGGACGCCTTCGACGCCGCCGGCGTCCCCACCGCCGGTCGCGTCGACGAGCTGATCCGGCAGGTCGACGTGGTCGTCGACGCCGCACCCGACAAGGTCGGGAAAGAGAACGCCAAGTTGTACAAGGCCGCGGGTGTCCGCTCCGTCTTCCAGGGCGGTGAGAAGTCGGACGTCGCCGAGGTCTCGTTCAGTGCCCTCGCCAACTTCGACGCCGCGAAAGGCAAGCACGCCGTCCGCGTCGTCTCGTGCAACACGACCGGGCTTTCCCGGGCCGGCGCGGTCGTCTCCCGCCGCTGGCCGGTAACGAGCTGGGAGGCGACGATCGTCCGACGCGCCGCCGACCCCGCGGAGACGAACCGGGGCCCGATCAACGGGATCCTCCCGACGTTCCAGCTGCCGTCGCACCACGGACCGGACGTGAAGACCGTGCTCCCCCAGCTCCCCATCACGACGACCGCGGTTGTCGTGCCGACGACGCTCATGCACGTCCACGTGAACCACGTCCGGTTCGCGACACCGCCTCGGGACGGAGCCGAGCTCCTGGCCGCGTTCCGGGGCAGCCGGCGGTTCCACGTCTTCGGCGCATGGGAAGGGGTCGACGGCACGCCCCAGGCGATGGAGTTCGCCCGGGATCGGGGCCTCAATCGGAACGACCTGATGGAGAACGTCCTCTGGGAGAACGGTCTCAAGGTCGACGGCCACGACGCCTGGTTCTTCCAGGCGATCCACCAGGAGTCGATCGTCATCCCCGAGGTGGTGGACGCGCTGCGGGCGATGTTCGAGCTCGCTCCGGACGCCGAGCACTCGATGGCGATCACCGACCGCACGCTCGGCCTCACGAAGAGTTAGGGCGGACCGATCGGACGAACGTCCGGTGAGTGGCCCCGGTTACCTCCGCGGGTGCGTTTCGGGCATGGACCCGCCCGGCGTCCCGAACGTGAGGACACCATGGCCGCGTCCACTCTGCCACCGCAACCGGTTCCCGCCGCAACGACTTCAACGCCGAAGGACCCGAACGACTCCCCCGGTGCGACCATCGAGTCGCCGTATCGGTCGCGCAACCGACAAGGGCGGGTCACCTTCTCGGTCCGGAGATTGGACGACCCCTCCCGAGCGGGTTGGGCCGCCGTCTTCGGTACCGCCGAGACCACGGTGCCCCAGGAAACCGTTCCGGCGAGCACCGGCTTTCCCACCATCACGGCCCGAGTAGAGGCCGAGAGCTCCGGGTACGAGAACTGGCTGGGATGGATCCAGATGGTCAACGAGCGAACCCCCGACGGGCGCGAGATCCGGGCCGACCACGACCCGATATGGTTCCTGCAGGGTCGGGACGTTCCCTACGCGGCCGTCGGCTATGCGCCCACCTTCTTCGACGCGCCCACGCGTCCGGAACGCCGGCCGGTGCTGTGGGAGGCCGACCTGTTCCTGTGTACCGTCCCCTCGCTTCGGGACGGGCTGGATGCCTCCACGGCAGCGGTCGAGCCACTCGCCGGCGCCCGATGGGGCTTCCGGATCGACCGCGACGGCGAAGCCCCGGCGCCGATCGGTCTGCGGCCCGCGGGGAACTGGGCGTGGGCGTCCTGGGTACCGGCCCTCCGGAAGTCGTTCCCTCGGTGGCGGTTCGCCGACCGAACCGCATCCGTCACCCTGGATCGCCGCCCTGGATCCCTACCGCCGTGAGGGCGGGCAGAAGGTTGATGGGGGAATGGGGCCTCGCCCCGGCCTGTGTCGGCCGTTCCGAAGGTTGCGGCGATCCTAGTCGTGGGCCTTCTGTTGGCCGTCGGCTCCACGGACAACCGGGTCAACAGCCCGCCGAGAGACCTGGTCGCGGTCCGCCCGGTCGCTCCGCTCCCGGGGATGGTCTCCCCGGCCGGGTCCTTGGGCCGGACGTTGGCTCGCTCGAGTGAGCCGGCCACGGCCCATGCGGCGGCGTCTCAGAACTGGTGGAACCTGACCACGAACGTGACCGGTACCCCGGGCAACGAGAGCTGGTACGCGTCGACCTACGACCCCCTTGCCAATCTGGTCGTCTACTTCGGAGGTCGGAACGGGACCGGTGCCTCCAACTACACCTGGGTCTACTTCCCGTCGGGCCGCTGGCTGAACGTCACGAGCCCGGGTCCGTCCGTCCGGGCCGTGGGCATGATGGCCTGGGACCCGAGCGAACAGGACGTGGTCCTCTTCGGCGGGTTTTACCAAGGGACCTTCTTCAGCGATACGTGGGTATGGGAATGGACCGGCACGGCCGGCGTCTGGCGACAACTGAGTGTCGTGGGGCCGGAGGGCCGGTACGGCAGCCTGATGGTGACCGACCCGGCACTCAATGGGGTACTGCTCTACGGCGGGTGTATCCCGGGCTCTTGCGGGACCGACGATACGTGGCTCTTCTCCAACGATAGTTGGTACGCGCTCTCCCCCGTGGGTCCGACCCCCGGCGACCTCCACTTCATCCAAGGCGCGTTCGATCCGGTAAACAACCGCGTCGTGCTGTTCGGAGGCTGCGTGGGAGATTTCGGCTGCCTGAGCGTGACGAACGCCACCTGGGTATTCCAGGACGGCAACTGGACGCAACTTTCGTTCGCGTCGCTCGGCGCGACCCCGTCCGCGCGGGCCGCGGACATGGTGTTCTGGGACGGTGGAACCGACTCGGTCGACGTGTACGGAGGATTCGGAACCGGCCAGGTGCCGTTGTACAACGACACCTGGCAGCTCACGAACGCAACGTGGACGCAACTGAGCCCCGCGGACGACCCGGGGATCGCTGCCAACGACACCGTCACGTGGGTCCCGAGCTTGGGCATCGACCTCTTCCTCCTCGGCGAGAGCCAGGTGAACGTCTATCCGGGCGCGACGTGGGCGCTGGCGTCCCCGCTGTCCGTCTCCCCCACGGTCGTCCCGGCCCGTGTACCGACCGGCTCCCCCGTGGAACTCCGCTCAGGGCCCGGCGGCGGGGTGCCTCCCTTCATCGTCGATTGGCTGAATCTGAGCGGGGGCCCTTCCTCGTCCTGGGACGCGAACACGAGTTTCACCGATCCGGGAAACTACTCGGAGCCGGTCGTGGTCCGCGATCTGGTCGGTGAGAGCGTGCAGAAGACCGTCGTCGTCGTCGCGTACTCCTCGATCACCGTCTCGGTGGCGCCGGCGGTGGCCTCGACGGACGTCGGCGCCTCCCTCCAGTTTGCCGGCGTGTTTTCGGCGCTCAACCAGTCGGTCGCGGTGAGCTGGAACTGGGGCGACGGCACCGGCACTCTCGGTGCGGCCGTGGCCAGCCACACCTACATTGCCCCGGGCCTCTACACGGGGCACTTCTACGTGAACGCGACCGACGGCCCCCGCGCAAACGCGTCGTTCAACGTCACGGTGGTGCCGGCCCCCACCGTCCAGGCTCACGCCTCGACGACGGCGACGTACACCGAGATGGCGGTGTCGTTCTCGGCGCTGGGCGCCGGGGGTCACCCCCCGTACGCGTACAGCTGGTCGTTCGGGGACGGAACGACTTCCTCGGTCGAGAACATCAGCCACGCGTTCACGTCGCTCGGCACCTTCACGGTCGTACTCTCCTTGAAGGACGCGGTCAACGGGACCGCCTCCACGACGCTCTCGGTAACGGTCTCGGCGGCGCCGACCTCGAGCTCCGGCGGGGGAAGCTCCCTGAACGCCCTGGATTGGGCCCTCGTCGCGGCGCTGGCCGGGGTGGTCGTCGTGCTGCTCGTGGTCGTCCTTTGGCGGCGGCGCCCGCCGCCCGCGACGTCGCCCTCCGCACCCGCCCCCGGGAAAGCGTGAGGGCCCCGCCGACCGCTTCGACGGCGGCCAGCAGCCACCCCAAGTATCTTATATAAGGCGCTACTCGCGCGCCGCACATGTATTATCTCGATCACCGACGGGACGTCGTCCGCATCCCTCCCGAGCGGCTCGGTGCCGAGGTGGGCACCGTGCTCACCGAGCTCGCCCAGCAGCAGTTCGAGGGGAAACTCGTCGACGGCCAGAACCTGGCCGTCACCATCCGCGACGTGAAGTCGATTGGCGAGGGGCACATCATCCACGGCGACGGCGGTGTCTACCAGGAGGTCGAGTACGAGGCGCTCCTGTTCCGCCCGGAGATCCAGGAGGTCGTCGAGGGGGCGGTCGTCGAGATCCGCAAGTTCGGTGCCTTCGTCCGGTTCGGTCCGCTGGACGGCCTGCTCCACGTCTCGCAGGTGATGGACGACCGCGTCAACATTGACGAGCACAACCAGCGGTTGGTCGGCGTCGAGACCAAACGTGACCTCAAGGTCGGCTACAAAGTCCGGGCCCGAGTCGTTTCCCTCTCCCTGTCCGAAATCTCCCCGCGGGACAGCCGGATCGGTCTCACGATGCGCCAGCCCGCACTGGGCCGGCTCGAGTGGATCGTTGAGGCGCACAAGAAGTCGGACGAGAAGTCCGGTAAGCGCGCCCCAGCCGGTGGCGGGGCCAAGAAAGCTCCGGCGGCGGCCAAGCCCGCCCAGGGTGCCGCATGATGAACCTGAAGGCCTGCAAGAATTGTCGGACGATCACCGACGCGGCCAAATGCCCCAAGTGCGGCGGCGAGACGTCGCGCGAGTGGCAGGGGTACCTGGTCGTCATCGACCCCGCGCGCTCGGACATCGCCCGGAAGATGGGGATCAGTGACGCGGGCCG